>CANPWY010000007.1 GCA_947585215.1 uncultured Clostridia bacterium
TTCGTGTCGGCATAGTCCGCGGCGAACGCCACCGTCGGGAGCATGGCGATAACCATGACCAGCGCCAACACAAGTGCTAATACCTTTTTCCGCATTGTTGTTTTCTCCTTTCGAGCTTTCAATAAAATGTGGGAGCTTTTTTGCGGATATCCGACCCCTTTTGTCTTCCGCCGGGACAACGGAGCCGCGGGCTGCGGCAAGCCCGGGATGACCGTTGTCCAGGCAGAATCTGAAAGGAGACGGAGTCGCCGTAAGAAAGCTGCTCCTCCCGAAGCTTCGCTCTGCCGCAAAGCTCCGGGAGCGGCCGCTCTCGTGCGGATCCGAGGAATTTGCGAAAAACTCTACTTTTCTGTAAAACGATTCTTTCATCGCTTTGCCCTAAGTATAGCATACCGCGCCGGAAAAAGCTAGTCTATTTTTACAAAAATTTTCACCTTTTCGCGAGAGAAACAAGTTGTCCAAAGACTTGCCAAAAAGTAGAGGATTTGGCAGGTTTTTGTCACCGGTTTGCCGACGAAGCATATAAACTTGCGGGGCGTTGCCCCACACCCATCTAGCGGGGAAGCCCCGCAAGCATTTGCGGGGCGAGCCCCCGCGTCCCTGTTACGGGGTAGAACCCCGTACGAATATGCGGAACCTGGCGGTTCCGAAACCATTGCGGGGCTGTGCCGCCCCGCACCCCTGCATTACTTTTTGCTCGCGCAAAAAGTAATCAAAAACGCGCTTAAGGGAGAGGGCAAAGCCCTCTCCCTTAACAATCCCTCTCCCAACACGACACAACACCATTACTGCCAGAACAGGACGATACTCTGCTTCCGACAAATCTATTGTTCAACCGGGTGAGTTTCTGGGGATACAATATCAAACTTTCCCACCGCATTCGACAACATCGAACAGTTCCTGCGTAGTAGATACAAAAGTCCGGTCCTACGCTCACACTATAAGCGTAATGCAGAGGCTTTCCTAAGAAAACGAAACTTTCGGTTCTAGGCAAAAGTATAAGCGGGGAAGCTTGTACCAAACTTCCCCGCTTATTTGTTGCGTGGTAAAAACTCAATATGTAGAAAGAGGGGTTCAAAGGGGAGAAAACTGGTTTTCTCCCCCTTTGCGCGCTTTTTGGTTACTTTTTGCGCGAGCAAAAAGTAACGCAGGGTGTGGGGCGGCATGCCCCACATCTGCCCGTGAGGCTCTGCCTCACTCATGGACGCGGGGTCGCCCCCGCGGATGCCCGCGGGGCTTCCCCGCTGGATGGGTGCAGGCTCCGCCCGCAAATGGGGTTTTACCCCGTTGTCACATCATCGAGCGGTAGAGCGCCGCTATCTCCTCGACGGAGGTGTCACGCGGGTTGCCGGGGCAGCACGCGTCGGCGTAGGCGCTCTCGGAGAGGAACTGCACGTCCTCCTCCTTGAGGATGCCCTTGAGGTCGGTCGGGATGCCGACGTCCTTGGAGAGCTGTTTGACGGCGGCTATCGTCGCCTTCGCGGCGTCCTCGTCAGACATGCCGTCTATTCCCTCGACGCCCATCGCGCGGCCGACGGCGCGGTAGCGCTCGCCCGCAACCGGAGCGTTGTACTCGAGGCCGGTCGGGAGGATTATCGCGCAGGCAACGCCGTGCGGCGTGTCATACAGCGCGGAGAGGCCGTGCGCCATCGAGTGGACGATGCCGAGGCCGACATTCGAGAAGCCCATGCCCGCGATATACTGGCCGAGCGCCATGCCCTCGCGTCCCTCCGGGGTGTTCTCGACCGCGCCGCGCAGGTGCGTCGAGATGAGGCGTATCGCCTCGAGGTGGAACATGTCGGATATCGCGCAGTGGCCCTTGGTGATGTAGCCCTCTATCGCGTGGGTGAGCGCGTCCATGCCGGTCGCGGCGGTGAGCGACTTCGGCATGGTGCTCATCATGTCAGGGTCGACGACTGCGACCTCCGGGATGTCGTGCGTGTCGACGCAGACGAACTTGCGCTTCTTCTCCACGTCGGTAATGACGTAGTTTATCGTGACCTCGGCGGCGGTGCCGGCGGTCGTCGGGACGGCGATGGTGAAGACGGCGTGGTTCTTCGTCGGCGCAACGCCCTCGAGCGAGCGGACGTCCGCAAACTCCGGGTTCGTCGCAATGATGCCTATCGCCTTTGCGGTGTCCATGGCGCTGCCGCCGCCGACGGCGACGATGCAGTCCGCGCCGCTCTTTCCGAACGCCTCTACGCCGTGCTGAACGTTCTCTATAGTCGGATTCGCCTTGATGTCGCTGTATACCTCGTAGGGGAAGCCGGCCTTGTCAAGCAGGTCCGTGACCTTCCCCGTCACCCCAAACTTGATGAGGTCCGGGTCGGAGCAGACAAAGGCTTTCTTGAAGCCTCTGCCGGTGAGCTCGGGCAGGATGTTCTCAACAGCGCCCTTGCCGTGGTACGAAATAGTGTTCAGAACGATACGATCTGCCATAGTGATATACCTCCGTTCATTTTTTACTCGGGCAGTGCCCGTTAGTACCTATTATTTCCGCCGCCGCGGTGTTTTACCGCTTCGACGTGACCTTGCGCTCGTAGCGCATGACCTCTTCGTACCACTCGCGGTCGAGCGGGACGCCCGCGCGGCGGCAGTACTCGTCCCACACGTCGCCGAAGGGAAGGGTCTTCGTGTCCTCCATGAGCATGAGGCGCTGTGTGTAGTCCGCGCGGTCCTGCATCTCCTTCAGCGCCTCGTGCGGCTGGAGGAGCGCCCAGAGCAGCGCCTTCTCCGCCGCGCGGGTGCCTATCACCCACGCCGCTACGCGATTTATCGAAGCGTCGAAGAAGTCGAGACCGATCATCGCACGCTCGAGCGCCCCACAGCGGACGAGCTCCTTCATTATCTCACGCAGCTCGTCGTCGAAGATGACGACGTGGTCGGAGTCCCAGCGCACCGGGCGGGAGATGTGCAGCGGCAGTCTGTCAAAGAAGCAGAGCAGCGACGGTATCTTGTCGCTTATGAGCTCGGTCGGATGGTAGTGTCCGCTGTCGAGCAGGGGATAGACCTTCTCGTGTGAGGCGGCATACGCGACGTAGAACTCGTTCGAGCCGGTAGTGTAGCTCTCAAGGCCGATGCCGAACACCTTGCTCTCTACCGAGTCGACGACAAAGTCGAGCTTTTCGGCAAATATCTCGTCGAGCGCCGCCTTGAGGCGCATCCTCGGGCCGAAGCGATCCGAGGGGATGTCCTTCATGCCGTCCGGGATCCAGACGTTGTTGAGCGCGGGCGAACCGAGCTCGCGCCCCATCCTGTCCGCTATGCGGCGGACGGCGATGCAGTGGTCTATCCAGAAGCGGCGGACCTTCTCGTCCGGGCTAGAGAGCGTGAGCCCGTCCTTTACCATGGGATGACCGAAGAGCGTCGGGTTGAAATCTATCGCGAGTCCCTGTTCCTTTGCCCACTCCACCCACGGGGCGAAGTGCTTATACTCCAGCTTGTCGCGGTCGACCCACTCTCCCTCGGCAAACACGGCGTAGCTCGCGTGAAGGTTTATCCGCTTCTTTCCGGGGATGAGCGACGCGGCCTTCTCGAAGTCCGCCTTCAGCTCCTCGAAGTTCCGGGCACGGCCAGGGTAGTTGCCGGTCGTCTGAATGCCGTCCGCCGCGCCGCCGTCTACTGTGTCGAAGCCCGCGACGTCGTCGCCCTGCCAGCAGTGCATGGATATCGCGGTCGCCGCGGCGGTCTCCATTGCTTTCTCTACGTCCGCGCCGATACCGGCGTAGGCTTTCTTTGCGTTTTCAAAGCTCATACCGTATACTCCTTTATCTCAAAAGATTTTCCCACTATTTCGCGCGCGGAGGGGATGTCCTTCACCTCTCCGGACGCAATTAGCTGCATCAGAAGATTCCCTATCGACGTCGCCTCGGACGGCCCCGCGTACACCGGGATGCCCGCGGCGCGCGCGGTGAGCTCGTTGAGGAAACCGTCCCGCGAGCCTCCGCCGACGATGTACAGCCGCTCCGGCTTTCTTCCGGTTATCCGTCCGAGCTCCTCGAGCGAGCGGGCGTACCTGTCCGCAAGGCTGAGGTAGACCGAGCGCACAAGGTCGCCGGTGTTCTCCGGCACCGGCGCACCGGACATGTGGAGCAGTGCCGTCACCGCCTCCGTCATGCTTGCGGGGGCGAGAAGAGTGTCGTCATCCACGTCGAAAATGCTGTCGTAGCAAGACTCCCGCGCCGCCGTCTCCAATTCCGCAAAACTCACCTTTTTCGCAGGCGCGGCGGAGCGCTCGCCCGAGGAGACGTACTCCTCGCCGTTCAGCTCGCGGCGGATGCTCTGGATTATCCAGAGACCCATTATGTTCTTAAGGAAGCGGTATGTCCCGCCGGCGCCGCCCTCGTTTGTGAAGTTTGCGCGGCGGCTCTCCTCGCCGAGCGACGGCTCTGTAAGCTCGGTGCCGATGAGGCTCCACGTCCCGCTCGATATTACGGCGCACGGCCCCGCGCCTATCGGCGCCGCGAGGTATGCGGATGCCGTGTCGTGCGACGGCGCGGTGAGCACCGTGCAGCGGCACCCCGTCCTTGCGGACACCTCCGGCGTGAGCCCGCCCACGACCGTTCCCGGCTCGTGGAGCTTTCCGAAGATGCGCTCGGGAAGTCCGAGCGCGCGTATTATCTCAAAGTCCCAGTCGCGCTTCTTCGCGTCGAGGAGGCCTGTCGTCGAGGCGTTCGTGTACTCATTCATGTGCTTGCCGGTGAGCCGGAAGGCGAGATACTCGGGTATCATGAGGAGCGTCTCCGCGCGGCGAAGCGCCTCCGGCGTCTCGTGCGCCGTTACCGCAAGCTGGTATATGGTGTTGAACTTCTGGAACTGTATGCCGGTGCGGCGGTACAGCTCCTCCCGCGAGAAGTGCGGCAGGACGAACCGCTCCGCGCCGTCGGTGCGCGCGTCGCGGTACGCGACGGCGTCCCCCGTGGGGCACCCCTCCGCGTCAAGCGTGACGAAGTCCACGCCCCATGTGTCTATGGCGAGAGTGTCCGGCGCGAGGCCGGCGTCCGCCGCCGCCTTCATGCCCGCCTCAACCTCGCGCGCGAGCATTTCGAGGTCCCAGCAGTCGTGGCCGTTCCGCCGCACCTGCCGCGTGTCGAAGCGGTAGACCTCGCGCACGGCGAGCCGTCCGTTTTCGAGCCATCCGGCTATGTGCCGCCCGCTCGAGGCGCCGATATCCACCGCAAGATGTATGCCTGCCACGCTCCGTCATCTCCTTTTTACGAATTTCATATTTTTCTATGGATATATTTTACCGCATCCGAAGCGATTTGTCCACAAAGATTTACAAGCGCTCGCGGCTCCGCTGTCGTTTTATAAAGCTGAAACCTATACCTTTGTAATGCGCCAAACGTATTGAAAAGCCGCATCTTTTGTGATATACTGCAAAAGGCTTAATGGTTTCAAACGAGAAATGAGAAACGTTTTTTCGCGGCGAATAAGTTTCTCGGCGGGGGTGGATGCATGGAAATTATGCTTTCCGGTGCTGACGGCGTAGTCTGGGGAGGATGGACGCCGAAAAAGGCGGCGGAGTTTCTTCGCGAAGAGAAAATAAGCATACGTACTTTTTCCGAGACCCTTCGGGCGCTCTATCCACTTGACGACCTTCAGTCCAAGCTCATACGGGAATTCTCGTCACTCCCCGGCGACCCGGAGGAGGCGTCGGCACTCCGGAAGGTACACAACTGGCTTTCCGACAGGCACACACCCTCAGACCGTGAGGACATCTTCAGAATGGCGTTCGCGCTGGGTCTTTCCGAGAACGACGCAAACAGACTGCTGGGACAGTGTACCGGGTGCGGGATACATTACCGGGACGGGCGGGATGTAATATACGCCTGGTTCCTGCGCAACGCCGGGAAATACAGACAGGCTTTGGAGTTTTACAAATCTCTTCCGCGGGTGGAGATTCCTCTCGCCGTACCGGCGACGACATCGTCAAATGTCACGCACGAGCTCCAGGAGTCCTTCATGCTGGTTCATAACCTCGAGGAACTGCGAACTCTCTACACCTCCAAGCTTCCGCTCTTTGGAACGCTCCATCTGCGGGCCTACTGGTATCTGGACAGATACATGGATCAGCTGAGGAATCCGCCGACGCAGGTCGGCGGTGCGGCGGAGCCGAGCTATTCCGTGGAGGAGGTCACCGAGCTGTATCTTACGATGGGCATGCCGAGGGCCCGTTCGCGTTCGGGGCTGACAGTCACCCAGAAGCTCATAAAGCACAACTGGCCGAACGCCACATATCTTAAGAACATCTGCGCCCGTAAGGAGGACGTGCCCAGAAAGCTTCTGCTGCTTCTGTATCTGGTGACGGAGAACGTGGTGGATTCGGGATACAGCGAGTATGACGAGCTGTATATCACCGCCTCGGAAAGATTCGAACAGCATTGGTGGACGCTGAACGCCATACTCAACGACTGCGGTATGCCTCCGCTGGATCCTCGGGACCCGACCGACTGGCTCACCCTCTACGCGCTGGCCTCGGACTCCGAGCCCATGAGCGAGCGTATGTCCCAGGTGATAGAGCAGCTTTTCTCCGAATAAATATACACCGGAAGAGCGGCTCCGCTCTTTCGGCCGAGGATGAAAATGACTGCGGGACCGCTCCCGAACAACGCGGCATTTTTTGATTTTGACATTTTTGCGGGGACAGCCCGGCCGGCGCGCCGTGGCTGTCTCCGCGTCTGTTTTTTCGACGGAAATGGATTGGACTGCAAATATTATAGGTGTGGTAGAATTTAATTTGTATAATTGCCCGAAAAGGGCAAAACGAACATTTGGGAGGAAAATAACATGGAAGCCAAGACCACAATGACCTACTGCACAAACGGCCATCCCTTCGATACAGCGAAAAGCAAGGTTTGCCCCTTATGCGGAGCAAAATCGGCCGGTCCGGCCCCGTCTGTCGAGCCTATCGGCGGCGGATTCGGCACCACCGAGCCCATCGGGGGCGGCGGCGTACCCGGCGTCACCGAGCCCATCAACGGCGGCGTACCCGGCGTCACCGTACCCGTCGACGGCTCCAACGGCGGCAGAATGGGCGAAGGATTCGTAGAGACGGAGATCGCCGGTCCCGTCAACGGCCGTGACCCCGTTGTAGGATGGCTGGTATGCATCAAGGGTCCCAACTACGGCGAGGACTACCGCATCCATGCCGGATACAACTACATAGGCCGCACCACCGGCGATATATGCATCCACGGCGATGACCAGATCTCCCGGGAGAGTCACGCAATGATCGCTTTTGACAGCAGTGAGCTCGCATACTACTTCGGGCCTGCCGGCGGACGGAACCTTGTGAAGGTCAACAACAAGACCGTTCTCAACACCGTTGAGATCCATGCTTATGACACCATCTCCATCGGCTCCGCCACCACGCTCATATTTGTCCCGCTTTGCTGCGAGAAGTTCAGTTGGGAGACAGGAGAACAGGGCAAATGAACAACATGGATAGTACCTGGTTCCTGGATGCACCGCCCTCTCCCACTGCGTCGGACATACCTCCGTCCGCGCCGGCGACTCTGCCCGCCGTGTCGGAGGAGCCTCCGACACGGCCGGCGGCTCTGCCCACCTCGCCGGAGGCCTCTCCGGCCCTGCCGGTAACTCTGCCCACCGCAGAGAGCTCCGCAGACGTCGAGGCGCCCGAAGATACGACCGGCGCCGACGCGGAAGCCGCTGATACCGACGGTCAGGCGTCCGGAGATTCTACCGGCACGGAAGCCGAAAATACGACAGGCACGCAGACGTTTGCCGAGCAGATACAGGACTTTGCCGCACAGCATCCGGCGGCCTTCGGAGGAATATGCGCCGGGGCCGGCGTGACGGCGGCGCTTCTCGCGGCGCTCATCGTCTCGCTGATACGGCGGGCCCTCAGAAAGGGCCGCAAGGCCAAGACACCGACCGGAAAAATAACGCTCAAAGCCTACAAGCTCCACGGACAGGGCGCAAGAAAAGATCAGCAGGACTGCTTCGGGGTGTCGCCCACCGAATTTGTCGACAAGCAGGGCGTGTTGGCCGTGGTGGCCGACGGCATGGGCGGTCTTGAGCACGGAGAGCGGGTCAGTCAGACCGCCGCTTCGGCGGCGCTCGACGGCTTCTTTACGACCTCCGGCTCGGCCGAGAACGTGCTCCTTGAGCTTCTGAAGAAATCGGTAGAGGCCGTAGACAAGATGCTCGGGCCGGGCGGCATCAAGCGGAGCGGTTCGACCATCGTGATGGGTCTTCTGCGCGACATGAAGTTCTCCTTTGTCAGCGTGGGAGACAGCCGTATATGCCTGTTCAGAAACGGGGAGCTGTATAAGCTCAACCGCGAGCACACATACAGGTACGAGCTTGCGGCCCAGGCCGTCAGCGGCTCCGGGAAGATAAGCGACGTCTTCGGCCACCCGAAGAAGGGCGGGCTTACGAGCTATCTCGGCATGGGCGAAATAAAGTATGTCGACATGCCCACCTCGCCCATCGACGTTCACCCCGGGGATAAGCTGGTGCTCATGACGGACGGCGTGTATAACGCTTTGACTGACAGTGAGCTCATGGCGGCACTCTCGGACGTCGCGCCGGCGGATGCCGTCAAGAGAGCGGTGGCCGCCAAGGGCTATACAAATCAGGACAACTACACCGCCGTCATACTTTCGGTGGAAGACAGCTCACAAAAGTCCGAAAGGAGAAAATAATGTTCAAAATCGCCACATATTCAAATGTTGGGGGTCGTGCCAACAACGAAGATACCGTAATGGCGGTCAGGCACGGCGAAGAAAGGATCTGCGCGGTGGTGGCGGACGGACTGGGCGGCCACGGAGGCGGCGAACTCGCCTCCGCCCGTGCGGCCGAGCTTATCTGCGGCCGCTGGGCGGGACAGGTGGATAAGGACGTTCTCACAAACCTCGTCCTCGCCGCCAACGACGCCGTTATTGCCATGCAGACGCCCCAGTGCAGTATGAAGACCACCCTGGTGGCTCTGACGGCCATGCCGGGGCGCGCCGTGTGGGCTCACGACGGCGATTCGCGGCTCTATCGGTTCCACGACGGCAAGCTGGAGTTCCAGACGACGGACCACTCCTCCGCGCAGATCGGCGTTATGCTCGGCCAGATAACCCCCGATCAGCTCCGCTTCCACCCCGACCGAAGCAGGGTGCTCCGCGCCCTCGGGCAGGACTCGGAGCTGAAGGTGGAAGTCGGCTCCTGCGAGATCCTGCCTGGAAGAACGGCGTTCCTGCTGTGCACCGACGGGTTCTGGGAGTACGTGCTGGAGGAGGAGATGGCAAAGGACCTCCGCGCGGCCAAGGATCCGGAGGACTGGATAGCAAGGATGAGGAAACGTCTTGCCTCGAAGGTAAGCGAGGGCAACGACAACAACTCAGCCGCCGCCGTCTGGATAGACCTATAAGAAAGGGGAAGGATATGAAAGCCGATATAAAGAGGGTCGTCTGCGTAATTCTTGCTCTTTGCATGATTACTGTCGCTCTTGCCGGCTGTTCCTCCGGCAACGTCGGCGCCTCCAACCGGGACGGCGTTGTGCGCATAGCCGTCATGTACATATTGAGTTATTACCCGGTTGTCTTAGACGAAGAGGGCAATGTTGTTTATAGGGCTGAGGAACCGTCGCAACAAATAGAGAAAGTAATGAGTTTAGGCAGCGGATTCGGCATCGGAAAGGCCGGCCAGGAGACGCAGTATTTCGTGACCAACCGCCATGTAGTTGAGGATATAACGGGTTATGACCTTGATGTTTACGATAACCTGTGCTACTGTACCGCCTATGCATCCCGCATCTACATATTGTTGGACGACTTTTCAATGAGCGCCACCACCGAGATAGATACAAGCCGCGCCATACCCTGCGATCTCCTGTACAAGTCCGAATACGGCGAGCCGGACCTTGCCGTGATAAAGGCCGCTGACCCGGTCAAAGGACGCAAGGCGCTGCCGCTGCGTGATCCGAACGATCCGATAGGGACCGGAGAAGAGGTCTGGGCGCTGGGATACCCCGGAGCAACGGAGGATTTCGTCAGCGACAGCTACGGGTATCAGAACTACTACGGAAGCGTGGAGAGCGTCACCGTCACCAACGGAACCGTCAGCCTTCACTCCACGTGGAACGGCGAAGGAACCCGTGTAAGGGTGGTCCAGCATACCGCGTCCATGAACCACGGAAACTCCGGCGGCCCGCTTCTTGACAAGCACGGCGCCGTGGTGGGTATCAACACCTGGGGAACCCAGAGCGACGGCCAGACCTACTTCTTCTCCATCGAATCAGATTACTTGCCGGACATCCTTGATGATCTGCACATAAAGTACGACATTTACCATGACTCTACGTGGCTTTGGGTAGTGATAATCGCCGCAGGCGCTCTGGTGCTTGCCGGAGTTGTGGTGCTTATCGTCGTCCTTGCAAGGAAGGGCGGAAAGAAGCAGCCGGGCAATGACTCCACGGTCATCATCGGAGCCGTCCGCCTGCAGGGCACCGCCGGTGCTTTCGCGGGAAGGCGCTTCGCCGTGGATGAGGGACAGTACGTCCGAATAGGCGTGGATCCCGGCCCGAACGGTCTCCAATTCCCAGACAGGACGCCCGGCGTCAGCCACGTTCACGCGGCAGTCTCGCTGAACTCCGGGTCTCTGACCGTTACGGACCTCGGCTCGAGATACGGCACCTACGTGAACGGACAGCGCATCCCGCCGAACGTTCCGACTGTACTGCATGTAGGCGACGTGATAGCTCTGGGCTCGGAAAATCAAACATTCGCCGTGAGCACAAAGGGAGGCGTATAAAAAGTGAATGAAACAAGAACGACTGTAACACAAATGATTAAATGTCCGAAATGCGGCAGCGAGTTTCCTGCTCCTGCTCAGCCGGTCTGTCCCCACTGCGGAGCAAATCTGCCGCCCGCCCTTCCGATCGGAACGGTCCTCGGCCACGGAGACGCGACATACTGGGTCGGCGGAGTTCTCGGTCAGGGCGGCTTCGGCATAACCTACCGGGGAACCGACAGAAAGACCAAGCGGGAAGTTGCCATCAAGGAATACTTCCCCGCAAAGGGCAATCATGTCTGGGCGCAGCGTGACATAGACGGTGTTACCGTGTATGCCGCAAGTAGTGTGGCAAATCTCTATAACCAGGGGCGCATGAGCTTCCTCAAGGAGGCCCAGATGGTCTCAAAGCTTGACAACGGCCCGGCAAGCATTGTCAAGGGCGTGGACTACCTGGAGGCCAACGGAACGGCGTATCTGATCCTGGAGTTTCTCCCCGGACAGCCGCTCTTCAAGGCAGTCAGTGCCCGCCCGGACGGGAAAATGACGCCGCAGGAGATCCTTCCGAAGATGCTTCCCCTTATGGACGGCATAACATGGATACATGGCAAGCGTATGGTGCACAGGGATATATGCCCGGACAACATCATGCTCATGCCAAACGGCGAGCTGTGCCTGACGGATTTTGGCTCCGCAAGGCCGGTAGACAAAGATATGACGGGCTTCTTTAAGCCCGGATACGCGCCCGCCGAGCAGGCTTCAACCGTCTTGGGACCCGCAGGCTTCTACTCCGACGTCTACACTCTGGCGGCGTCTATTCTGTTCTGCCTGACAGGCAGTGCTCCTGATGACTGCATAGATCGCATTGCCGTGACTTCCAAGGGTCAACCGGATCCCCTGTTCCTGCCCGACTGCCTTACGGAGGCGCAGAAGGCCGTGTTCCGCAAGGCGCTGGCTATACGTCCCGAGAACCGATACCAGACCATGGCCGAGTTCAAAAATGCCCTTCTCGGCGTGACACCGTGGCTTGTTCCGAAGCCGAAGCCAACGCCGGGGCCAACACCGAATCCAACACCCAGGCCGGTGCCGCCTCCTCCGCCTCCGCAGCCGAAGCAGTGGTGGAAGCTGGTCGTAGGTGTGGCAGCGGCCGTGGCGGTCATTGTTGTCGCCGTCGTCCTTATAGTGACATCTTGAGGCACGATACCGGGCATGCCGTAAACAGAAGACCGGCGCGCTCCGAGCCCGGACAGGCATTCTGCCGGCACGCATCCGCGTGTCCGGCGGGGCTTTCTCCGGGCCGGACGCCGCCGCGCGGTATCTGAATTCACCAGAAAGAAAGGACGAGCACTTTATGACTCCGGATATAGAAGAGCACGGAAACACTGCAAAGGTGGAGTACTGCCCGTACTGCATGTCGCAGGTGGAGGGCGACAAGCCCTGTCCCAGCTGTGGACTCACGGCGGGAAGCTACGTAGCACAGCCAAAGCATCTGCCGGCCGGCACGGTGCTCCGGAACCGATATATGCTGGGCAGGGTCCTCGGAGAGGGCGGCTTCGGCATAACCTACATAGGCCGGGACATGGTCCTCGGCCTGAAGGTCGCTGTCAAGGAATACTTCCCCACCGACAAGGCTACCCGAAACAGCCTGGTTTCGACCAACGTGGATAACTTTCTGGGCTCGCAGAGCGGCTTCTTCGAGCGCGGAAAACAGCGCTTCCTGCAGGAGGCCCGGACCATGGCGAAGCTGGACCGTCTGCCGAACATAGTCGGCGTCAGAGACTTCTTTGAGGAGAACGCCACCGCCTACATCGTCATGGAGTTCATTGACGGAACTACCTTGAGCGAGATGACAAAACAGCGGGGCGGCGTCCTGCCGGCGTGGGAGCTTCTGCACATAATCGAGCCGCTCTTTGACTCTCTGTCCGCCATGCATGAGCTGGGCCTCATTCATCGGGACATCAGCCCGGATAACCTTATGCTCGAGCACGGCATTATAAAGCTGCTCGACTTCGGGTGTGCCCGCGAGGCGGTAGACGGAGACGCCACCATGACCATCATGCTCCGGCACGGATACGCGCCGCTGGAGCAGTACCAGTCCTCGAGCGGCGCGCAGGGCGCGTGGACGGACGTCTATGCGCTCGCGGCGACAATATACTACTGCATCACCGGCAAGAAGCCTCCTCAGGCCATGGACCGCATCTTCCAGGACGAGCTCATTCCCCCGAGGAAGCTCGGCGCGGAGCTGTCCAAGGGACAGGAGCAGGCTATACTGCGCGCTCTGAGGGTACAGCCGAGGGAGCGGTTCCAGTCCGCAAAGGAGTTCCACACGGCGCTCTATGAGGGCGTGGTGTCCGTCTACCTCACCGGCGGGGACGAGGACACGGAGCTTTCTGTCGCCAAGGGCGACGTGCTGAAAGCCTCGGAGCTCCCCGTTCCGATAAAGAAGGGGTACACTTTCCGCGGGTGGTACACCGATTCGGCCTGCACCAGGCTGCTGAGGGAGCTCACGGTCACATCGGATATCAAGATTTTCTCCAAATGGGAAAAGCGGGCTGATGACGATGGCGGCGGTGATGCGAAACCCAAGCTCCGGAAAAATCTCATTTTCAAAATCGGCGCCGCGGCGGCGGCAGTTCTGACGGTGCTCGGCGTGACGCTCGGCATCACTCTCGGCGGCAGAGGTGAAGCGAGCCCGAGCGCGTCTCCGGATAACGAGCCGACGCCGAAGTATTCGTCGACGCCCACGCACAAGCCGGTCAGCACAGAACCGGCGGGCAACGACGGCGGAGAAGTTATCGCCTACGATCCGGATCAGTTTATCGCGTATCTGACTGATGACAATGCGTATTCCTCCGTGGTATACAGCGGGGACGAAGCCCTCTATCTGGACGAGTCGCTCAATATCACAAAGCCGGTCGTCATAAACGGCGAAAGCGAAGTGACCTCCGGTGACGTGCAGATATCCGCCGAGGTGAAATTTAACGACCTGTTAAGGATGAACGGCGGAGTTATCACCGTGAACGGCGAGGGGGCAAATCTTTTTCTCGACCGTGTGGAAGGAGACGGAGGATTTATCCGCACCCGCAACGGCGGCAAGCTGACGCGCTCGAGCGACGGATATATTATAAACAACATCATCCTGTGGCTCGCGGAAAGCTCCGACTTTGCCGTGGAGGACGGCTCGCCGGTGCCCGACGATATGGTCTCCTTTGTCTTCGACGAGGACATGGCCTTTGAGAACGCCGTCCACGTCACAAACGAGCGTGAGCTCATGAACGTCGCGTCAGGCGGTTCGCTGATAGTTATCGACTCCGACATCAGCCTCAGCGGAGATTACCATTTCAACGGCCCGCTCCTTATCAGCGAGAACGCGACCGTCTCCGGCAACGCGAATCTGTTCATCAACCGCGTTCTGGTGAACCGCGGCGCCATAACCGATGCGACGGCAATACATGTGAAGGAAGGCGACCTGTTTGTAAACAGCGGGACCATCGACGGCGGAACCGCAATAGAGTTTGGAGACGGAGAATACCGGGGCGATCTCTTTTTAGTCAATGAGGGCAGCCTGTGTCCGCAGACGCTGTACGTCCACTCGGGATGTCTGATAAACTGCGGGAAGGTGTCTGCGGATCCGGAAAACCGTTTGAACGGAGGGTGCGCGTTCCTGCTGGATTTGGGGAGCCAAGCGTATAATTTCTGCGACTTTGAGCAGTCCGTCGGCCCTGATCAGAGTTTCTTCTCTCTGCAAGGCAATTCGACGTTTTGTAACTTCGCTACGGCTGTCTTTGGCAGCGGCTGGGGCTCCGGAACTATCATAAACCGCGGCCTCATGACGGTAATGGGCGATCTCAACAATCATAGCGGAGTGATCAGTGACTCTACCGGGTCCGTTGCCACCTCCGGCGACGGGCAGATACACGGCGGAATAGTCTGCTATGAAGATGGAAACGCCGCAGCCGCGTGGGACACGCTCAACAAGGACGGGGACTGCCGGCAGTTAGTGCGCAGATGGATAGAGAATGAGGTTGTTCCCGTAACCGACGCGGAGACGCTGCTTGCCATGGCGTCCGGCAGCGACGGCATCCAAGTGGCAGGAGATATTACGATAGACGGCGACCTGACAGTGGAGACGGATCTCGCTGTTTACGCCGGCACGCTGAACGTGACCGGCACACTGACGGTCACGGGAGGCATAGCAGATATCAGCGGAGGAAGCGTCCGAGCCGGCGGAGTCCGCATTACGGACGGGGCGTTCCTGTCTGTAGGCAGCGGCAGCCCGATGCCGGATGATGACCCGAGGCTGGAGCTGACGGGCGGCGGAAGCCTTGTCATTGCCGGCAGTTCCGCATGCGAAGTTTACGCGCCGATACGCCTCAACGGCGGCACCGTAACCGTCACCGATGACTCCCGGCTGTACGACAGCAACTTTATCACCCTTTGCGGCGGGCTGACGGTAACGAACAATTCTATGGCGTATACCCTTATTGCCGTAGAAATGCAGACCGGAAGCATGATCTCCGTTGACAGCGGCGGCGTACTTCTGAGCGAAAGCATGAGTACAAATGCCAGCATCGTCATCGGGGAAGCGGGACGGCTGATCACCGCGGGCCTTGACATGCAGGAGCCGGGCAGACTCACAAACTACGGTTCTGTAAGCATCACTGCCTCCGAAGGGAATATATCAGCTCCGGTAGAAAACTTCGGGTTTATGGGATTGGGCGGCGAAATCAGCCATGACTACCACATAGACAACTCGTTTATCAACCGCAACCACGGAAATCTTCAGTTTAGCGGAAATCTGATACTGGGCGGAAGCGCGACGTTTACAAACGAGGGGCACGTGGAGATCACCTACGGTGAGCTGAGAAATCAGGGTCGAGTCGTCAACCGCGGCAGTATGACAAGCGTCTACGATTTCGAGCTCATAAATGAGGGCACGTGGGAAGGCAACGCCATCGAGGAGTAGTAACAAACCGGATATCGCGGCACAAACCATCATTGCGGGGGGCGGTATGCCCCCCGCTTTTTTCGCATAATAAAAGCGTATTGAATCCGCCACGTCTGTGTGCTAAAATGGAAGAGACATCCAAACAACAAAAGGAGGAACCGTTATGTGCACCGCCGCCGTCTACAAGACACGCGATTTCTACTTCGGACGCAACCTCGACCTCGAGTATTCCTACACCGAGACCGTAACCGTCACGCCGAGGAACTATCCCTTCCGCTTCCGCAGCGCGGGCGAGATGAAGACCCACTACGCCATGATAGGCATGGCGTTCGTTCAGGACGGCTACCCGCTCTACTATGACGCGACGAACGAAAAGGGTCTCAGCATGGCGGGGCTCGCGTTCTGGAACAACGCCTATTACTTCCCGGTCACCGACGGGAAGGACAACATCGCCTCCTTCGAGCTCATCCCGTGGATACTCGGACAGTGCGCGAGCGTGCAGGAGGCGCGCCCGCTTCTCGACCGCCTCAACATCGCAAACATCGCGTTTTCGGAGGGCATGCCGCCCTCCGACCTGCACTGGATGCTCTCCGACCGCGAGGAGTCGCTCGTCATCGAGAGCACGCGCGAGGGGCTCAAGATATACGAGAACCCGGTGGGCGTCCTCACGAACAACCCGCCGTTTGACTACCACCGCATAAACCTCTCCAACTATATGACCCTCTCCACAGAGCCCGCGGAGAACTTCTTCGCGCCGTCCGTGCCGATGGACAGGTACAGCAAGGGTCTCGCCGCGATGGGGCTCCCCGGCGACCTCTCGAGCGCCTCGCGCTTTGTCAAGGCGGCGTTCACCTGCGCAAATTCTATTTCGGGCGAGGGCGAGAGTGAGAGCGTCAGCCAGTTCTTCCACATCCTCGCGTCGGTCGAACAGCAGCGCGGGCTCGTCCACCTCGGCGGCGACAAGTACGAGATAACGATATATTCCTCCTGCTGCAACACCGACAAGGGCATCTACTACTACACCACCTACGAGAACAGCCGCATAAACGCGGTGGATATGTACGCGGAAGACCTCGACTCGGACGCGCTCGTCTCGTACGAGCTCCGCACCGGGCAGGACATCCGCTTCGAGAACCGCTGAAGCGCGGTTAGCACGGTCTCGTCGCTCGGGCGGCGGAGGCAATGCCTCCGCCGCCCTTTCTCTGTCCCGCACTTGACCTTTTCCCCCGAAAGGTATAAAATCTGATTATAATCTGCATTGTGCGCGGTTTTGCGCGCCGATATTTTCCGACACGGAGGAAAAGATATGAAGAAGACCTTCCGCCTGGCGGCTCTGCTCCTCGCGCTCACGCTCGCGCTTCCCTGCGCGGCGCTCGCGGGCGAGCTGGAGGACCAGGTGTCCTGCACATGGGTGGTGACCGGCGGCGGTGCCAACTTCTCGCACGACGAGATAGACGGCGTCAAGGCATACCCCCTCCGCCCGTGCAGTGAGCTTGTCACACGTTACTACTCCGAGGTGTACGGCGTAGATATGTGGGTCGGCACCAAGCCGCCCTACCTCGATCCCCGCGGGACATATTACGACGAGCTCACGGCTCTCGGCGGCTTCTTCCGCGTCACGGACGCCCCGCGGCGCGGCGACATCGTCCACTGGCCCGCCGAAAAGCGCGGCAAGAGCTACCCCCACACCGCGCTCGTCAAGAGCTATGAGGACGGCGTGATAACCCTCATCGAGCAGAACTTCAACAGCGGCGGAAAGACCGCCTTCGAGCGAAAAGTGCGCTTCCCCTCGAACTATTACGACGTCTACCGTCTGCCGGACTTTTCGAACACGCCGTCCGTGGCGGCATCCGAGCCGGAGGCGCCGGTCTCGCCGGAGATCCCCGCCGCCACAGTCGAGCCGGACGCGCCGTTCGTTCCCGCCGTACCGGAGGAGACCGCCACGCCCGCCCCGGCGACGGTGCCGGTCGAGGTTCCGGTGACGGTCTCGCCGCAGGCGGTCCTGATCGACGGCGCGCAGGTCTTCCCTGCCGCCTATCTCATCGACGGGAGCAACTATTTCCTGCTACGCGACATAGCCGGTCTCCTCAGCGGCACGCCCGCCGCCTTCTCCGTGGATTACGACGCGGTCGCCCGCGCGGTTATCATCGTCTCCGGCGAGGACTATGACGGCTCTCCGGACGCCGTGGACCGCACCCCCGCCTCCTCCGGCACGCTTACCTCCCCGACGGTATATATAGACGGCACAGAGGCGACGCTTTTCTCCTGCCTCATCAACGGGAGCAACTACTTCAAGCTGCGGGATCTGGCGGCGGTGCTCGACTTCGGCGTCACATACGACGCGGAGACCCGCACCGTCGTCATCGACAGCACCACGGGCTACACGCCCGAATAAAACCGGGGTGACAAACAGCAATGCTGAAAATACTTATCGCCGAGGACGACCGTGAGCTCCGTCAGCTTTTCAGCCACGTCCTCATAAAGAACGGCTACGCCGTGAAGGGCGTGTCCGACGGCCGCGAAGCGCTTGAGGCGCTCGAGGCCGACTACTACGACGCCGTCATAACCGACATCATGATGCCGCGCATGGACGGCTACGAGCTCGTGCGCGAACTGCGCGACTCGGGCAGTACCGTCCCCGTCCTGATGATAACCGCGAAGGACGCGTTTGACGACATGCGCCTCGGCTTCCTCTCCGGCAGTGACGACTACATGGTAAAGCCGGTCAACGTCAACGAGATGGTGCTCCGCGTCGGGGCACTGCTCCGCCGCGCGCAGATGATAAACGACCGCCGCCTCGTGATAGGCTCCACCGTCATGGAGTGCGATTCGCTCACCGTCGTCACCCCGCAGGAGACGCTTATACTTCCGCAGAAGGAGTTTATGCTTCTCTACAAGATGGCGTCCTTCCCCGGACGGATCTTCACCCGTCACCAGCTCATGGATGAGATCTGGGGCTATGACAACGAGAGCGACACCCACACGATAGATGTCCACATCGGACGTCTGCGCGAGCGCTTCCGCGACAATCCCGACTTCAAGATAGTCACCATGCGCGGGATAGGCTACAAGGTGGTGCGGCTATGAGTGATAAAAGCGAAAGGCGCGCCGCCCGGAAGGCCCGGCAGAGCAAGGGCAGGAGCAGCCGCTTCGGCATGAGCTTCGTGTTCTCACTGCTCATACTCGCCGTCATGCTCGCGGTCGTCACCGCCGGCTCCGGCGTGGTCGAGCTTCTGCACAGACTGTTCGAGATAACGCGGAAGATACCGGACGTCGTCTGGCTCATCCTCGTCAGCATATTCCTCGGCAGTGTCATCTCCATGCTGCTCAGCCACTGGTTCCTCGGGCCGATAATGAAGCTCAGTGACGCGATGAGCAAGGTCTCCGGCGGCGACTTCAGCATTCGTCTCGATACCGACAAGGGCTTTCGCGAGGTGCGCCGCATATACGGCGACTTCAACACAATGACCCAGGAGCTCGGCGCCACCGAGATACTTCAGACCGACTTTGTCTCGAACGTCTCCCACGAGTTCAAGACGCCGATAACCGCCATCGAGGGCTACGCCACGCTTCTCCAAGGCGGCGCTCCGATGAGCGAGGAGCAGTCCGAGTACGTTGAAAAGATACTTTTCAACACCCGCCGCCTCTCGAGCCTTGTCGGGAACATTCTCCTGCTCTCGAAGGTGGACAATCAGAAGATACGCCCCTCCTCCTCCACATACAGCCTCGACGAGCAGATACGCCAGACCATTCTCGCTCTCGAGCCGCGCTGGACCGAGCGCGGGACCGAGTTTGACGTGGAGCTCGACTCCGTCGAGTACACCGGCAGCGAGGCGCTGATGCAGCACGTCTGGCTGAACCTCATCGAAAACGCGATAAAGTTCGGGCCGAGAGGCGGAACGGTCCGCATATCCCTCGGGCGGCGGGACGGCAGGATAGTCTTTGCCGTAGAGGACGAGGGTCCGGGCATCCCTCCGGAGGCGCAGAAGCACGTCTTTGACCGCTTCTATCAGACCGACAGTTCCCACCGCGAGGAGGGCAACGGCCTCGGCCTCGCGCTCGTCAAGCAGATAGTCCTGCTCGCGGGCGGCACGGTGTCGGTGGAAAATCTCCCCGAGCGCGGGTGTCGGTTCACGGTGGAACTCCCCGAAGTCATAAAAAAGTCCTGACGGACTTTTTTATGACTTTCGCGGGAAATCGCAGGAGCGGGCAAAAGCCCGCTCCTTTACCAATTTCCCGCGAGACCGCCGGACAGAGCAGAGCTCTGCCGGCGGCATGCGCTCCGCTTCGCTCCTCGCGCCTGCGGCGCTTCGAAGCGCGCTCCGCGAGCAGTATTTTCGGCGACGTACACGCCGCCGCCGAAAATGATTTAACTTTATTTCGCCGCCTTCGGCGGCGAAACTCTGCGAGGCTTTTTAGGTGTATCCGTCCGAAAGCTGTGCTTTCGGACGGATATTTGTGCGCGCCTTTTTTCAACAAAAATTGATTTTGAGTTGAAGCAGAGTTGCAAAAGGTGTTCTATACTTTACAATAGGTTGAAAGGGTTTATGATTTGTTCTCAGGGGGGACTATGATGCTTACGGCTCTGATGTTCACGGCGCTCGGGTATCTCTCCGGCAGTGTGCTCTATGCCCGGGTCTTTTCCCGCGTTTTCGGCAAAGAGAATATGCTTGAGGACAGCCGCGACGGGAACCCCGGCACGGCGAACGCCTTCATGTACGGCGGCTTCCTGTGCGGCGTGCTGACGCTCGTCTGCGACCTTGCGAAGGGCGCTCTGCCTGTCTTTTTCTACATGCACAGCACCGCCTTTCCGCGCGTCTCGCCGCTTCTGACGGCGCTCGTCATCGCCGCTCCGGTCATGGGTCACATCTTCCCGCTGTTTCATGGCTTTGACGGCGGCAAGGGCATCGCGGTCACGTTCGGGTGCCTCCTCGGACTTCTGCCCGCATGGCAGCCGCTCGCGGCGCTTGCGTTCTTCTTCATCTTCTTCTCGCTGATACTCCGGGTATCCCCGCACTTTTACAGGACGCTCATAAGCTACATCTCCGCGCTCGTCGGGATGCTCTGCATGGGCTGTGGAGCGGGCGTATGCGTCGGATTTCTGCTCATCTCCGCCGCCGTCTGCGCGCGGCTCCACATGAGTAGAGAGGAGCGAAAAAAGCCGGAGGTGAATCTGTTATGGATGCGCTGATACTTTCCTGCGGCACCGGCGGCGGACACAACTCCGCCGGCCGTGCGATAGCCGAGGAGCTTCGGCGGCGCGGAGACCGCGCCGTCATGCTCAATCCCTACACCCTTCACAGCCCCCGCCTCGCGGAGACGATAGACAACGTCTACATCCACATGGCGCAGCACGCGCCGCACGGGTTCGGTGCGGTCTACAAAATAGGCGACCTCTACCGCCGCCTGCCCGTCCACTCGCCGGTGTATTTTGCAAACCTCGCGATGATGTCCGCGCTCCGCGACTACCTCGCGGAGCACAGCTTTGACGTCGTGTTCATGCCTCATGTTTTCCCCGCCGAGATACTTACCGGCATGCGGCGGCACGGCTTCAACGCGCCGAAGACGATATTCATCGCCACCGACTACGTCTGCATACCTTTCACCGAGGAGACCGAGTGCGACGCATACGTCGTGCCAACCCCCTCGCTGATAGGCGAATTTGCCTCGCGCGGCATACCGCTCGACAGGCTGTATCCCCTCGGCATACCGACCTCCGCCGCTTTCTCGGAGCCCGAGACGCCCGATGAGGCGAAGCGGAGCCTCGGGCTCGACCCGCAGAAGCGGTATATCCTCGTCTCTGGCGGAAGCATCGGCGCGGGCGATCCGGAGACTGCGGTCGCAACCCTCTCCGCACTCACGCGCGAACGCGGGGACGTCGGCGTCATAGTCATTTGCGGGAACAATGAGGCGCTCTTCCGCCGCCTGAGCGAGCGGTTCGGCGGGGATGTCGCTGTCGTCGGTCACACCGACAGAATGGCGGACTATCTGCGCGCGAGCAGTCTGTATTTCACGAAGCCCGGCGGGCTCTCCTCTACCGAGGCAGCAGTGTGCGGCGTCCCGCTCGTCCACATCTCCCCGATACCCGGGTGCGAGACCTGCAACGCGGAATACTTCTCGGAGCGCGGCATGAGCGTTGCGTGCGACATGACCGAGGCGTCGCTCGCCTCCGCTCTCTCCCTGCTTGACGACGCGGCGGCGCGCGAAGCGATGCTCGCCTCACAGCGCCGGGAGATACCTCCCACCGCCGCCGCGCGGATATGCGACCTCGCGGAGCGGCTCGTCCGCTCGCCGGAGCGCGTCCCGCGCGGGCTGTTGCCCGCGTGAGTGGGGCTTGCGCCCCACCCCTCCAGCGTGGAAGCCCCGCAGGAATCTGCGGGGGGCGACCCCCGCGTCCCTAGGTAGAGCAGAGCTCTACCGACACATTGCGGGGGTTGCGCCCCCGCAATGGTATAGCGGGGAAGCCCCGCGGGCATCCGCGGGGGCGAGCCCCGCGTCCCTGTTACGGGGTAGAACCCCGTACGAATATGCGGAACCTGGCGGTTCCGAGGGCATTGCGGGGCTGTGCCGCCCCGCACCCCTGCGATACTTTTTGCTCGCGCAAAAAGTAACCAAAAAGCGCGCTTAAGGGAGAGGGCTTCGCCCTCTCCCTTAATAATCCCTCTCCTGAATACGACACACAACCGCAACCCACATAACAGGGCACACTCTGTATCAAACAAATCTATCATCCCACCGGGTGAGTTTCTAGGGAAACTATCCGACTTTCCCACCGTATTCGACGACATCGAACAGTTCCTGCGTAGTAGAGTCAAAAAGTCCGGTCCTACGCTCACACTATAAGCGTAATGCAGATACTTCTTCGAGAAAACAGAACTTTCGGTTCTAGTGGAAAGTTTGAGCGGAGACGCTTGTACTAAGCTACGGACTAATGTATAGCGTAGCAGAGACCTTCCGGTCAAAGGAAAGAGGGGTCCAAAGGGGAGAAAACCATAGGTTTTCTCCCCTTCGTGTGCTTTTTGGTTACTTTTTGCACAAGCAAAAAGTAACGCAGGGCGCGGGGGCGCAGCCCCCGCAAAGTGCCCGTGAGGCTCTGCCTCACTCAGGGCCGCGGGGCTTCCCCGCTAGATGGGTGTGGGCTCTGCCCACTCGGGCGCGGGGCTTCGCCCGCATTATTAGAATATCGGGTACCCCGCGGCCTCGTGCGCCGCGCGGAGCTCGTCGCAGAGCGACACTATCTCGTCAGTGGAGAGCTGGCTGCCGGTGTGTGGGTCGAGCATCGCCGCGTGGTAGACGTGCTCCATGCTCCGCTCGTGCGCCGCCTCGACGGTGAGCAGCTGGACGTTGATGTTTGTCATGTTCATCGCGGCGAGCTGAGTCGGAAGCGCGCCCGCAAACGTCGGCCGGACGCCGCCGTTATCGACCATGCACGCGACCTCGACGCACGCCTCGTCCGGCAGGTTCGTGATGAGCCCACGGTTGAGGACGTTGCCGCCTATCTTGTACGGCACGCCGGTCACCATCGCCTCCATGATGTGCGAGGCGTACTCGGTGGAGCGGGTGTGCGTGACGTCCCCGCCCGCCATCAGCTCCTCCTTCTGCTTCTTCCATCCCGCAATCTGGTTTACACAGCGGCGCGGATACTCGTCGAGCGGGATGTTGAACTTCTCGATGAGCTCCGGGCGGTTCTCCTTTATGTAGAGGTAGTTGTACTCGGCGTTGTGCTCGCTCGACTCGGTGCAGTAGTAGCCGAGCTTGTCGATGTAGTCGTAGCGCACCATGTCGCCGTGCTTCTCGCGGGCGTTCCGCTCCTTTGCGCGGCGGCGTATCTCGGGGTAGAGATCGTTGCCGTCCCTGTCGCGTATGTCGAGGAGCCACCCCATGTGGTTTATGCCCGCTATCGTCTCGATGCGTCCCTCGAGCTTGTCCTCCATGCCGAGGCCCTTGAGAAGTCCCTCCGAGCAGACCTGAACGCTGTGGCAGAGACCGACGGTCTTCACGCCGGTGAAACGAAGCATATATCCGGTGAGCATCGCCATGGGGTTCGTGTAGTTGAGAAGCCATGCGTCCGGGCAGACCGCCTCGATGTCCTCCGCAAACCCGCGCATGACGACTATCGTGCGCAGCGCGCGGAAGATGCCGCCGATGCCGAGCGTGTCGCCTATCGTCTGGCGGAGGCCGTACTTCTTCGGCACCTCGAAGTCTATGACGGTACACGGCTCGTATCCGCCGACCTGTATCGCGTTTATGACGAATTTCGCCCCTTTGAGCGCCTCGCGGCGGTTCTCAACACCGAGGTACTTCTCTATCTTCGCGCGCCCGCCGTTGATGTTCTCGTTCATGCGGGTGATGAGAAGGAAGCTTTCCTCGAGACGTTCCGCGTCGATGTCGTAGAGCGCGATCTCCGCGTCATGCAGTGCGGGCGAGAGCATCGAATCGCCGAGGACGTTCTTTGCAAACACCGTACTACCTGCGCCCATGAATGTGATCTTTACCATGGTATCCCTCCTGAATATTTTATTTTTCCGCGGCATGAGCCGCAGTTATTTACTTCTTTCCCCTGCGGTTGTACTCGGCGATTATCTCGTCTATGCGCACCTGAGTCTCCGCTACCTCCGCGCGGAAGGTCTCCGCGCTTATTCGGAGCGCACCGTGGCCGAGGATTATCACCTGCTCGAGCCCGTCCGACGTGGCGACGCGCACCGGATGGTCCTTCGCTATCCGGTAGGTCGTCTTTTCTATATATGTGTCGGCGGTCTCGGCCTCCTTGGTGTAGACGATATATATTCCGTGCCGCTTCTCGACCGAGCCGGGGTTGCCCTTAACCTTGTACGCGTCAAAGACGAGTATGACGACGCACTTGCGGAACCCGCGGTAGTTTGCGAGGATGTCCTCGAGCATCGACCGCGCGGCGGCGATGTCCGTCTTTGCGACCTCGCGGAGCTCGTCCCACGCGAAGATGATGTTGTAGCCGTCCACAAGCAGGTACTCCGGCCCCTCCGCCTTCCTCGCGCCGACGCCGCGCTTCGAGTACGCGTCGCTGATGCTCGTGCGTGCGGGGCTCCTCGCCGGTTCCCATGCCTTGTACTCCACCTTGCCGTAGGTCTTTTCGAAGATGGACTTCAGCTCCTTGTCCCGCTCAAACGACGTCGCGTATACCCTCTGCGCCGGCGCGGACGGCGCCGCCGGCTGTTCCTCCGGCGGCGGTTCGCGGTCAAGGCGCAGTCCCTCTATGTGCATATACTCCGGAACCTTGTCCCACTTGACGTTGAAGCCAGCGCCATGTGCGCAAAAGACCGAGTCGGCGGGGTTTTCGGTGTCGCGCTCCGGGTCGTAGCCTATCGCGGCGATGACCTCCTCCGCGTTCCCGCACGGCTCGTAGCCCCGGAAGGAGCAGGAGAGCCGTCCGAGGCCGCGCGTGTACGCCGTCACCTCGCGCCAGTAGTCCTGGAGCCCCGCGACCGGAGCGAATCCGGTGAGGACGGTCATCTCGCCCTCCGAGGACGGGTCGTCCACGCTGCCGCCCATCCCCTGAATGTCGGTCATGGCGCGGCCGACGTTCTGCGGCGGAAGTTCGAGGCGGAAGTCGTAGAACGGCTCGAGCAGGACGCTCTCCGCCTGCATGAGTCCCTGCCGCACCGCGCGGTAGGTCGCCTGACGGAAGTCGCCGCCCTCGGTGTGCTTGACGCTCGCCGCGCCCGCGACGAGCGTTATCTTCACGTCGGTTATCGGCGAGCCGGTGAGCACGCCGGGATGCTCGCGTTCGAGCAGATGCGTGAGGATGAGCCTCTGCCAGCTGAAGTCGAGGCGGCTCTGCGGACATTCGGACTTCACCTGCACGCCGCTCCCGCGCGGGCCGGGTTCCATCAGAAGATGCACCTCCGCGTAGTGCCGGAGCGGCTCGAAGTGACCCACGCCCTCGACGCGGTTTGATATCGTCTCCTTGTAGACGATGCTTCCCGCGTCGAACCCGACTTCTATATCGAATCTGTCCGCGATAAGGCGCTGAAGCACCTCAAGCTGTACCTCGCCCATCAGGCGGACGTTTATCTCCTTCCATTGGTCGTTCCAGAGCACCCGGAGCATAGGGTCCTCCTCCTCGAGCTGTCTGAGCTTGGGGAGGACGGTCGCCGGGTCGGTCCCCTCCGGCAGGATCAGCCGGTAGTTCAGCACCGGCTCGAGCACCGCTTCGGGGTTGTCCCGCTCCGCGCCGAGCCCCTCGCCGGGATACGTCCGCGTGAGGCCGGTCACGGCGACTATCGAACCGGCCTCTGCCTCCTCGAGCGTTGAAAACTTCGCGCCGGAGTACAGGCGGAGCTGATCCGCCTTCTCCTCCCACGCGTCTTCACCTTCGCCGTGGGAGAGCTGAGCCTTCGCGCGGAGCGTTCCGCCGGTTATCTTCATCCATGTGAGGCGGACGTTCTTTGCGTCCCGCGACACCTTGAAGACCTTCGCGCCGAACTCCGCCGGGTACTCCGGCGACGGCGCGTAGGTCTCTACGCCGCGCAGGAACTCCTCCACGCCCTCAAGCTTCAGCGCCGAGCCGAACCAGCACGGGAATACCTTCCGCGCGGCTATGAGCGCCGCCGTCCGCGCGTCCGGCACCATTCCCGACGTAAGGAATTCTTCAAGCGCCGCCTCGTCAGTCATGGCGACGGCCTCGTCCCGCGCGCGGACGTCCGCCGAGAAGTCGATACAGCCGTCGCCGAGTGCGCGTTTCAGTCCCTCGAGGACGCGGCCGCGGTCGGTTCCGGGGAGGTCCATCTTGTTGACAAATATGAATGTCGGCACGCCGTACCGCTCGAGCAGACGCCAGAGTGTCCTCGTGTGGCCCTGCACGCCGTCCGAGCCGCTTATGACGAGTATCGCACAGTCGAGGACGCCGAGCGTGCGCTCCATCTCCGCCGAGAAGTCGACGTGGCCGGGGGTGTCGAGAAGCGTTATCTCGGTGTTTTCGAGGTAAAGCATGGCCTGCTTGGAGAATATGGTGATGCCGCGCTCGCGCTCCTGCACGTCGTTGTCGAGGAACGCGTCTCCGTGGTCGACGCGCCCCAGCTTCCGCAGACTGCCGCTCGTGTAGAGCAGTGCCTCGCTGAGCGTGGTCTTGCCCGCGTCCACATGCGCGAGCAGCCCGACGCAGACGCGCCTCGCGCCGCGCGGCGCTCCGTCAGCCATACTTTCACCCCCCGGCGTACAAGATTAGATGCTAAAAGTATTATAGCATATCGCGGAGCGATATGCTATAAGCGCCATGTTTTGCGGTTCCGCCCGAAGGGCGGGAGCAAAACGGCTTTGATTCTATATAATAGCCGCTCTGCGGCTATTATAGCATATCGCGGAGCGATATGCTATAAGCGCCATGTTTTGCGGTTCCGCCCGAAGGGCGGGAGCAAAACGGCTTTGATTCTATATAATAGCTGCTCTGCGGCTATTATAGCATATCGCGGAGCGATATGCTATAATGTGTCTTTATCTGTTTTTTACTGTGCACCTTTCTTCAAGTTGCAGTCACGGCACAGCATCTGGCAGTTATCCGGCGTCGTTTTGCCTCCCCTGCTCCACGGTGTGATATGGTCGGCGTGCATCTCGTCAAACTCGAAGGCTTCGCCGCAGATCGCGCATTTGTGACCCTGCTTTTCGTAGGCCGCGAGAGCATCCCGCCGGTCAAAAGCGCGGATCGACAGCTTCCTTTCTTCGCCGGTAAGCAGATATTCATAGATGCCGGATTTCCTTGTTACGTCCTCATCGCCCATCAGCCGCTGAATTTCAATCTCCAGCTTTCGCGGGTCCAGGTCCGTACGCTTGCCGTGTTGATTATAGAACAGTCCCCACGGCAATCCTTTCATCTCCCTGCGCTTTTTCGGGAAAATGGCCTGCACCCAGTCAATGACCGAGCGGAAATAGTTCCAAAGCTGCACGGCGCTTGGATCTTTCTGATGCTCCGCCATATAGCCTTCGATGCTCTTTCCCTCGGCGCTTGCCGCCCAAAATATCGCCGTTTCGAGATATTCCTGCCGAATGGAAACGCCCTTGAGATAATCGCCCGCCAGAGTGTCCGCGGCGCACCCGGTTTTGGAGAAATACCGCTTTGCGTCGGAAGTCCAGCTGCCGGCATAGACGGCGTTCCTCAGCTCCTGATCGGTGAGCTGTTCCCCGGCAATATTGATGATGCGGAACCAATCAAGCTTTTCGCTGTCCGAGCCGTCGCAGACATATACAAACAGGGGGTAGTTCAAAATCTTCTCTTTCCGGTCGGACGGCAGGTTGTAGAAATACTTATCGTCTACAGAGAAGGACCCGTCCACATATTCGCACAGGGAGATCGTGCGCTGTTGGCCGTCCAGCACCTCAAACCCTTCGGAGCCGTCGTCCTTTTTCACCTTGCACCAATAGATAACGTTCAGGGGCAGACCCTTCATCACCGTGCGGATGACTTCGTCCCGTTGTGCGTCCCTGTATACAAATTCCCGCTGATACCTTGGGCGGATGTCGAGCAATCCGTTATAGCCGACAACACCCTCCTCCGCGTCATTGAAATAGCCCTCGTACACCTCGCCGACCGTGACTTTCAGTTCTTCTACCTGCATCTCATTTTACCTCCCTCGGCGCTTCGGGGTGCTTGTTGCGGATTAAAATACGCGGATATGTATTTTTCAGTTTGCCGTCAATCCACAATGTAGGAGTGGCATTTAAATCACTATAATTCGGATATTCATCCTTTGTGTAAACGTGAGACTTTAGCGCCGGATCTCCGGCACCACGTTTTGCCATACCTACTATCTCGAACTGATCCGGGCAATATTTATCAAGAAAAGTGATGGGAACACCCATAACACCGGAATAATCACACGGAATATCGGCTGTTTTACTGACTTCAATCGCATCGTAATTATCATATTTGGGGTAAAGAGCAGGCTGATAGCGTTTGACTAAAATCATTTCCTCGTGACGCTGTTTTATATCCAAATTGGTAAACCAACGGATACCCTTGACACGAATAAACTTCCGTCCGGTTTCATCAACTCCACAGCCGGATGCTGAAAGCGGGTAGTCGTCAGGAACATAAAAAGCTCTGTCCCCCGAGTGTATACTCGGCCCTATCCATACTTTGTTCCCCATGATTAACGGGAAAAACTCTTTATAAGTTACAGCGTTTATATTGCCGACAATAATAAACTTTTTCCCATGTTCCATCAAAACAGCTATATATTCACGAAAAAGCGAAAACGGTGGATTTGTAACCACAATGTCCGCTTCGTCCAATAAAGCCAGACATTCGGGAGAGCGAAAATCACCGTCGCCCTCCAACTCCGACAACTCATTTTCACCGGACTTGAACAGCTCGGCGACATCGAACATATCCACGCCGCCGTCACCTGTTTTGTCATATACCGTAGTTACTACCGCCTTATAGGGCCTGCCTTCCGTTTCTTCTGACACACCCAAAACGCTGAAGATGGAAAGCTGCCTGTTCGCGATGGGAGAACCGGTATAGCAAGTGGCGATCAGCTTTTTCAGTCCCAAGCGGTTGAAGTTCAGGACAAAATACTTGAAAAAATTGCTCTCAAAGGGGTCGTCGCAGTTGCAAAGCACCGTTTTCCCTTTGAAATGCTGCCTGTAATGCCGCAGTTCTTTTTCTATGTCCGTAAGCTGGGTATAAAACTCATCCTTTTTGGCTTTTGCCGCAGCATTAAGATTTGCGTTCTTATTAGCCATCGTTCCTGTCCTTTCGGCGCTCGATATGTATTGTCGTGTTCTTATATAATAGTGTACCATAATCGGGTGCAAAAATCAATTCGCACCTGCTTCCCGCACGCTCGACCCTTTTCGGGTCTTCGCCTGCCCGGTCAAACGCGGAACACGTCCGCGCTCGGCCACGAAGCGATCTCCTCGCAGCGCCGCTCCCGGCACATGTCCGCGTCCAGATACAGGTCGATGCCAAATATCTTTTCCAACGCCCGAACCATCGGCTCCGCGTCCCGATATTGTAGCGCTTGCGCCACGGCCTCGATTTTGTCCTCACACCCCAGCAGAGCACAGAAGACCCCCGGGTCGACGGGCTCGACGTCGTCCTCGTCAAACCAGTAGAGACCGCGGCAGACGCTCTGCCCGTCGGCGGCGCACAACACCGCGTTAGTGTCGTCGTACACACCCAGACCGAGAACCGGGACACCCAGCGCTTTTGCGAACTCCTTGGCTACCTGCTCCATGTTCTCCGTGCGGATATGGTCGTACCAGTAGAGGCTCGCCACGCCGGGACGGAGAACCACCACCGCGCGATCCTCTTCGGCCTCACGGAAGGCTTTTGCCATGGCGGCGTCCAGAAGCGCGGTCTTTTCTGCCCGCTCCTTCTCGTCGGAGCTCGTCTCCCGGATCTCCTTCTCCGCCATAGAGCGGAGGAGCGCCATCATGGCTCTGTCCCTGTCACCCGGCTCGGGCGCTTTGCCAAATTTTCGCTCCAACTCCGGCAGGAGCTTCGCCGGCTCCCGCGTCAAAAAGTGGATGCCTGCAACTTTTATGCCCATTTGCGTTTCGCCTCCGATAAATACTCAGCAATTTGCAGTTTTATGCCGCGACAGTCACAGCTTCCTCAGAATGTCCAGCGTGTGGTGCGACGCGCCGATGAGGTCGCCGCGCTCGCAGGTGGCGAAGTGGTAGTCTATCCACTTCGCGAAGGTCTCGTCGTCCATGGCGTCTATGTACTCGCGCTTGTAGTTTGTAGCGCCGTCCGTCGCCACGAGCTTTATCCGCTCCGCCGGAAGCTCCGCGTCGAGCGAGGCGATGTCCTCAGTCCTCACCAGCTCAAAGAGGTCCTTCGGCTCGCTTACGCAATGCCAGTCGTCGGTAATCATGTTGAGGTCCATCACCTCGCGGAGGTGATTCATACCGAAGACGTACTGAATGACCGTCGGCTCGTTCATGCAATACGCGACGAGGATGTGCCCGCCCGCGCGCGTCACACGCACGGCCTCGCGGAGCGCCTGCAGCTTGTCCTCCCGCGTGTAGAGGTGGTACATCGGCCCGAGCAGAAGCGTGAGGTCGAACGCGCCGTCCGGCAGGAAGGACAGGTCGAGGGCGTTGCCCTGCACGGCGCGGATTGGCTCAGAGCCGTCGAGCTTGGCGCGGAGCAGCTCGAGATTGTGCGAGATGAGCTCCACCGCCGTCACGCGAAGTCCCTGCTTTGCAAGCGTCACGCTGTACCGACCGGTCCCGGCTCCGACCTCCAGAATGTTCGGCTCGGAGAGCCCCGACAGGCACTCGCGTATATACTTCATCGTCGTCAGATACTCGACCTGACCGTGGCGGGAGAGCAGGCGTCCCTCCTCGTCGTAGGAGTTGTAGTAATCTTCAAGATAGCTCATGTTTTCCTCCGAAGTGCTTGTTTGCCGAAATTATATCACACGGCACCGAAAAGGGCAAGAAAGCAGTGAAGTGTGAAAAGTGAATAGTAAAGGTGTCCGCTTCGCGGGCGATTGAATATGCGGACAGCGGCGTTGCAGTTTGGCGCTTCCGTACTACTAAAAGACGCCGCGTCAGCGGCGTCCGCATAAAAGACTATTTCGAGGCTTGACTTTGCCCGCAAAGCGGGTAAAATTCACAAGCATTTCAACCAAGAAAGTTTCCAAACGGTTCCGCAGGAACCGTTTGGCCAAAGCGGCCAAAGGCCGCTCCGCGCCGGTTCGCGCGGTTGAAGTTAGCGGCTTTGCCGCTAACTTCGCGCAGGGGCGATTCATTCGCCCCGAGCATTTTAATTAAAGAGCGGAGCGCCGCTGACGCGGCGCGGAGCCCAAAACAAAAAGCAGCCGAATGGCTGCTTTTTGTTTTGGTGGACCCGAAGGGGATCGAACCCTCGAACCTCACGGATGCGAACCGTGCGCTCTCCCAGCTGAGCTACGGGCCCATATTCGGCTTTGCGGACACTCTCCGTCCGCGCGAGCATTATTATAGCACAGTTTTCCGAGGTTGTAAAGCGCCTTTTACGAAAATTTTCGTATTCTGCGAAAATTGCGCGACACCTATCGTATCGTTTTTTCCCGCACCGTCCGCGCGGAAACCGCTCCTCAGATGCTGGGAGTATCGCCTCGCAAAGCTTCGCGCCGGAGGCACGAAATAGGTTTTCCCCGCTGCTCCGGCTTGCCGCACGTCCACGCCTCCGGAGGCCGTCGGCGGACGTTATGCCGCCTCTCACCCCCGCGGCGTTCCGTGCAAACGGCGGACGTTTCCGCGTCCGAGTTCGGTGAAGTGCGCCCCGCACGGAGGGGCGGATATGTCCGCCCCTCCGTGCTCTCCCGCTAGAGTATGATGCAGATAAGACCTCCGCTGCCCTCGTTGATGATGCGCTGGAGGGTCTCGCGCAGCTTGTCGCGCGCGTCCTCCGGCATACGCTTGAGCTTGGCGTTCAGCCCCTCGCTCACGAGGTCGTGCAGGCTCTTGCCGAAGATGTTCGACTGCCAGATCTCGTCCGGTTTGTCCTCGAACTCGCTCAGGAGATAGTGCACCAGGTCCTCCGACTGCTTCTCACTGCCGACTATCGGGCTCACCTCGGTCTCGATGTCCGCGCGGAGCATGTGTATCGACGGGGCGCTCGCGCGGAGGCGCACTCCGTACCGCCCGCCCTGCTTCACTATCTCCGGCTCCTCGAGCGACAGCTCGTCGGTGGCGGGAAGGACTATCCCGTAGCCCGTCGCCTTTACCGAGGCGAGCGCTGGGGCTATCTTGTCGTACTCCGCTTTGACCGACGCGAGCTCGCCGAGGAGACGCATGAGGTCGCCGTCGTCCTGTATTTCGAAGCCGGACTGCTCCGCGAGCGTCTTGTAGAAGAGCGAGCGCGGCAGGTCGGCGTCCACGACGGCGACGCCGGTGCCCATGTCGATGCCCGCAAGCCTTATCGAGCTTATCTGCTCGCACTCACGTATCCTCGCCACCGCTGCTTCGACGTCCCGGACGCGGTGCATGTCCTGCGCCCCGGCAAGTATCGCGTCGAAGATCCCGCGCTTTATCGGGTGCGAGTTTTCGAGCGTCTCCACCCACGACGGCAGGAAGAAGCCTATCTCCCGTGCCGGGAACTCGCCGAGGACGCTCCGGAGTATCGCCGTTATCTCGTCCTCGCCGAGGAGGAGGCAGTTTGCGGCGATACAGCCGACGTCGTACTTCTCGCGTATCGTCTTCACCGTCTCGAGCGCCGCCGCGCCCTCCGGGAATGCGGAGTTCACGACGACGAGGAACGGCTTGCCGAGCACTTTCAGCTCCTTTATCACCCGCTCCTCCGGCTCGGCGTACTCCTCGCGCGGAATGTCGGTGACAGTTCCGTCGGTCGTTACTACTATGCCTATCGTCGAGTGCTCGGCTATCACCTTGCGGGTGCCGGTCTCGGCGGCCTCCGCCATCGGGACGGGGTGATCGAACCACGGCGTTGACACCATCCTCGGCGCGTCTCCCTCGAGCGCGCCCGCGGCGGACGCCACCATGTACCCTACGCTGTCTATCAGGCGCACCTTGAAGCGCGCCCCGCCGTCCAGCGCGACCTCGACCGCATCCTCCGGCACGAACTTCGGCTCGGCGGTCATTATCGTCCGCCCCGACCCGGACTGCGGCAGCTCGTCCTTGGCACGCTCCCGCATGTACACGTTCTCTATGCCGGGTATCACGAGCGTCTCCATGAAGCGCTTAATGAAGGTGGACTTTCCCGTCCTCACCGGCCCGACGACGCCGATGTAGATGTCCCCGCCGGTGCGCTTCGCTATGTCCTCGTATATCCTTCCTCTGTCCACGTTTATCCTCCTCTCTATCGGCGCTTGGGTATCAGCATCAGCTTCTTCGAATCGGGCGGCGAGTCCTCCGCCATGCCGTTCGCGTCGCGGATGTCCGCCTCGGTCGTGCAGAAGCGCTTGGCGAGCTGCCACATCGTCTCCCCGTCCTGCGGGTACCGCAGCACCACCGACGGGCGCGGCGGAGCGTCCTCGCCGTACTCCTCGAGCTTCGCGTGGCGGACAAAGCTCACAGTCTCGGTCCTTGTCTCCTCGAGCGTCGCCGCGACGTCGAGGCGTATCTCGATGCCTCCCGGCACGGCCGCGCTCAGCGCGGCGCTCTCGACGCGGAGCTCGCACGAGCAGTCCCCCTCGCCCGTGACGTCTATCGAGACGGGTATCCGTCCCCGCGTCTGGTACTGCGTCCCGTCCTCGCCCGTGTAGCGGACGCGCACGTCCGCGTTCGACGTGACGCGCAGTATGCCGTCCTCCCCGCGCGACGTCGCCGGCGCCGTGAAGCACACCTCCGCGTCCTCCGCCTCACGAGCCTCCGCGCCCGTCTCGAGCGTGGCGCGGACCGTCGCGCGGCGCTCCTCGTGCCTGATAAAGGTCTCAAGCTCAAGCGTGCCGTTCTCGGTCTCCGCGCGTTGCGACGTGCTGTACAGGTCGGCGAGCACCGCGAACTCGTGCGCGCTGTACGCCACCGTCTGTGCCTCGGCGGAGACCGAAAACTCGTAGGCTCTGCCTCCGTCCTCGTGGCGCACCGCGCTCGTCATCCCGGTGGCGCGGAGGACTATGACGACCTCTGCCCCGTCCTCAAGTCCCTCGGTCTCGACTATCTGCGAGAACGGTACCTCCGCGCGGTGGGAGCAGACGGCGCCGTTCTGCGCGCGGTACAGCGTCTCCACGAGCGCCGTCGCCTTGAACACTGCGCGCCTGCCGATAATGTTGCAGTCCGCCACCGTGAAGGACACCTTTGAGCGGATGATGTCCTTCATGGCGGGCGCGCCGCCGAGCTCGATGACGTCGCTCACCGTGAACGCCTTACACGCCGCCGCGGTCGCGATGCGATGGCTCGTGCGCTCCTCGAGCGTCCGCACGCCGAGGCTCCTCGGCGCGTTCACCGTCGCTGGTATCTCCACCGTCCTGCGGCGAAGCACCCGTGCCGTGACGCGCACGTTTGCCCGCACGAGCACCTTTCGCGGGTTTATCGTGCGCGCGTCCACGCTCTCGAGCTCCGCCGAAGCGAAAAGCAGGTCACCCGGCTCGCTCGGTGTCTCGAAGGTCTGCGTGAACGGCACAGTGAGGACGAGCTGTTCCACGCCCTCGCCGCTCTCCGGCAGGTAGAGCACCGCCGCGCGCACCGTTCCGCTCACCTCCGCCCGCCCGTCGTGCAGGCTTGTCTCCGAGGCGTACACGCTCCCGTAGGTCGTGATGATGCGCAGGATATCCGGGCACGCGTCCGGCACGACCTGCTCCTGGGTCTGCTCGCGGGCGGTGACGAGCCGCGCCCCGGTATCGTAGAACACATGGCTTTTTCCGATAAGTTCCAGTTCCATCGGTCACACTCCTTTTTACCGCCCGCCTTTTGACCGGCGCGGTTTTTCAAGGAATGTATATGCTCCTTGCGGCAGACATTAGAACAATTCGCTCCGAGCCGCATATAATGACCCGGAGAGGAGGCAAGAGAGGTATGCGGTCGAAGATAATGTTTCTCATCCTGGCGGCGCTGGGTGCGGGCGTGCTCATTTCGCTTATACTGCCCTCGTGGGCGATAATCGCGGTCCTCGGCTGCGTACTGCTGCTTCTGGGGCTGTGCGGGTGCAAAAAATTTTAGGGAGGCGGGCTGAAATATGAAAGTCGTCGTCTGGCGGTCGCCGA
>CANPWY010000008.1 GCA_947585215.1 uncultured Clostridia bacterium
CCGATGGGCGACCCGACGAGCCGCATCGACTGGCACGAGATCAAGGCCGCGACCGACGCGCAGCCGAACGAGACCGCATGGACCGTCGAGCGCGAGAACGACTACCTCGACGACATCGTCGCCTGCCTCGGCGAGGACGTGAAGTGGCTGAAGGCAAACATCAAATAATGAGAGACGGCGAAAGGACGGGGGTCAACCCCGTCCTTTTTCTCCGCCGGGGCGTATGTGCGGCGTCCGGCGGAAATTTACAAAGTTTTGCAAAGTAAGGTTGAATTTCTCCAAAGACAAGCGTATAATTAAATCAAAGCTCCGAAAGCCGGCACTATGTGGCGCAGGCCCCGCAAATATCGGCTTTCGGCAGAAAGTCCGGCACTATTTTCAAGTGAAGGAGTTGGAAAATAAATGGCAAAATACTGCGTTAATTGCGGCACCCAGATGGAGGACGACGCTCTGTTCTGTCCTGCCTGCGGCGCGCCCGTCGCGCAGGCTCAGCAGCCCGGACAGACGCCCCCTCAGGGCGATCAGGGCTATCAGCAGACGCCCCCTCAGGGTAACCCCGGCTACCAGCAGACGCCGCCCCAGGGCAACCCCGGCTACCAGCAGACGCCGCCGCAGGGCAACCCGGGCTACCAGCAGACCCCGCCCCAGGGCAACCCCGGCTACCAGCAGACGCCGCCCCAGGGCAACCCGGGCTACCAGCAGACGCCTCCTCAGGGGAACCCCGGCTACCAGCAGGTCCCGCCTCAGGGCAACCCGAACTATCAGCAGTACGCCCAGAGCGGGAGCAGCTTCATGCCCGACCACACCGCACAGTACCATCCGCAGGACATAGCGAACAACAAGGCCATGGGCATTCTCTCCTATATCGGCATACTGGTGCTCATACCGTTCTTTGCCGAGAAGAATTCGCCGTGGGTGCGCTTCCACGCAGTTCAGGGGATGTACCTGTTCCTGTGCGAGATAGCGCTGTCGATAATCAGCGTGATCCTCGGCGCGTTCAGTTATGTCAGCCTCGGACTCTTCTATCTTGTCGCCATCATACAGTGGATAATCTCGCTTGCTACGCTTGCGTACGTCGTGCTCGGCATCGTCTTTGCCGCGACCGGCAAGGCAAAGGAGCTCCCGCTTGTAGGCAAGCTCATGCGGCTCGGCTGGTTCAAGTAATGCGTCCGGAGAGAGAAAAGGACATAAAAAACACGGAGACGGGCGGCGCGCGCCGCCCGTCCCTTTTTCGCTGTCCGGTCTGCGGGGAAGGTCTCCTCCGCACGGAGGGCGGGCTCGTCTGCGCGAACGGACACTCCTTTGACCGCGCGCGGAGCGGGTATGTGAATCTCCTCACCGGCCGCCCGCCCAAGTTGGAGGGCGACACGCGGGAGATGGTCGCGGCGCGGAGCGCGTTTCTCGAGAAGGGATACTATGCGGCGCTCCGCCGCGAGCTCGAGCGAATATCCGCCGGGACGCCGGAGGGCGTCCTGCTCGACGCGGGATGCGGGGAAGGGTGGTTCCTTGAGAACATAGCGCCCGTGCGTCCTACGGCGGCGATCGACCTCTCCAAGTTCGCGGCGGCCGCCGCCGCGAAGCGCCTCGGCGCGAAGAGGCGAGAAAACGTCGAGGTCGCGGTGGCGAGCGTGTACGACATGCCGCTTGCGCCCGGCGGCGTTTCGCTGATATTTTCCGTGTTTGCGCCGTGGTGCGGCGCGGAGTTCCGGCGGCTGCTCGGCAGGGGAGGCGTCCTCGCCGTCGCCGTACCCGGCGCGGAGCACCTCGCGGAGCTGAAACGCATAATTTACGACCGTCCTCCACATCCCGAGCCCAAGGAGCACCGGCACGAGGGCTTCGAGCTCGCGGAGGAGAAGCGGGTGACGTATCAAATAGAGCTGGAGAGCGCGGAGGACGCGCTCGAGCTCTTCCGCATGACGCCGCACTCGCGGAGCGGGGAGGCTCACCCGGAGCGCATCGCGACGTCGGACGTGCGGACGGTGACGGCGGACTTCGACCTCGCGGTGTACAGGAGGGTGTGATCCGGCGGCGCGGAAGCGCTCCGAACGGGCCGTATCGGGCGCTTCAAACGGCACGGAGCCGTCCCAAAGGCAAAAAATTTTAAGTTTGGTATTGACAAACAGCGGGAATTTGGTATAATCATATTTGCGTTTTGGAGATAGCGGGATTGTGTAAGGGTAGCACGACAGACTCTGACTCTGTTTGTGAGGGTTCGAATCCTTCTCCCGCTGCCAACACGGCGGAAAGGCTTTGGATTTTCCAAAGCCTTTCTGAATAACAGGGCATTTTAAGTTATTTCGAGAGGAAGTGTAAGCGATATGAGCGCCTCCAGAGAAAAGAGGCAGCGCAAGCTTCAAAGCGCCGCCGCGGAAGAGCTTGACGCGAAGAAGAACAAAAAGGACGGTAAGGACAACGGTTTGCGTTACAAGGTAGCTACGGTCATAGTCGTCGTGGCGCTTGTGCTTTCGGCCGTTTTCTTTGTGTATCAGGGATTCGTAAAGCCGAATGCCGCCGCCGTCACCATCGCCGGCGAGAAGGTCTATGACCACGAGCTGAGCTACTACTATATCAACTCGTACTCCAACTTCGTCAGTCAGGTAGGGGACTATGCGTCGACCCTCTTCGGGCTCGACACATCCAAGTCGCTTGCGAGCCAGCCCTACTATGCCGACAGCTCCATGACCTGGCACGACTACTTCCTGGGCAGCGCCAAGAGCTCCGTTCAGCAGGTACACATGCTCGTGGCCGCGGCGGAGGCCGACGGCGTCACGCTCTCCGCAGAGAACGAGCAGAACGTCCAGAACGATATACAGTCCCTTCAGGACTATGTGGACAGCAACGGCTATGACATCAGCGCGTACCTCAAGAACATGTACGGCAAGCGCATGGACCTCACCGAGTACGAGCGCCTGCTCCGCAACGGCTATCTTGCGACGCAGTATTCCGACACGAAGTATGACTCCTTTGCGGATGCTATAACCGATTCGGATATCGAGACCTACTACGAGGACAACAGGAACGACTTCGACCTCGTGACCTACCGCCGCTATCTCGTCACGGCCGACACCGATACCGATATGACCGACGATGAGCGCACTGCCGCGCTTGACACGGCGCGCAGCACCGCCGAGCGCATCGCGGCGGCGAGCACGAACGAGGCGGAGTTTATAGCGCAGGTCGTCACCCGTCAGAACGAGGTCGCGCAGAAGACCGCCGCCGAGAGCGAGCCGGATGAGGACGGAAACCTCCCCGAGCCCGTCGAGTACACCAGTGCGGACGCCGAGACCGACACGCTGATGAGCAACACGACCTACAGTCAGGCCACGAGCACCGAGCAGGCGGACTGGCTGTTCTCCGCCGACCGCGTCACGGGCGAGACCACGACCTTCGACACGACGAACGGCACCTACGTCATGTTCTTCCTTGACCGCACCCGCAACAACTACAACACGATAGACGTCCGCCACATCCTCGTCTCCTTTGACGACTTCGACGCCGACGGTAACCCCGTGAGCGACGACGCCGAGACGGCCGAGGATACCGACGACAGCACCGAGGACACCGGCACCACCGACGCTCAGAAGGAAGCCGCGACCGCCGAGGCGGAGCGCATCCTCGAGGAGTGGAAGAACGGCGCGGCTACCGAGGACAGCTTCGCGGAGCTCGCAAAGCAGTACTCCGACGACGGCAACGCCGCGGACGGCGGCATCTACGAGCAGGTCTACAAGGGGCAGATGGTCACCGAGTTTGAGAACTGGTGCTTCGATGCGAGCCGCAAGACCGGTGACACCGACGTTGTCGAGACCTCCTACGGCGAGCACGTCATGTACTTCGTCGGTGAGGACACCCCGTACTGGCAGGTACAGGTGAAGACCGTCAAGGCCAACGAGGATTACAGCAACTGGCAGACCGCCGAGCTCGAGAAGTTCCCGGTGGTAGAGAAGACAGGCATCGGAAACGTCGGCCTCAACTGAGACGGTCCCGCAGAACCGAAAATGTGACGGAAAAGGCTCCGCTTCGGCGGAGCCTTTTTTGCACTTAGGAGAATTTGACCTTTTTGGGATTTGTACCCTCCAAACGCTTGCGAAAACGTCAAAAATGCAATATAATACAATTACTGAGCCATGCTTTGAAACGGTTCCGAATATGTATGCGAAAAGGTGGTTTGTTCATGGAGTTTCATAACGGGTATCTTGCGAAGGTATACGACGAGGTCGCACACCGCAACGCCGGCGAGCCGGAGTTCCTTCAGGCGGTAGGGGAGGTTCTCGAGAGCCTCGAGCCGGTGGTGGAGAAGCGCCCCGACCTGGTTGAGGCGGGCGTCATCGACCGCATCGTCGAGCCGGAGAGGCAGATAGTCTTCCGCGTGAGCTGGGTGGACGATGAGGGACACGTCCGCGTCAACCGCGGCTTCCGCGTGCAGTTCAACAGCGCGATAGGCCCGTACAAGGGCGGCCTTCGCCTGCACCCCTCGGTCAACGCGTCTGTCATCAAGTTCCTCGGCTTTGAGCAGATATTCAAGAACAGCCTCACCGGCCTCCCTATGGGCGGCGGCAAGGGCGGTTCCGACTTCGACCCGAAGGGCAAGTCGGAGGGCGAGATAATGCGCTTCTGCCAGAGCTTCATGACCGAGCTCGCAAAGCACATCGGCCAGTTTACCGACGTTCCCGCGGGCGACATCGGCGTCGGCGCGCGTGAGATAGGCTATATGTTCGGCCAGTATAAGCGGATAAGGAACGAGTTCAGCGGCGTCCTCACCGGCAAGGGACTCACCTACGGCGGCTCGCTCGTCCGTCCCGAGGCGACCGGCTACGGTCTCTGCTACTTCACCGACGAGATGCTGAAAGCGGCGGGCAAGAGCTTCAAGGGCGCGACCGTCGTGATAAGCGGCAGCGGCAACGTCGCCACCTACGCCTGCAAGAAGGCGACGGAGCTCGGCGCAAAGGTCGTCGCGATGAGCGACTCCGGCGGATATGTCTACGACGAGAAGGGCATCGACCTCGCGGTCGTGCGTCAGATCAAGGAGGTCGAGCGCGGCAGGATAAGCGAGTACGCAAAGCGCGTCGCGGGCGCGGTCTACACCCCCGGCTGCAAGGGCATCTGGACAATCCCGTGCGACATAGCGCTTCCCTGCGCGACGCAGAACGAGCTTGACCTCGAGGGCGCGGAGGCGCTCGTGAAGAACGGCGTCATCGCCGTTGCGGAGGGCGCGAACATGCCGTCCACGCCGGAGGCGGTCGCGTGCTTCCAGAGGGCCGGCGTCCTGTTCGGACCGGCGAAGGCCGCAAACGCCGGCGGCGTCGCGGTGAGCGGTCTCGAGATGAGCCAGAACAGTCTGCGCCTCTCCTGGACCGCGGAGGAGGTAGACGAGCGCCTGCACGGCATCATGCGCGGCATCTACAAAGCCGCAAGCGAGGCCGCAAAGGAGTACGGCCACGACGGGAACCTCGTCATGGGCGCGAACATCGCGGGCTTCCTCAAGGTGGCCGAGGCGATGAAGGCGCAGGGGATAGCGTACTGAGAGTCATCGGGGAAAGTCCTTCGGACTTTCCCCGATGAAGTCTTTCTGCAAAAGTCCTGCGGACTTTTGCAGAAAGACAAACACTCCGCTTCGCTCCTCGCGCCTTCGGCGCTTCGAAGCGCGCTCCGTGCAAAGAGTTTTTTGCCACGTACACGCCGCGGCAAAAAACGGATTGGACTTTATTTTGCGCCTTTCGGCGCGAAACTCTGCGAGGCATTTGCGGCGCTTTGCGCCGTACCGCACTACAACGTGCTCAATGTCGGGCAATATTCGCGGAGCGAATATTGCGAGCGAAAGCAGTAGAGGGTCGGATTAAGAATTGGTTCGCGCTTTCGCGGTTCGCAGCGGTTGAAGTTAGCGGCGGAGCCGCTAACTTCGCGCAAGTGAATTATATCAATGTCCGGCTTTGCCCGCGAAGCGGGCAAAGCTCACGAGGGCTGAATATGTGCCGATGAAGAATTGGTGGGCGCCCTCGTGTTCGCCCTGAGCATTTTAATCGGAAGGACTCCCAAACGGCGCAAAGCGCCGTTCCGCCCTACAGCGTGCTCAAAGTCGGGCAATATTCGCAAAGCGAATATTGCGAGCGAGGGCGGTAGAATGTCGGACAACGAATTGGTGCGAGCCCTCGCGGTTCGCGCGGTTGATGTTGCCGTAGGCAACATCGCGCAGGACAATTATATCAATGTTTGGCTTTGCCCCGCGAAGCGGGCAAAGCTCACGAGGGCTGAATATGTTCCGATGCGGAATATGTCGGCGCCCTCGTGTTCCGCACGAGCATTTTAATCGGAAGGGCTCCCAAACGGCGCTTTGCGCCGTTTGGGATTAAAAAAGTCTTGACTTTTGCGGAAGTGTCAAGTATAATACTTTAGTCTGCACGAGTATGTGCGGCGATCCTTGCCGCCAAAAGGCGGCCATAGTCCAGAAGGAGGTGCAACATGGCAAAGGTTTCTTCCAAGTACGAGACGATCTTCATCGTCCACCCCTCGCTTGACGAGGAGTCCCGAACCGCCCTCATCGAGCGCTTCAAGTCGCTTATCGAAAGCAACGGCACGCTCGAGGAGGTCGACGAGTGGGGAACCCGCAGGCTCGCCTATGAGATAGACGACCAGCGCGAGGGCTACTATGTGCTCATCAATTTTGAGAGCACTCCGGATTTCCCGGCGGAGCTTGACCGTATCTACAACATTACCGACGGGATCATGCGCTCTATCATCGTTTGCAAGGAGTGACGCGCGATGAATAAAGCAATACTCATGGGGCGGCTCACCAAAGACCCCGAGCTGCGCTACACACAGTCGAACACCCCGGTGGCGACCTTCTCCATAGCGATAGACCGTCGCTTCAAGAACGCGAACGGCGAGCGCGAAACCGACTTCATCAACTGCGTCGCGTGGCGTCAGCAGGCGGAGTTTCTCGCGAAGTGGTTCACAAAGGGCCGCATGATAGCCGTCGTCGGTTCCATCCAGACGCGCCGCTATGTCGATAAGGACGGGAACAACCGCACCGCCGTGGAGGTCGTGGCAGACGAGCTCAGCTTTTGCGGCGACCGTTCGGGTGAGGGCGGAGCCCCGCGCGACGGAGGCAATTCCGGCGGATACCGCCAGCAGGCTCAGCCTCACGGCGGCTACGAGCGCAACACGGGCGACGTTCCCGCAAGCCAGCTTCCCGCGGGCGACTTCACCGACCTCGATGACGGGGACGACGAGCTGCCCTTCTGAGCGGACGACCGCACAGCGGCGTTCCGCCGCGCACAAAGCCGCCCGAGAGCGCTTTGTGCCGATGATTTTCGGTTTCTGCTTTCTTTATGCTAACGAAAGGAGTTATTAACTATGCCTTACGATAAGAGCGCACGTCCCGGCGGACGCAGACGCAAGAAGGTCTGCATGTTCTGCGCGGACAAGATACAGCACATCGACTACAAGGACACGGCGCGTCTCCGCCGCTTCATGAGCGAGCGCAGCAAGATACTGCCCCGCCGCATGACCGGCGTCTGCGCCGAGCATCAGCGTCAGCTGACCGTCGCCATCAAGAGGGCGCGTCAGATAGCCCTGTTGCCCTACGTGACCGAGTAAGATAGTCATGACGGATCGCGGGCGCGGATATTCCGCGCCCGCGATTTTTAGTCGCGGCGAAGCGGGCAAAGCTCACGAGGGCTGAATATGTTCCGATACGAAATATGTCAACGCCCTCGTGCTTCGCGCCGGTTCGCGCGGTTAAAGTTGTTTGCCGAAGGCAAACAACTTTGCGGAGCCCCGATTCATTCGGGGCGAGCATTTCAACCAAAGGGGTCCACAAACGGCGCCCCGCGCCGTTCCGCCCTACAGCGTGCTCAAAGTCGGGCAATATTCGCAAAGCGAATATTGCGAGCGAGGGCGGTAGAATGTCGGATGAAGAATCGATTTGCCCTGTCAGTTATTCAGGGTTGGGCTCTGCTTGCGCAGCAAGCAGAGCTGGCGAAGGCAGTAGAATGTCGGAATAAGGAAAAGGTTGAAGCCTTCGCGCTCGCGTGTTTCGCAGCGGTTGAAGCCCACGGCAAAGCCGCCAACTTCGCGCAGGCGGAATTCATTTCCGCCGAGCATTTCAATTAAAAGGCCTCCCAAACGGCGTGAAACGCCGTTTGGGAACTCAAAAAATTTTTTGCGAAAAGGAAAAAAGTCCTTGCAATCGCGGACGGAATGTGCTATCATAATTGAGCGGCGAAAATGAACCGCAGATGCGCTTGTAGCTCAGCTGGATAGAGTGACTGGCTACGAACCAGTAGGTCAGGGGTTCGAGTCCCTTCAAGCGCGCCAACAAAGGAGCACCTATGAAGGTGCTCCTTTGTATAAGAAGCGCCCGTAGCTCAGTGGATAGAGCACCGGCCTCCGGAGCCGGGTGCGTTGGTTCGATTCCAATCGGGCGTACCAGAATGTATAAGCACCGCTCCGGTGGTGCTTATATGCTATCGGAGGATATTTCCGCGCGGGTGAGCCGCGACTGCGATCCGCCGCGTAAGCGGCGACCCCGCGCTGGTTCGCGCGGTTGAAGTTGCCGCAGGCACTTCGCGCAAGGGAATTTATGTCAATGCCGGGTTTTGCCTGCGAAGCGGGTAAAGCTCACGGGGGCAGGGCACATTTCGATAAGGAATATGTCGGCGCCCACGTGTTCCGCGCTGGTTCGCGCGGTTAAAGTTGTTTGCCGAAGGCAAACAACTTTGCGGAGCCAAATCACATTCAAGGTTTGGCTTTGCCGCTTGCGGCAAAGCTCACGAGGGCTGAAGATGTTCCGATGTGGAATGTGTGGGTGCCCTCGTGTTCGGGAGCGAGCATTTCAATCAAAGGGGTCTCCAAACGGCGTGAAACGCCGCTTGGGGAAAGCATTTCAGTCCGAAGGGCTCCCAAACGCTCTACCGGAGCGTTTGTGAATTGCGAAGCCCGCACGATTTCCCGTGAATATTTTTTGGAGGACACTATGAAAACTGCGTTTGTGACCGGAGGGTCGAAGGGTATAGGGCTTGCGGCGGTGCTGGAGTTCGCGGCGGCGGGATACGCCGTCGCGGTGGGATACAACACGTCCGAGGAGAGCGCGATGCGCCTCTGCCGCGTGATAGGCGAGCACGGCGGCGTCGCGATGCCGGTGCGCGCCGACCTCGCCGTCCCCGGCGCGGGCGAGGCCGCGGCGGAGCGCGTTGCGGCAGAGCTCGGGCACATCGACGTGCTCGTAGCGAACGCCGGCATATCGCTCATAAAGGAGCACGCCGCGACCGGCCGCGCCGACTGGGAGCGGATACTTGCGGTGAACCTCCTCGGCGTCTCGGAGTGCTGCCGCGCGGCGGCGGACGGCATGATGCGCCGCCACGGCGGGAGTATCGTCACCGTCTCGTCGATGTGGGGACTGCGCGGCGCGTCCTGCGAGGCGGCTTACGCCGCGAGCAAGGCGGCGGTCATATCGCTCACGCAGAGCCTCGCGCGCGAGCTGGGGCCGAACGGCGTGCGTGTGAACTGCGTCGCGCCGGGGTTCATCGACACCGACATGAACGCCGATGTGGACGCGGAGGCGCGCCTCGAGATCGTCCGCGCGACGCCGCTCGGCAGGATAGGACAGCCCGAGGAGGTCGCGAAGGCTATATTCTTCCTCGCCTCGGAGGACGCCGGATTCATCAATGGCGCTGTCCTTCCGGTGGACGGGGGCTACACCGCCTGAGCCGTTCCGAGTGCTAACGGCGGGTCGGGATATAAGACGATAATAGGAGCTTGAGGGCATGCGGAAAACCTGACGGAGGAATACTATGAAGATACTTGCCTATGAGGTTCGACCGGACGAGCGCGAAATAATGGAGAGCGCGGCGCTGGAGTACGGCGTTTCACTGGTGATGACCTCCGCCGTCCCGAGCATGCAGAACGTCGAAATGACCGAGGGTGTGGACGGCGTCACAACGCTCGGTCAGGGAAAGCTGAATGCCGCGCTGCTTGAAAAGTGGTACGAAAACGGCGTGCGCTTCCTGTCGACACGCACGATAGGTTACGACCACATAGATCTTGTGTGCGCGAAAAAGCTCGGCATCGGCGTCTGCAACGCAAATTACGCGCCGAACGGCGTCGCGGATTTCACCGTCATGCTTATGCTGATGTGCCTGCGCAACTACAAGCAGGCGCTCTGGCGCGGTCAGGTGAACGATTTCGCGCTGAACGGCCTTCAGGGCCGCGAGATGCGCGAGCTCACCGTCGGAATCATGGGAACGGGGCACATTGGCGTGCAGGTGATGCGGAACCTCTCCGGCTTCGGGTGCAGGATGCTCTGCTATGACGTCCGCGAAAACGACGAGGCAAAGAAGCTCGGACGGTACGTCGACCGCGACACGCTCTTTCACGAGAGCGACATTATCACACTCCACATGCCGCTCCTCGACTCGACATATCACATCATTGACCGCGCCGCGATAGCGAAGATGAAGGACGGCGTCGTGATAATCAACTGCGCGCGGGGAGAGCTCACCGAGACCGAAGCGCTCGTTGAGGGCATTGAGACCGAGAAGATAGGAGCGCTCGGCTTGGACGCGCTTGAGGGTGAGGAGGGAGTGATTCATTCCGACCACCGCATAGACATCCTCGCGAACCGCAATCTCTTCTATCTGCGGCAGTTCCGCAACGTCGTCATGACGCCGCACATGGCGTTCTACACCGACGCCGCGACGAGAAGCATGGTCGAGTGCGGGATATACGGCATCTGCGCGATGGCGGAGGGACGCGACTGCCCGACGCGGCTGTGCTAAGACTTTCGCGGCAAATCGCGCTCGTGGATGACCCATTTCATGCAATGTCGGGACGTCGGCGCGAAGCGCCGAGGTCTGATGCGCCCGGTAGACAGTCGGATGCAGTATCGGTTGGCGGGCGCATTCTTACCAATTTGCCGCGAAAGCACCGGACAGAGCGGAGCTCTGCCGGTGCTATGCGCTCCGCTACGCGCCGAGTTTTCCGCCTTCGGCGGAAAATCGACGTATTCCCACGCGGTCAGCGACCGCGTGGGAGCCCTTTAGATTGAAATGCTCGCCGGAAATGAATTCCGGCTCCGCGAAGCCCACGGCAAAGCCGCCAACTTCAACCGCGCGAACAGGCGCGGGAGCGCCTGCGGCGCTTTGCTCGAAACGCGCTGGACGAGATGCGTAAATTTCACCGTACACGCCGCCGGAAAAAACGATATGAATCTATTTCGCCGCTAAAGCGGCGAAACTCTGCGAGACCGTCTGACAGGGCGGAGCTCTGCCTGCGGCGGGCGTTATAGAGTGGGAGGCGGAGGCACGGCGGCCTTGACATGGGATCGGATGACCGCCCGCAAGATTCGAATATATTTTGGGGGAGCCATGAAAAGTTTCTTTGCCTATGAGATGCAGTACACTGGAGAGGGACCCGAAACCGATACGGTCCAAATGATCCCGTTTTGTGAGGAGTACTATTCACAGTACGAACGCATATACAACGAATGCTTCTATGAGATGCGCAAGGCGTTGGACGTGCGGCCGTATAACTTCTATTCGGACATTGAGCAGATAAGAGAAAAAGCGGCCGATATATTTTTGCTTGTGCAGGACGGAGAGATAGTCGGCGGCGTGGGATGCTATGGCACGGAAATAGACGATTTGTTTGTAAATCGGGCGTTTCAGAACCGAGGTTACGGAAAAAAGATACTGCTGTGGGCGATCCGCCGCATCCGGGCGTATTCCGACGAACCCATAACCCTACATGTCGCCGAGTGGAACGGAAATGCAATGAGGCTGTATCTGAAAAACGGATTTGTCGTCACAAAAAGGGAAAAAGTAAATTGAGGGCAGTTTTCTGACCGAAAAAGCGCGGCACGGAGCGGTTTTCCGCTCCGTGCCGCGCTTTGTGTTGTACGTAATCTGTGCGCCCTACGCCTTCTCGACCGGCAGCCACAACTCTACGCGTCCGCCGGGAAGGTAGCACTCGAGGTCGAAGCCGTCCCGCAGGCGGTAGTCGCGGGCACTCGGGAGCCATTCGCTCCACATCCTCGTGTTCGTGTCCTGAAGCGTCTCGAGCGTGCAGGGAAACACCGCCCAGTCGCCGGCGGCGAAGCTCTGCACCGAGCACCCCGCCGGAACGTCCCGCCACGGCTCGTAGATATCGGCTATCAGATAGTCGAACATCCCGCTCTCGTTTATCCCCGTGTCGAGACAAACACCGAACATCCCGTGGACCGGCTTCTCGGGCGAGGCAAGGAACTCGTCCCAGAACTTCGGTATCTCCGCATAGCTTGTCTCCGCGGAGAACCTGCGCCCGAATCCGACGAGGCTGAACGCCTCCTTGTGTACTATCCTGTAATCTGTCATGTTTCCGCCCTCCAATGTGAGTTTTATTTTCAGCGGAGCGAGCGACCTGAGCGCCGCGCCCGCCTTTGCCGCGGACGGAGAGACGCTGTGGAACCGCGCGAACGCGCGGGCGAAGCTGTCCGGCGAGGACCAGCCGTACTTCAGCGCGACGTCGATGACCCTCGCGTCCGACGCGGCGAGCTCACGCGCGGCGAGGGTCAGGCGGCGGCCGCGTATGTACTCGCCCACCGTCATGCCGCAGAGCGCGCCGAATATGCGCTGAAAGTAGAACTCGGAGAGATACGCGCGCGCCGCGGCCTCCGATATGCTGAGCTCGCCGTCGAGGTGCGCCTCGATGTACGCGAGCGCTTCCGCCATGCCGTCCGCAAGGTTCATCCTACCGTCTCCTTTCCGCTGACACTCACATATTATCACTTTCGGGGTCGGAAATCCCGACTTTTACTGCCCGGAGGTGCAGGCTGGTTATTCGTCCCCCAAGCGGCGTTTCACGCCGCTTGGGGACCCCTATGATTTAAATGCTCGTGCGGAACACGAGGGCGCCGAGATATTCCGCATCGAACCTATACAGCCCTCGTGTGCTTTGCCGTTTTGCGGCAAAGCCGGACACTGTACAGAATTGCCTGCGCGATGTTGCCTGCGGCAACTTCAACCGCTGCGAAACAAGCGAGCGCGAGGGCTTCAACTTTTTCCTTATTCTGACCTTATACTGCCCTCGCCAGCTCTGCTTGCTTTGCAAGCAGAGCCCAACTCTGAATAACAGACAGGGCGAACCTGTTCTTCATCCGACACTCTACTGCTTTCGCCTGCAATATTCGCTTCGCGAATATTGCCAGACTTTGAGCAGCGCCTATCCGAGCGCGGAGCGCAGACTTCGCTGCGCACCTTTTCGCCGCGATAAACGGCGCGGTCTATGACCGCGCCGCTCTTTTGAAACAATATAACGGACGATGCTGTTACGCCCACCACATCTCGCCGGGCTTCTCGAACACCAGAACGTCCTTGAGCACTGCGATGGCCTTTTCGAGGCCCTCCTTGACGCTCATGCGGCTGTCCTCGTGCTCTATCGAGAGCGTCCCGTCGTAGCCTACGCGCTGAAGAGCGCTGACGACTTCCTTCCAGAAGAAGTTGTCGTGGCCGTAGCCGACCGAGCGGAAGTCCCACGCGCGGTCGTTGCCGCCGTAGTGCTTCGTGTCGAGAACACCGATACGGCGGGTGTTTATCTCGTCGATGCGGGTGTCCTTCGCGTGGAAGTGGAAGATGGCGCCCTCATTGCCGAGCATGGTTATCGCGTCGACAATGTTCATGCCCTGCCATACGAGGTGGCTCGGGTCGAAGTTCGCGCCTATCTCCGGGCCGACGGCGTGACGGAGCTTCAGCAGTGTCTCGGTGTTGTAGACGAGGAAGCCGGGGTGCATCTCAAACGCGAGCTTGGTGACGCCGTGCTCACGCGCGAACGCGACCTGCTTCTTCCAGTAGGGGATGAGGACCTCGTTCCACTGCCAGTCAAGCACTTCGAGGTACTCGGGCGGCCAGGGGCAGGTGACCCAGTTCGGGTTCTTCGACTCGGGGCAGTCGCCCGGGCAGCCGGAGAAGACGTTGACGGTGTCACAGCCCATCTTTTCGGCGAGGAGGATGCTGTCCTCCAGGCCCTTCTGGAACTGCGCGGCCTGCTCCTTGTTCGGATGGATGTAGTTGCCCTGCGCCGCGACGGCGGAGAGGGTGAGGTCGTACTTCTCAAGCAGAGCCTTGAGCTCGCTTACCGGCTTCTCGCCCGTGATGTAGGGCAGAGTGTGGGTGTTGCCCGGATAGCAGCCGCCGCCGAGCTCGACCGCCTGAACGCCGAGGCCGTGGAGATACTTGAGAGCATCTTCAAGGCTCATGCCGTAAAGCGGTACGGTAAGAACGCCGAGTTTCATAGTGCATTACTCCCTTCAAAATTTGTTTTATCGCGGTCGTCCGCGAAAAATGCTGCCGGGAAAAACGTGTGCAGGCAGACAGGCAGACCGATGACCGGCTGTGCTCGCCGGCGGACGGTCCCTCGCCCGACGCCTGTTCCGATGTGGCAAGCGTTTTCCTACTAACAAGATTATACAGCATCGCGGCGTGATTTTCAAGCGGTGCGGGGCATATATTTTAGCGAAGCGGAACATGAGGGGGAGTATCTTTGTTTATTATTTCGGCAAAATTTACAAGAAAGCAGCTGGTTCTGCTCTTTGCGGCGTGCGGCGCGGCGGCAGTCCTCATAATAATGCTCGTGAGCGTCTTCCGCGCGGGGAGCGCCATACCCGGATACTCCGGCGTGAAGTCGCGCGAGGACCGTCTTACGTTCATTCGCTCCTTCGGCTGGGAGACAGACGAAGCGGACGAGCGGGAGGGCACGGTGCTCATCCCGGAGCGCTTCGACGAGGTCTACGAGCGCTACAATCGCATGCAGATAGAACAGGGTCTCGACCTGCGCTACCTCGTGGGGCGCGAGGTGAAGCGCTACAGCTATCCCATACTTAACCACCCGTCCGGCGAGGAGGGGGTGCGCATAACGCTGCTCATATACAAGGACAAGGTTGTCGCTGGGGACGTAGCGAGCCCCGCGCTCGACGGGTTCATGCACGGATTTAATATGCCGTGAGGCATTCGCGGCGAATTGCGCTCGCTTCGCTCGCTTACCAATTCGCCGCGAGAAGTTCACTTGGAATTGCGCGGGCGCAATTCCAAGTGAAGCTGTCGGACAAGGCGCAGCCTTGCCGACAGCAGGCACTCCGCTACGCGCCGAGTTTTTCGCCTTCGGCGGAAAATCGACGCACGCTCCGTGAGAAGTATTTTCGGCGACGTACACGCCGTCGGGAAAATGATTGGACTTTATTTCGCCGCCCTTGGCGGCAAAACTCTGCGAGGCGCACAAAACCACGCGGAGCGGTACACAGTACCGCCCCGCGATCGTGTTTTCCGAAACTCCGCACAGGTCACTCCTGCGCTATGAACAGCACACCGAGGGTGTTCGGGCCGCAGTGGCTCGAGATGACGCCGCCGGCGTGGGTCTCGATGACCTCCCCGAAAAGTCCGGTGTCACGGACGGTTTTCTTCACCGCCTCGACTACCGGCCGCGCGTCCTCCTGCATCGTGTGGGTGACAAACACCCTCTGCTTATCCGCGCGCTCGAGCGCCGGCATGAGGTCGCGGACGTAGTCCGCCGTGACGCGGTCGATCTTTCCCCGGTACTTCTTGCTCACGTCCATCTTCCCGTCCGCGACGACTATTTTCGGCTTGAGCGAGAGCAGGTTTGCGGCGATGGCGGTGAGCGCGGAGCAGCGTCCGCCGCGCCGCAGGTAGGTGAGCGTGTCTATGACGAAGCTCGCGCGGACGAGCGGAATGATACGGTCGAGCTCGGCGGAAATCTCGTCAAACGAGCGTCCCTCCGCCGCCATGTCCGCCGCGCGGAGCACCTGAAGTCCGATGCCGGTGGAGAGGTTGCGCGAATCGACCGCGCGGAAGCGCCTGCATCCCGCTTCCTCGGCGGCGAGGCGCATGACGTTGTTCGACGAGCTCATCTCACTTGATATGCTGAAGCAAATGACCTCGCGGTCGCTGTACCGCGAGAACAGCGCCGCCGCGTCCTCAAGCGACGGCGCGGCGGTCTTCGGGGTCTTGCCCGCGCCGTCCGCCCAGCGGAAGAGCTCCGCCTGACTGAGCTCGCCGTCCCGAACACTGCGGTCATCCATGATTATCTGGAGCGGAAGTATGTCTATGTCGTACTTCTCAAGCAGCTCGGGGCTGAGGTCGCAGGTGCTGTCGGCAATTATCTTTATGTTGTTTCCCATCCCGTTTTTCCTCCGTTTGCAATTTGGTTTGTGACTGAATTATAGCACGTACCGCACCGTTTGTCAGCGATTTCGGAAAAATTTTGTCACATAGGGGTTGACAGCGGGCGCACCGTGTGATATATTTCGATATAGAAATATTCGATATCGAAATTATTTCGGGAGGAGAGGATGCCTTTGAAGACGCAGGGCGGATTCCTGATAACTCAGATAAAGCAGGTCGGGGGACGCATATTCGAGAGGATACTTGAGCGCGAGGGCGTCGTCGAGTTCAACGGCGCGCAGGGGAAGATACTCTATGTGCTCTGGGAGCGGGACATGCTCCCGGCGGCGGAGCTCGCCCGCGCGACGAGCCTCGCGAACGCGACGCTCACGAGCATGCTCGACCGCATGGAGGCGGCGGGGCTCGTCGAGCGCGTGCCGGACACACGGGACAGGCGGCGGGTGCTCGTCCGCCTCACCGACAGGGCGCGCGGCCTCCGCGAGAAGTACGACAGCGTGAGCGACAGGATGAGCGACGTGTACTACAAGGGATTTTCCGAGGACGAAGTAGCCCAGTTTGAGGCGACTTTACAGAGAGTGTTGAACAATTTGAAGGAGGAAGAAGATAATGAGTAAGATATGCCGCGAGGCGATAAATGACTTCTGCCCGCAGTCGCTGATGCTCTACGGGACGTATAAGGAGGACGGCGCGCCGAACTTCGCGCTTTTCACATGGTTCTCGTACTACTCGGATTATGAGGATAACGCGCTCGGGTTCGTTGCGTCGATAGGCGAGCCGAAGCTCACGCTCGACCGCATACGCGAGACGCGGAGGTTCTCTGCAAACCTAGTCACCGAGGCTCTGCTTCCGCTCGCGGACAGGCTTGGCAACATCGGCGGCTACCATCCGAAGAAGGCGGAGATACCGCTTGAGACCGAGCGCGGGCGCGTCCTCGACGTGCCGGTGCTCACCGCGAGCCCGGTGAATTTCGAGCTCGAGGTGAAGGAGTTCCTTCCGCACGGGGACGGCGCGGTGATGCTCTGCCGGATACGGAACGTGCTGTATGACGAGGCGCTCGCGGACGAGACGCGGAGCGTCGCGGAACGCGCCGGTGCGATAAAGCCGGTGCGGACGGTAAACACCGAATACTTCGGCTGGGATGGGAAACCGCTCGGGGCGTGGGGCGAAATTCTCGCGTGAAATCGCGCAGGCTTTGTAATTCCCACGCGGTCGCCGACCGCGTGGGAACCCTTCCGATTGAAATGCTCGGGGCGAATGAATCGCTCCTGCGCGATGTTGCCTGTGGCAACATCGACCGCGCGAACAGGCGCGGAGACGGCTTCGCCGTCTTCGACGCACGCTCCGCGAGAGGTGTAAATTTCACCCTACGGTTCGTACAAAGTCGGGACGTCGGCGCGAAGCGCTGAGGTCTGGTGCGCCCGGTAGAAAGTTTCGGTGCGCAGCAAGTCGAAGGGCGCATTCACGCCGCCGAAATTTACTAATTGGAATTTGTTCGCCGCTTACGCGGCGAACTCTGCGAGGCTGAGAGCCGCCGTCAACTGACGGCGAAAATTTCTGCCTTTACAATCCCTTGGGAGAGGTGTATAATGTTTCCGCACCCAATTGGCAAAGGAGAAATGTCCCATGGAAAAGATACATACACCGTTCAGATATGACTATGTCGGGAGCTTCCTGCGTCCCGAAAAGCTGAAGTCTGCGCGCGCCGACTTCGAGGCGGGAAAGATCACCCGCGAGGAGCTTACCGCGATCGAAAATGAGGCTATACTCGACCTCGTCGCAAAGCAGAAGGCCGCGGGATACCACGTCATCACCGACGGCGAGTTCCGCCGCGCCACCTGGCACCTCGACTTCATGTGGGGCTTCGAGGGCGTAGGTCACAGCCCGACGAAGACCGGCCTGCCGTTCCACGGCGAGGCCGCGATGATAGACGACACCTACCTCACGGGCAAGCTGCAGCTTGCGGGCGAGCACCCGTTTGTGGAGCACTTCCGCTTTGTGAAGGCGCTCGAGGAGGACGGAGTCATCGCAAAGCAGACTATCCCCGCGCCCGCGCAGATGCTCGAGCAGTTCATCATGCCGTTCGCCCTGCCGAACACAAGGAAGTTCTACGCGGATAACGACGAGCTCGTCGCAGACGTCGGCAGGTGCTACGCCGAGGTCATACGTCAGCTCTACGACGCGGGATGCCGCAACCTCCAGCTCGACGACTGTTCGTGGGGCATGCTTGTAGACGAGCGCGCGCCGATGTTCTTCGGCACCGACGAGGCGGGACTCGAGCAGGTCAAGGATCTCCTCGTGACCGCGAACAACGCCGCGATAGCGTCCGCGCCGGAGGGAATGACGGTGAATACCCACGTCTGCCGGGGCAACTTCCACTCGACCTACGCCTCGAGCGGCGCGTACGACCGCGTCGCGGCGACGCTTTTCGCGCGCGAGAACGTGAACGCGTACTACCTCGAGTTTGACGACGAGCGCTCCGGCGGCTTCGAGCCGCTCGCGGCGGTCTCCGGGGAGAAAATGGTGGTGCTCGGGCTCGTCACGACGAAGTCGCCGAAGCTCGAGGACAAGGAGACGCTTATCCGGCGGATACACGAGGCCGCGAAGTACGTCCCGCTCGACCGTCTCTGCCTCAGCCCGCAGTGCGGATTTGCCTCCTGCGAGATCGGAAACAAGCTCACCGAGGAGGAGCAGTGGGCAAAGCTCGCGCTCGTGCGCGAGGTCGCCGAAACTGTCTGGGGAAAATAAAAACTTCCGCGGCAAAGCTACTGCCGTGCGGACTCGCGCGGCAAAAAACGCAACAACGGAGCCGGCCAAAATGGCCGGCTCCGCACATTGTTCAGGCTGAAAGCCTTGCAGAGAATGCACCTCTTGACTTGTTACGCACCGTAACTTTCTAAAGGACGCATCAGACCCCAGCGCGAAGCGCCGAGGTCTGATCAAAAGCCTCGCAGAGTTTCGCCAAACCCCAAACGGCGCAGAGCGCCGTTTGGGGATCCCTTTAATTTAAATGCTCGCCGGAAATGAATTCCGGCTGCGCGATGTTGCTTGCGGCAACATCAACCGCGCGAACAGGCGCGGACGGCGCAGATGCGCCTCGCAGAGTTTCGCGCCTCCGGCGCGAAATAGAGTCAAATCCGTTTTTTCCGACGACATGCGCGTCGGAAAAAACTCTTTGCGCGAAGCGTGCGTCGAAGACGGCGAAGCCGTCGAGGCGCGTAGCGGAGCGCGTACTGTCGGCAGGGCTTCGCCCTGTCCGACAGTTTCCCTTGAAATTGTGCTTGCGCAATTTCAAGGGAACTTCTCGCGGCAAATTGGTAAGGGGGCAGACAAAGTCTGCCCCCGCGATTTGCCGCGAAGCGCGAAGCGCTAATTTTCGCTTATCGCGGAACGCTTGCGGAAGAGCAGCGAGATGCACCATATACCCGCAAGCCCGACCAGCGTGTATATCACGCGGCTTATCGCCGCAGTCTGGCCGCCGCAGATCCACGCCACGAGATCAAACTTGAAAATGCCTATAAGACCCCAGTTCAGCGCGCCGATTATAGAAAGAATAAGAGCAATTCTGTCGGTCATTTTTAACGCCTCCTTTAGCGAGTTCGGCAATATTTTACCTCGCCCCGGAGCGTTTTATGCCGCCAAAAAATTCCATTGTTTTGATGCGCGGACGGCTCCGCACCGCTGCCTGCGCGCTATGCGCGTATCCCGGTGAAGTCGTAGAGCGGGCTTTCGACGGTGAGCGAGCTTATGACCGTATACTCGCCCTCCTCGGTAAGCGTCAGCTCTGCCGACGCCGCGACGCTCTTTCCGTCCTCCGATACGGTGAAGAGCAGCGTCGCCTTCGTCTCGGTCTCACCCTCGACTATGTCGGACGCGTACCAGCTGTCCACCGACGCGGCTGTCGGTTCCAACATCACGTCGTCGCCGAGTATCTCGAGGTAGCGTTCGCCGAGCTCCGCGCTCATTACCGAGTACTGCATGAGACCGTTCCGCGACACGACGCCCTCCGCCCAGACCTCTATCGCCTCGGTGTTCGAGTGCGCGCCCAATTTCCCGAGCGCGCCGAGCGCCGCCGAGACGACGAAGTCATCAGACGCGTCCGCCATGACAGCCGTCCCATTCGCCGAGGCGGAGGGACTGTTCCATATCGCCGAAATGCCCGCTATCCCTGCTACAATTATGACGGCCGATAGGACGGTTATCGCCGCCCGCGAGAGGTCGCGCTTTCCGACCGCAACTAACACTTTCATAATATCCACCCCCTGTAACGCATGCAAATATATATGCCGTGCGGACGGGGTGTATGCTTGACACGGGAGAGAACCTTGTAATATACTATATTGTGTGTTTTGAAATCTGTCCTTTTACGGAGGTTCATATAGTATGTGCGGAATAGTCGGATATGTCGGCAGGAAAGCGGCGACGCCGATACTGCTCGAGGGACTGAAAAAGCTCGAGTACCGGGGTTACGATTCGGCGGGCGTCGCGGTCTGGAACGGCGAAAAGATAGAGGTCGAGAAGGCGAAGGGACGCCTCCGCGTGCTCGTGGAAAAGACAGATAACGGCGCGTTCCCGGTGGGCTCGGCGGGCATCGGCCACACTCGCTGGTCGACGCACGGCAAGCCGTCCGACATAAACTCGCATCCTCAGACGAGCGGCACCGGCCGCACCGCCGTCGTCCACAACGGCATAATCGAGAACTACATGGAGCTCAAGGAGTACCTCGCGTCGCAGGGCGTGACGTTCGTGAGCGAGACCGACACCGAGGTCGTCGCGCACCTCTTTGAGCACTACTACAAGGGCGACCTCCTCGAGGCGGCGGAGCGCGTCGCGTCGGTGCTTGAGGGGAGCTACGCGCTCGGTATACTCGTCGCGGATCACCCGGATACGCTCGTCGCCATGCGCCACGACTCGCCGCTTATCATCGGCCTCGGCGAGGACGAGAACTTCATCGCAAGCGACGTCACGGCGATACTCGAGCATACCCGCTCGGTGTACTACATCGAGGATAAGGAGATAGCTATCCTCACCGGCGCGTCGGTGGAGGTCTACGACCAGCACTCGCGGCGGGTGAAGAAGACGCCGTCCCACATAGACTGGGACGTGCAGGCGGCCGAGAAGGGCGGCTACGAGCACTTCATGCTCAAGGAGATAATGGAACAGCCCGCCGCCGTGCAGGCGACCATCTCGCCGCGCATAAAGAACGGCAGGGTGGAGCTTGAAATACCGCTCTCGGACGAGGACATACGGAGCTTCGACAGGATATACATAGCGGCGTGCGGCTCGGCGTACTACGTCGGGTGCGCGGCGGCGCGCGTGCTCGAGACTCTGCTGCACATACCGGTGCTGACGCAGCTTGCAAGCGAGTTCCGCTACCAGTCGCCGCTCGTGGACGAGAGGACGCTCGTGATAATCATCAGCCAGTCGGGCGAGACGGCGGACAGCCGCGCCGCCCTGCGCGAGGCGAAGCGCCTCGGCGCAAGGACGCTCGCCATCGTCAACGTCGTCGGCAGCGCGATTGCAAAGGAGGCCGACATGAGCCTCTACACATGGGCGGGGCCGGAGATAGCCGTCGCGACGACGAAGGCGTATTCGACGCAGCTCGCCGCGCTCTACCTGCTCGGCATCCGCATGGCGGAGGCGCGCGGGACGGTGACGCCCGAGCGATACGGCGAGCTCGTCGCGGCGGTCGAGGCGCTGCCGGGACTGATAGAAAAGACGCTCGGCATAAAGGAGCAGACTCAGCAGCTCGCGAGCCGCTGGTTCTCGGCGGAGCACGTCTTCTTCATCGGGCGCGGTATCGACTATGCCGTGTCGCTCGAGGGCGCGCTGAAGCTCAAGGAGATATCCTACACGATGAGCGAGGCGTACGCCGCGGGCGAGCTGAAGCACGGCCCCATCTCGCTCATAGTGGACGGCACGCCGGTGATAGCAGTCATAAGCGACAACCGTCTCTTTGAAAAGACTCTCTCGAACATCAAGGAGGTCTCGGCGCGCGGCGCGTCGGTGGCGGCGATAGTATGCGAGTCCGCGCGGGACATTTCCGGCGAGGGCGTGACGCCGCTCACCATCCCGGACTGCGAGCCGCTGTTTGCGGCGAGCCTCAGCGTGATACCGCTCCAGCTTCTCAGCTACTACATCGCGTCGCTCAAGGGGTGCGACATCGACAAGCCGAGGAATTTGGCGAAGAGCGTCACCGTAGAATGAAATTCGGCGCGAAATGTGCTCGGGCAATGAATTGCCCTGCGCACCCTTTCGCGCCGAGAGCACCGGACAGAGCAAAGCTCTGCCGGTGCCTTGCGCTCCGCTTCGCGCCTCGACGGCTTTGCCGCCTTCGACGCGCGCTACGCGAGAGGTATTTTCGGCGACGTACACGCCGCCGCCGAAAATAATTGAAATTTATTTCGCCGCCTGCGGCGGCGAAACTCTGCGAGGCTGAAACGGACGGTGCGATTTATCGCACCGTCCGTTATTTGTTGCGGGAGCCTGCGAAGTGTCAGAGCGCGTTACTTGGACATCTCCGCAAAGTCCAGATGCAGGCAGAGGGTGTAGGTCTCGCCCGAGCCGTCCTCGTTTTCGCAGAAGGGAACGGTGAGGCGGTACTCGCCGGAGCTGTGGCCGAGGTCGAAGCTCCAAGACAGTGGAACCTCATAATACCCGTCGTAATAACGTCCGTCATAGCCTCGGTATTCTTTGAGCGGCTGAACCTCCCCGAAGTCCGCCGCAATGTATACCGGCGCGCTTCCGTCTTCACGCTGCAACTCGGCCCAGCGCAGGCCGGTCCATCTTTCAAGCTTTATCCCGCCGCTTGCAAGATACGGGACGCCGCCCGAATTCACCCGAATTATCAGTGAGCGGAGACACACCCACCCGCTGTCCTCGTCGGGTATCAACAGCTCCGTGCCGGCGAGGTCGAAGCGCTTCGTGCTTCGCGGTGGGATAGTCACCGTATGCGTCACCGAATACAGCTCGTCCGACAGCTTCCAGTCGCGCACCCTCCGAAAGAGGTATGTGATGCGGTACTCCGCACCGGGCTCATACTCGGGCAGATTTACCCGCAGACCCTGATATATATCCGGGTTTGGGTTGTCCGGGTCGACGTAGCATCCGATAATCTCACCCTCGAGCGAGACGACGGTCTGCGGCCACGTCACATCAATGTCGCCAACCGGCGTCCACTCTCCGCCGACAAGCTTCTCCGCGTATCCGCACGTGTCGTATGTTCCGTCCGCCTGCGGCTGACAGAAGCACAGCACCTCAGCGGATGTCAGCTTTACCGCGATGCTGCCGGGAAAGGAATTCGCCCAGTCCACCGCGTCTATTGAGAGAAGTCCGATGTCGCCCTCACAGTCGGTTATCCTCTGTGTATTCTCGGCGCAGATGCTCCGCCCGACATTCCCAAAGTCCGGGTTTTCGCGGTCGTAATACTCGATGCCGAGGAACAGCCCGGCGGACAGCAGAAGGACGAGCGCGAGGCAGGCAATTATTCTCATCCAAGGCTTAGACGATGCTTTCATCGACATTCCACCGCCTTTTTATAAATTCCGTCGGGGCTTTATTCGGACGTCTCCGCAAAGTTCAGATACAGGTAGAGAGTGTAAGTCTCGCCCGAGCCGTCCTCGTTCTCGGCAAAGGTCATCGAGAGGCGGTAGGTCGTCTCCCTGTTCCAGTCTTGGAGGATTATCCAACCGACGGGAATAACGTCGGGAGTGGAGTAGTCTCTGCCGTCTTCGTCGCAGACCTGCAGATACTGATAGTTGTAGCGATCGTTGCCGCCAAGACCGTACACCACGCCGTCGGACACCTCCGAGTACCCCTCGCCGTCAGGACGTTCAAACTTTACGGAATCGTTCTGCAGGTACCTTATGTCCCCGTTGGCGTGGAGCAGAAGATCGAGGTGAGCTGCCGCCCGGGCGCCGCCGTCCTCCGAGGCCGTGCTGCTCTCGTCGTAAAGAGTGTATCCCAGTACGTCTATCGGATCGCTGTCGAACTTGGGTATGTCAAACTCAAAGACTATCTCATCCGTCGCCTCGCCCGTGGTGCCGCCGAAGGACAGTGGGTCCTCGCCGTTTATCGGATGGAAGGGTATATCGTCATCGCCCCACTTCGGGCTGTATTCCCGCACGGCGACGTGGACGCGATAGCGGCCGGGGAGCGTATCGTTGAGCTCGACCTCCATATATTGATGGTTGCGGGCCGCCTCGTAGGGACGGATAAAGCGGCCGCCCACACGCGGCGGAACCCTAAACTCATATCCCATGTACGTCATTCCGGTGTTGTTTCCGTCAAAAACACTTCCGCAGACGACCCACTCGCCGTCCTCCTCACACTCGACCGTGCCGTACCGTTCGGTTTCTCCGCTCTGAAGCAAACCTTCCTCCCAGACGGTATCCCCAAACAGATAGTATAGACCGTCGGTGCTCTGTATATTGAGTTCTATGCCGATGGCGGGCTTATAAATCATTCTTCTGCTCGTGAGCCCGAACACGGTGACCTCAAACTGCCCCTCGCTCCCCGAGGTGAACGTCTCGGGCACGGTGAAGGTGAGGACGGCCGGCTCCTTCTCTCCGCCCGAGCAGGCGGGAAGGACGAGCGCGGCGGCGAGTATAAGGCAGAGCGCCGAAAAGAGCTTCTTCTTTGACATGGTGATGACCTCCTTACGGTGATTTGTTCGTTCTGCCTGTATATGTCCGGACAGGACATTTTCGGGACAAAAATTTTGAAAAATTTTTCGGACTGCAAAAGCGGGGCGCACAGAGTTATCTGTACGCCCCGACGCTGCTAAAATCCGAAATTCGTAACCGGCGGCTGTTACCTGAGCTTGAACCGCAACACGTTGTAGCTGTGCGGCTCTATCGCAAGGGTGAGCTCGCCGTTCTGCGTGGCGGCGTTCGGCGCGGAGAACGACGGCGCGACGGCGTCCGGGTGCTCCTCGGTGTTGACGGCGTCGAATCTGTCGCTCTGGAGCAGGATATGCTCCGCGAGCACCGCGTCAAAGCCCTCGAGCTTTACCGTGAGGTCGGCGCTCTCGTCCATGCTCCTGTTTGTGACAAAGACGGTGAGCTCGCCCTTCTCCTCGTTCAGGACGCCGGCGGTCTCGAGATACGGAACCTCGGTCGTCTCGGTCGTGCCGAAGGGCGTGGGGTTCTCGACGGTATAGCTCGGGCAGTCGAGCGCGGGGCGGAGCGTGTCGCCGCGTCCGTACTTACTGGAGAGCGAGAACGGATAGAAGATGGTCTGACGCCACGCGCCGCCGCCCTCGCGCGTCATTATCGGCGCGATGACGTTGACGAGCTGCGCGATGCACGCCATCTTCACGCGGTCGCAGTTGTTCATGAGCGTCGTGAGCAGGGTGCCGACGACAAGCGCGTCCGCAAAGTCGTACTTGTCCTCGAGCTGAGGCGGCGCGATGGTCCAGCGCGGGATCTGCGTGTCCGCGTCGTTGGAATGGAACCAGACGTTCCACTCGTCAAAGGAGAGCATCATCTTCTTCGAGGAACGCTTCGTCGCCGCGACGTAGTCGCATATCGACACGACGGTCTTTATAAACGAGTCCATGTTGAGCGAGCTTGCGAGGAACTTCGGAATGTCTCCGTCGCGGTTGCCGTAGTAGCTGTGAAGCGACACGTAGTCCACGAAGTCGTAGGCGTGACCGAGGACGGTCGCCTCCCACTTGCCGAAGGTGGGCATTCCGCTGTTTGAACTGCCGCAGGCGACGAGCTTTATGTCCGGGTCGAGCTCGCGCATGACCTTCGCCGCCTCGGTGGCGGCGCGGCCGTACTCGTCGGCGGTCTTTGCGCCTATCTGCCAGGGGCCGTCCATCTCATTGCCGAGGCACCACGTCTTGATGCCGAACGGCTTGAGGTGGCCGTTCCTTATGCGGCGTTCGGAGAGCTCGGTGCCGCCGGGGAAGTTGCAGTATTCGACGAGCCGCCGCGCATCGTCAGGCCCGCGCGTGCCGAGGTTGACGGCCTCCATTATCTCGACGCCGGCCTTCTTAGCCCACTTCGCGAACTCGTCTATACCGACCTCGTTTGTCTCTATCGTGTGCCAGGCGAGCTCCGCGCGGCGGGGACGCTGTTCCTTCGGGCCGGTGCCGTCCTCCCAGTTGTAGCCGGAAACAAAGTTGCCGCCGGGATAGCGGACTATCGGCGTGCCGAGCTCGCGGACGAGCTCGAGAACGTCCTGCCGGAAGCCGTCCTCATCTGCGGTGGGGTGGCCCGGCTCGTAGATGCCGCCGTAGACACAGCGGCCGAGGTGCTCGACAAAGGAGCCGTATATCTTCGGGTCTATCGAGCCGATACGGAAACTTTTGCTGTATGTGAGCTTTGCTTTCATATATTTTACCTCCCGCATGACAGTAATTGGACTAAAACCATATTAGCACAGGAGGCAGGAGTATTCAAGCGCAAATTCTAAATTCTTCCGTGCGGAAATATAGATGGATATAATCGGTATCCGGCGGAGGTATGTATGGGCATAGACACGCGGTCGGTGCGCTACGGCGCTTTTATATTGACGGGGGCGAACATTCTCTCACAGCTCCTCGGGTTTGTGTACAGGATGCTTCTCTCGCGGCTGATAGGCGCGGAGGGGATGGGCCTCTTTCAGCTGATATTCCCGTTCTACTCGCTCGCGCTCGCGCTCGGGACGAGCGGTATCTGCGTCGCGGTGAGCCGCCTTGCGGCGGAGTATATGGCGCTCCGGAACTACTCAGCCCTGCGCGGGCTCGTCCGGCGCGCGCTCGCGGCGTTCTTCGGTATCTTTGCCGTGATAAGCGTCGGCGCGGGGATATTCGCCGCGCCGATAGCGGAGAGGTTCCTCGGCGACGGACGCACGCGCCTTGCGGTGTACGTCCTCATTCCCGTGATACTCTTTACCGGCATAGAGAACATCCACAAGAACTACCTCTACGGCACGAAGGAGGTGAACCCGCCCGCCTTCAGTGATCTGATGGAGCAGGTCGTCCGCATGACGGCGGTGGTGGGGCTGCTCCGACTGTTCCTGCCCCAGCCGGACGACCGGATGCTCGCGCTCATCGCCGCGGGGATGCTCGTGTGCGAGGTCGCGAGCAGCGGATTTCTCCGCCTCGTGTACCGCAGGAAGTCCGCCCGCCTGCCGCAGGGCGGCGAGGGCGACCGTCACATGACGCGGAGGATACTCGCTATAGCCGCGCCGGTGAGCGTCACGAACCTCGCAAACAATATAATCTCCTCGCTCATCGTCATACTTATCCCGAGGATGCTCGTGCAGAGCGGACTCACGCAGTCGCAGGCGCTCGGGGAGTTCGGCGTGCTGTTCGGAATGGCGATGCCGCTCTTCAACCTCCCGTCCGCGCTCATCGTCGGCCTCGGGCTCGTTATGGTGCCGAAGCTCTCGGAAAACCTCGCCACGGGAAATATGGCGGACCTGCGGCACAAGGTCTCGCGCTGCATACTCGCTACGAGCTTTGTCATACTCCCGGTGCTCGCGGTGCTCGTGCCGCTCGGGGACACGCTCGGGTGGTACATGTTCGGGCAGCGGGTCGACCCGGCCTACCTCCTGCCTATCGCGATAGGCACGGCGTTCTCGATATACATGGCGATATGCGGGAGCATCCTCAACGGACTTGGAAAGCAGAACATCTCGGCGGTGAACTTCCTTCTCGGCAATGCCGTAGAGCTTGCGATGGTCGTGCTGCTCGTGCGCCTGCCGGGGCTGAGGATGGCGGGCTGCGTCGCGGCGTTCGTTGCGAGCACGGCGCTCACCTTCGCGCTGAACTTTCGGCTCGTGCTCTCGACCTGCGGACTTGCGGCGGAGTGGCGGAGGTGGTTTGTCGCGCCTCTCGCGGCGGCGGTGCTCGCGGGACTTGTCGCGCGGCTCGCGTATCTCTACCTCGGAGAGCTCCTGCCGGACGGCATGGCGCTCGCGGGAGGAGTTCTCGCGGCGGCGGTGTGCTACCTCGCGGCGGCAACGGCGCAGGGCGTCGGCGCGGGGACGGCGGTGGGAAAAAAGCGCGTCCCGGCGCGCTGAATTTGTGAAACGCTTGTAGCGCGCGGCAAAACGTGGTAGAATACGTTTGAATGTAAGATTTGTTCTCGCACACGGACAAAGCGGAGGTTAGGAAGATGACGTTGAAAGGGCTCAGGAGAGGGAAGGGCGGCCTCGACTGCAAGAGGCTCGGGCGGCTCGACGAGCGCGAGGGTGCGGCTCTCGTGAGGAGAGCCTACGACGGCGGCATGCGGCTGTTCGCCGCGACGCGCGAGTATCCCGGAATCGAGGAGCGCGTCGCGCGCGGGCTCGCGGACGTCGCGCGCTCGGAGTACCTCCTTTTGACCGACGTCCACGCGTCAAACGCGGAGAAGTTCCGCCGCAGTCTCGACGAAAGCCTCCGCGTGCTCGGGACGAAGTACGTCGACGTCCTCTGTCTGTGTGGCGTTCGCCCGGAGGACATGTCGGACGGACTGCGCGAGGCGATGACGGAGGCGAAGCGGAGCCGCAAAGTGCGGAGCCTCGGGCTTGCCTCGGAGTCGCTTGAGTGTGCGCGTGAGGCGGTATGCGGCGGCTTCTTTGACGCCGTCGTGTATCCTCTGAACAGCCTCTCCGCGCCGGAGGAGCTGGAGCTCGCGGCGCTCGCGGAGGAGCGCGGAGTATACTTCCTCGCGTCAATGCCGATGGCGGGAGGGCTTCTCCGCTCGGCGGCGTGCGCCATGGCGTTCCTGCGGGGCGTTGGGAAGGTCCACCCGCTCTGGGGCGCGGAGTACCCGTGGCAGATAGACGAGACGGCGGCGCTCGAGCGCAAGCCGCCGAGACTGACAAAGCTCCTGCGCGAGAGGATAGAGGGCGAGCGTGAGATGAACGCCGGACTGCTCTGCCGCGGCTGCGGGGAGTGTATGCCGTGCCCCGTGGGTATCGACATACCGTTTGCGGCGCGGGCGGGGTATATCATCCACATCGCGCCGCGCGGCGCGTACACCGACGCGGAGACGCGCGGGAAAATGCGCCTTGCCATGAAGTGCGTCGGCTGCGGCTACTGCGCCGACCGCTGTCGGTTCGGGCTCAACGTGCGCGGCCTCATAAGACGCGGAGTGAACGAGTACCGGGAGTATATGTGGGAGCAGGGCGAGGAGTGGGAATAATTCGCCGCAAGACGTTAGACAAAAAGGCGCCCCGAAACATCGTTTCGGGGCGCCTTTCAGCTTGTTCAAAAGCCTCGCAGAGTTTCGCGCCGACAGGCGCGAAATAGATTCCAATTTATTTTTCCTGGCGGCGTGTACAATGCGCCCTCGAACTTATACCGCATCCAACACTCTACCGGGCGCATCAGAATCCCAAACGGCGCTGAGCGCCGTTTGGGAGCCCTTCCGATTAAACGTGCTCGCCCCGAATGAATCGGGGCTCCGCGATGTTGCCTGCGGCAACATCAACCGCGCGAACCAGCGCGGACGGCGCTTCGCGCCGACGTCCCGACTTTCTGCGAATTAAAGCAAAAAAATACTTCTCGCGGAGCGTGCGTCGATTTTCCGCCGGCAGAACTCGTTCTGTCCGGCGGCTTCGCAGGAAATAGGTCGCGGGCGAAGCCCGCGCGATTTCCTGCGAAAATCTCGCGGCAAATTGGTAAAGGAGCGGGCAGTTGCCCGCTCCTGCGATTTGCCGCGATATTTTTACAGGTTATAGAGCTTCGTAAACTTTTCGGTGAGGTAGTCGGTGTAGAACGTGGGGTCGAACTCCGCCTCGCAGGCATTGCGGACGACGTCCGCCGGCTCGAGGAAGCTCGCGTGGCGGTGTATCCTCTCACGGAGCCACGCGGTTATCGGCGCGATGTCGCCCTTAGCGAGCGCGCCGTCAACGTCGACGGTCTCGCGCATCTTCGCGAGCATCTGCGCACCGTAGGCACTGCCGAGTGAGTAGGAGGGGAAGTAACCGAAGCTGCCGCCCGACCAGTGGCTGTCCTGAAGGCAGCCCTCCTTGTCGCTCGGAACGTCGATGCCGAGGTACTCCTTGTACATGCGGTTCCACTCGCCGGGTATGTCCTTCACGGCAAGCTCGCCCGCGATTATCCGCTTCTCGAGCTCATAGCGAATCATTATGTGCAGGGAGTAGGTGAGCTCGTCCGCCTCGGTGCGTATAAGGGACGGCTGAGCCTTGTTGACCGCGCGGTAGAACATATCTGCCGTGACGCCCTCGAGCTGTTCGGGGAACATCTCCTTGAACTTCGGGAAGATGAACTTCGTAAAGCCCTCCGAGCGGCCGACGATGTTCTCGTAGAAGCGGCTCTGACTCTCGTGGACGCCCATCGACACGCCGCCCGCGAGGCAGGTGTAGCGGTACTTGTCGTCGCCGCCGAGCTCGTAGAGCGCGTGACCGCCCTCGTGAATGGTGGAGTACATCGCAAAGCTCGGAGCCTCCGGGTAGTAGTGGGTGGTGATGCGCGCGTGGCGGTTGTCGGTGCCGGTGGTGAAGGGGTGCTCGGTCTCGCCTATCGTGCAGTAGCCGCGGTCGATGCCCATGACGTCCATCAGCCAGTCGTTGAACTCCTTCTGCTTCTCTACTGGATAATATTTGTAGAGGAACGAGTCGTTTATCTCCGGCGCGGCCTGCGTCGCGGCGAGGAGCGGGACTATCGCGCTCCGCACCTTCTCGAAGTAGCGGTCGAGTATCTCGGTGTTCATGCCGCGCTCGTATGTGTCGAGCAGGGCGTCATACGGCTTCTTTTCCGGGTCGTAGTAGCCCGCGAACATCTTCTGATACTCGACTATCTTCTCGAGGTACGGACGGAAGAGCTCAAAGTCGGAGGTCTCCTTGGCGCGATGCCAAGCGTCGTCCGCCTCGACGCCGAGCTTGGAGTACTCCATGACTACGTCGAGCGGGATCTTCGTCTGACGGTCGTAGCTGCGCTTCAGGACCTCGGTCTCGCGCCGCTCGATGTCACTGAGCTCGTCCTTGTGCTCGGTGAGGAACGTGAGAAGCTCGCCCACCTCGTCGTTGCAGAAGAGCTTGTGCGTCTCGCCGGACAGCACGCTCATCGCGACGCCGCGCCCCTC
>CANPWY010000009.1 GCA_947585215.1 uncultured Clostridia bacterium
ACCGCGCGGCTCTACATCCACGAGTCGATACGCGAGGACGCGTTCGACCTCTTCGGCTTCCGGACGCAGGAGGAGCTTTCCTGCTTCCGTATGCTCGTCTCGATATCCGGCGTGGGGCCGAAGGCCGCCGTGTCTATACTCTCCGCCGTGACGCCGGAGCAGCTTGCCCTCGCAGTCATAACCGGCGACGAAAAGTCGCTCACCGCCGCACCGGGGATAGGGAAAAAGATAGCCCAGCGAATAATTCTTGAGCTCACAGACAAGATGAAGAAGGAACAGCTCGAGGCGGCGCGCGGCGGCGGAAGCGCGCCGGCGGCGTTCCTCGGCGGCGCGGCGGCGGAGGCGGAGACGGCGCTCGCCGTCCTCGGCTACGACCGAAGCGAGATAAACGCCGCACTTAAGGGCATAGACGCGTCGCACCTCACTACCGAGGAGATAGTCACGCTCGCGCTGAAAAAGCTCGTAAGATTTTGATTTCGTCCGATGTGAGGACGTTCCGGAGGACATTATGGAGATACGTTTGGTCGAAAAGCAGGCTTTCTCAGTCGTCGGCAGAGAGGGCTCCGGCGAACCCGGCGGAGCGTGGATACGCGCGCTCTGGGACGACGCGAACTCCCGCTTTGCCGAGATATTCCCCATCATCGCAAAGGACAGGCTCGGGAAAGCGCAGGTCTGGGGACTGATGAGCGACGCGGGACGAGGCTTTCTGCCGTGGGACGAGCGCGGCGGTCTCTACCTCGCCGGGTGCGAGGTGCGCCCCGGCGCGTCCGCGCCGGACGGCTGGACGAAGTGGGACGTTCCGGCATACCTCTACGCCGTCGCGGAATACACCGAGGGAACGTACGGCGAGGTCTTCCGTGAGGTGACGGAGGGCTGGCTCCCGAAGAACGGCCACACGCTCGCGGGCGCCGTCCACGAGTTCTACCCGACAAGCGGGGCGCTCGAGCTGTGGTTCCCAATAAAAAAGCTGTGAAAGGAGGCGCAAGGGATGAGCATAGAGTTCAACGACTTTGACGAGGAGCGGATAGTCTCACCCGCGTCCGGCCCGGGCGACGACTCGGACGCTTCCCTGCGTCCTAAGACGCTCCGCGAATATACCGGTCAGGAGAAGGCAAAGGAGAACCTCGCCATAGCAATAGAGGCCGCGAAGGGACGCGGCGAGGCGATAGATCATATACTGCTGTACGGCCCTCCGGGGCTCGGAAAAACGACGCTCGCGGGGGTCATAGCAAACGAGATGGGCACGAACATCCGCATAACCTCCGGCCCCGCCATAGAGAAGGCGGGCGACCTCGCGGCGCTGCTCACGAACCTCAACCCGTTCGACATACTGTTCATCGACGAAATTCACCGCCTCAACCGCGCGGTGGAAGAGATTCTTTACCCCGCCATGGAGGACTACGCGCTCGACATAATCATCGGCAAGGGGCCCTCGGCGCGCTCCATTCGTCTTGACCTCCCGCACTTCACGCTTATCGGCGCGACGACCCGCGCGGGTCAGCTCACCGCCCCGCTCCGCGACCGCTTCGGCACGGTGCTCCGCCTCGAGCTGTACACGGCGCAGGAGCTCGCGAGGATAGTCACCCGCTCCGCCGTCATACTCGATATCGACATCGAGGAGGGCGGCGCGATGGAGATAGCGCGGCGCTCGCGCGGCACTCCGCGTATAGCGAACCGCCTGCTGAAGCGCGTGCGCGACTACGCGCAGGTCCGCGCGGACGGCGTTATCACACGCGAGGTGGCGGACGCGGCGCTCAGGATGCTCGAGGTGGACGAAATAGGGCTCGACATGACCGACAGGCGGATGCTCGAGAGCATCATCTTCCACTTCGGCGGAGGGCCGGTCGGGCTTGACACCCTTGCGGCGACGATAGGCGAGGAGGCCGTCACTCTCGAGGACGTCTACGAGCCGTACCTTCTCCAGCTCGGCTTCATCAACCGCACGCCGCGCGGCCGTATGGCGACAAAGTCCGCCTACGACCACCTCGGCCTGCCCTACCCCGGCGACAACGGCTACGCCCAGCAATCTTTAGACAACATATGATCTCGGAAAAAGCGAAGAATTTTCCGAGTTTGAAAGGGAGTTTTACATATGGCACGACTTTTCGGCACGGACGGCGTTCGCGGCTCCGCCGGTAAGGAGCTGACGGCTCGGCTCGCGCTCGACCTCGGAGCGGCGGCGGCGGAGGTTCTCACCGAGACGGCATCGGGCAGCGCAAAGAAGCCGCTCGTCATCATCGGCAAGGACACGCGCATCTCGAGCGACATGCTCGAAAACGCGCTCGCGGCGGGGATATGTTCCGCCGGTGCGGACGTCCTTCTGCTCGGCACGATACCCACCCCGGCGGTCGCATATCTCATAGGAGAGCTCGGCGCGGACGCAGGCGTAATGATTTCCGCCTCGCACAATCCGTTCGGCGACAACGGGATAAAGATATTCGGCTCGGACGGCTGCAAGCTCCCCGACGAGGTCGAGGACATGATAGAGGCGCACATGAAAAGCGGCTTCGCGCCACGCACCGGCAACACCATCGGCTGTGTGCGCTCCGACGCGAATGCACTGCACCTGTACGTGCGGCACCTCCGCCGGTGCGCGCAGAACGACCTCGCGGGGCTCCGCGTGCTCGTCGACTGCGCAAACGGCGCGGCTTCCGTGACCTCGCACGAGCTGTTTGACGGCTTCCGCGCCGAGGTCGACATCATCGCCGACAAGCCCAACGGCGTCAACATCAACCAGGACTGCGGCTCCACCCACCTCGAACGGCTGCAGAGGCTCGTCGTCGCGGGCGGGTACGACGTCGGCGTCGCGTTTGACGGCGACGCCGACCGCTGTCTCGTCGTCACCGAGAAGGGCGACACGGTGGACGGCGACCACATAATGGCAATAGTCGGCCGCGAGATGAAGCGGCGCGGCACGCTGAAGAAGGACACCATCGTCGCGACGGTGATGAGCAACCTCGGCTTCCACCGCTACGCCAAGACGAACGGTCTTAACGTCATAACGGCGTCGGTCGGCGACCGCTATGTCCTTGAGGAGATGAAGAAGGGCGGCTACAACCTCGGCGGCGAGCAGTCCGGCCACCTGATATTCCTCGACGACGCGACCACCGGCGACGGACAGCTCACCGCTATAAAGTACCTCGGTCTCCTCTCCGCGAGCGGCGGCAAGGCGAGCGAGCTTGACGCGGAGATAGCCCACTTCCCGCAGCTGCTGAAGAACGTCCGCGTCCCGAACGAGATAAAGCACACCCTCACCGGACTTCCGCAGATAAAGCGCGCGATAGACGAGGCGGAGGCCATGCTCGACGGCGGGCGGATACTCGTCCGTCCGAGCGGCACAGAGCCGCTCGTCCGCGTAATGACCGAGGGCTTCGACGAGGAGACGGTCGAGCGCGCCTGTGAGCACGTCGTGCGGGCGCTGGAAGAACTGGAAGTAAAATAGTCGCGTAATCGCGAGAAATCGTGCGGGCTTCGCCCGCACGATTTCTCGCGAGAGCACCGGACAGAGCAGAACTCTGCCGGTGCCTTGCGCTCCGCTTCGCGCCTCGACGGCTTCGCCGTCTTCGACGCGCGCTCCGCGCAGCACAAAGTCGGGACGTCGGCGCGAAGCACCGAGGTCTGATGCGCCCGGTAGAGGGTCGGGTGCGGTATGGGTTTGAGGGCGCATTGTACACGCCGCCGCCGAAAATGATTAAACTTTATTTCGCGGCTACGCCGCGAAACTCTGCGAGGCTTACAAATCGAGCAAAGGAAAGGGCAGCCGATTTTCGGCTGCCCTTTTTAATTGCTGTTTAGCTGCACCGCGTGTTTTCTGTCATTGCTGCTCCGGGACGCTCGTCCTTGGCGAAGTGCTGTCGGCGATCTCCCATTTTCCTGTTTCCGTGTCTTCCGTCAGGTAGAAATACTGCTCAACATTGCCGTCCTTTCTGAAGGTTTTTGTGTGATCGTACTCCACATAGTATTTCGCCCAAACCACGACAAAGTGTTCCGCAAGGTACTCGTCCGTCCAGCCTCTTGACTGCGCAAGGTCGCTTCCCGTGTACATCTTGATAACGCGCTCCGTTTCGCTTTCATCAACTTTTGCCTCGTCTACGCGCACGGTAAGCGCATACTCCTTTCCTGCCTGTCCCTCTATAGCGCTTTGAACGGTCCGGGTCGGGTCGGCGGACGGCGTCTGAAACCACGGGTCAAACAGTCCCATCTCATACGCCGCAAAGCCGCAAAGAGCCAAGACGGTAAGGACGGCGGCGATAAGGACGACCGGCTTCAGGAGTCTCATTCTTGACATACTGGATTTGTCGTAGGAAGCGGCTTCGGCGACATATTTCATATCGAGCTCGCTCATCGCGTCGGAAAACATCTTTCCGCTCATACGAACACCTCTCTTTCTCTTAAATACCGCTTCAGCTTCTCGCGGATGCGCGTCAGCCGAACGGAGACGTTCTTCTCCGAAAGTCCCACGAGCTCGGCTATATCCCCGTGACTGTCTGCAAACCAGTAGCGGCGCATGAAGATGACGCGGTTCTCGGCGGAGAGCGTGTCGAGAAAGCTTTCTATCATGCGCGCGAGCTCCTTCGCTTCCACCTCGCTCTCCACCGTGTTCGGGTCGGCCATGCAGGCCTCGATCTCCTCCATCGCAACCGTATAGCGGCTGCTCCGCTTTGCCGCCGTGTTTTTGTAATAGAGCTTCAGCGAAATGTTGCGGACAATTTTACACAGATATGCGAGCAGAGGGTTGGGATGTTCCGGCGGGATCGTGTTCCATGCGGCGAGATAGGCGTCGTTCACGCACTCCTCCGCGTCCTGCCTGCTGCCCACGATGTTATACGAGAGACTGTGGAACGTCTTTCCGTACTTGACGTCCACCTCACGTATCGCCTGTTCCGAACGCGCGAAGAACAATTCGATGATAGTTTCATCCTCTACCACTCGCGGCACCTCCTTTCCGGCTTCGACTATATACTACGGTTTCTGTGGCGAATACTACAACAGATTCAAAGTTTTTTGCGGCAGCCTGCGCTCGCCCGGTGCGTACAGTGTCGGGAGACCGGCGGAGCGGGTTTTCTGTGTGGCAGTGATTAGGGGCGGCGCATGCGCGCCGCCCCTTCGGTTCATTTTGCCCTGAGTTTTGTATCAAAGGAACTTCTCGTTCAGATCGACGTTGAAGTCCTTCGCGAGCCTGCGGAAGTCGTCCGAGCTTATCGAGCGCTTGCGCCCGCCCATCGAGATTATTTTGACGAGGATGTCCGCCGCCTTGTCGACGGTGTGTGCGAGGCCGAACGCCATGTCGAAGCTCTCACCCGCGCAGAACATCCCGTGGTGTGCCCAGATGATGACGTCGTAGGTCTTCATCTTCTCGCAGCTCTTGAGGCCGATGGCGCGTCCGCCGGGGACCTCCCACTCGAGCACGCCGACGCCCGCCGGGAAGATTATCGGGCATTCGGTCATCGTGTCCCACAGCTCGCGGCTCCACACCGCGTCCTCGAGCGGCAGAACATAGCTGAGCGCTATCACGTTTGCGGGATGGCAGTGATAGATAACGCGGTTCTTCCCGCCGGTCGCCTCGATCTTGACGGCGTGGTTGAGAAGATGGCTCGGCAGCTCGCTTGTGGGACGACCGCCGTTCACGAGTCCCCAGACTATGCGGTAGTTCTCGCCTTTGTCGTCAAGCTCGACTATCGCCGTGGCGTCCTCCGGCTCGCGGAGGGTGTTCTGAAAGAACTTGCCCGAGCCGGTCACCATAAAGAAGTCGCCCGCGAGCGACGGAATCGACGCGTCTATCGGCGTCCACGGCTTCGGCTCGGCGTAGAAGTCCTCCCGCACCGACTCGGCCTCCTCCGGGCGCAGACGGTAGCTCATGTTGCCGCCGTTGCGCTCGTGCCAGCCCATCTTCCAGCAGTTCTCAGCCATACCGAGAAAGCCCTTTGCAAATTCGGAATCCAGTACCTTCATAGCTCCTCCTCATTCTCCCGCGGCTCCGCCGCAGATATGTCCCGCGTCCGCGCGGGGAAATTTTCCTTATATATTATTATATCACCGCGCGGAAAAAAGTAAAGTGCCCTTCCTTGCGCTCGCGGGGCGTATGCTGTATAATTAACGTATACCTTATAGGAGGCCGAAGCATGATACTCTTTACCTGTGACTACAACGAAGGCGCGCATCCGCGCATAATCGAGCGGCTCGCCGCGACAAATCTCGAGCAGAACCCCGGCTACGGCATGGACGCGCACTCCGCCGCCGCGCGGGGATATATCTCGGAGCTCACCGGCGTCCCGGCCGACAGGATACACTTCCTCGTTGGCGGCACGCAGACGAACTTCACCCTCATCGCGGCGGCGCTCCGTCCGCACGAGGGCGTCCTCAGTCCCGAGACGGGACACATCAACGTCCACGAATCCGGCGCGGTGGAGGCGACGGGGCACAAGGTCATCACCCTTCCCCCGACGAACGGCAAGATAACGGCGGCGCAGGCGGAGGCAGCCTTCGAGGCGCACTACAACGACGCGACGCATGAGCACATCGTAAAGCCCGCTATGATATATATCTCCGAGCCCACCGAGACCGGCACGGTGTACTCTATAGGCGAGCTCCGCGCGCTCCGCGACACGGCGCACAAATACGGCGCGACGCTCTACGTCGACGGTGCGCGCCTCGGCTACGCCATGGCGTCCGACGCGTGCGACTTCACGCTCCGCGACCTCGCGGAGACGTGCGACGCGTTCTACATCGGCGGCACGAAGGTTGGCGCGCTCTTCGGTGAGGCGCTCGTCATCTCAAACGAGAGCCTCGGGCGCGACTTCCGTTACATAATGAAACAGCGAGGAGCGATGCTCGCGAAGGGTCGTCTGCTCGGCATACAGTTTGAGACGCTTTTCGAGGACGGGCTGTACTTCGAGATCTCAAAGCACGCCGTCGCACTCGCTATGCGCGTGCGGGACGCGTTCCTGAGAGCGGGCTGCCCATTCTACGCCGAGTCGCCGACAAACCAGCAGTTCCCGCTGATAACGCCGGCGCTCCGTGCGCACCTCGAGCGTGAGTTCGTGTTCGAGCACTGGGGCGAGCGAGACGGGCTCGAAGCCGTCCGCTTCGCGACGAGCTGGGCAACGACCGAGGAGCAGGTCGCGGCGCTCGAAAAGTCGCTCGCGGTGTTCTCGGTGACAGCATATTGAAAAACAATTCTCAAATAAACACAAATAAATGGGAACAAATATGAAAAAAGCGGAATTTCTGCGGATAGCCGGGCGGCTGAACGACCAGCTCGAGGTCACACCGTTGCTCTTCGGCTCGCTCGGGCTGGAGCAGAGACTTCACGCCGACCTGTCGGCGGACGACATCGACATACTCGTCCCCGAAGCCTTCCTCGCCGAGCGCTGGCGCGACCTCTCCGCCGTCATGGAGGAAGACGGATACGTCCTCTGTGACGCGGACGAGCACGAGTTCGAGAGGGACGGCCTCAGCGCGGCGTTTGCCGCGCTCGAGAGCCTCGCGCCCTTTGCGGGGGTAGACCTCGCGAAAATACCCGCCGTAGAGGAAGCGGGGGTGCGCTATCTCCTGCTCGGTCTGGAGGACTACCTGAAAGTCTACACCGCCTCCTCAAAGGACGGCTACCGAAAGAACACCAAGCACAAAAACGACAGCGAGAAGATAGAACGGATAAAGAGGGCGCTCGCGGAAGAACAGCGGCGATAGCGCGCAGTAAGACGGCAAAACCGTGGCGGCAAGTCTGCGACTTGCCGCCACGGTTTTTTCTGCTTCGGTTTTACTTGGTTCAGCTTTCCTCGCCGAGCTCCATACAGGCGGTGAGGATCTTTGCAAGCGCCGCGCGCTCGGCCACATCCCCGGGTCTGAGAAGCCCCGCATCGTCGCCCTCGAAGAGCCCGTTTTCGGCGCACCAAATCATGGCCTCTAGAGCCCAGTTATGTGTCGTCTCTTTGTCCGGGAAGTCGAGCTCGCCGCTCAGGTCGCCCTCAACGGCGATCTTCATTACGTTCTTCTCATAGCGGTACAGCATGGCCGCCATCTCCTCACGGGTTATCTCCCGGTCGGGACGGAACGTACCGTCCCCGTACCCGTTCGCAACGCCCGCTTCCGCGGCCCAGCGTATCGCCTCGCAGTACCACGCGTCCCCCATCACGTCGGAGTATTGCATCTCCGCGTCGGACTCGGCGTGGTCTGCCATGTTCCAAAGCACCGTCACCATCTCGGCGCGCGTCACGTTCCCCTCGGGGACGAAGAGCCCGGTGTCATATCCGTTCATGACGGCGCGGGCAATGACATAGTCCGTAAACCGGTGATACCACTTCGTCACGTCCAGATCCGGGAACCGGAGGGACGGACATTCGCGGAACGCGGCGTGTACCGTCACCACATTGGCGGCCGGCATAACGAAGCTGTAGGTCCCGTCTCCGTTGTCGGTGAGGAATATCTCCTGCCCCTGGCTGTCGGTAACGGTGAGCATTTCCAACTCACAGCCCTCGTCCGGCCTTACGACAAGAGTGACCTTGGAGCCGGGAACGGCGCTCTGGACGTCGGGCGTGACTGTTCCGTGAGGCGTCGCGGGTACGACGATCGTGCCGCGCACCTGGGTATTCTGCTGGTACCATGTCAGCACATAAGTGGAATAGTACCGGGCGTAGACCATGATGGCCGCGCCGTCCTTCACTATCTCGATGCGCTCACCGTCCTCATTGGGGACAGTGGTGATAGTCTGCACCTCATCCACTCCGTCATGGAAGCGGTAGACGGTGTAGCCATCCTTGCCCTGAAGCTCTGCGGGCAGATAGATGAGGTTTGCGATGAGCGCCTTGGAGTCTTTGATCTGCGTGACTGTCGGTTTGGCCGCCGTACCGGCCTCCGTCACCGTCTTGGTGAGGTTCATGTCCAGCACCATGCCGATGTTCTCTGCGGACACCGGCACGTCCTTGAGCTTTTCCGTCATGCCCGCGGCCGCGCTTGAATCCTCGACCTTCATCTTGAACTCGACCGTGCCGCCGTTCTCTACGAGCTTCTTTTCATCGTCGCCGTAAAGGTCAGACGCCTCGCTGTCCGTGATTATGGGGTCAAGATCGACCACCACCGAGCCGGAACCCGGCGCCACTTCGACTACCGTATTCAGCCGGTAGCCCGGGAGGGCATACGTCCCGTCCTCCACATCCTTGTCAACGATCTCCACCATGTAGGTCTTGACTATCCCGTTCCATGTGAACACCAGATTATAGGTGTTCGGGATCAGTCCGTAGAAGCGGAATATTCCGTTCTCGTCCGTGGTAGTCAGACCTATCTGATGCTCGCCCATCATCAGCGTCACGCTGACATAAGGAACGTGCTCTTCTTCGTCGTCTATCACCACGCCGGAGATGCTGAAGACAGCTTTTGTCCACTTGGCCTCAAATGTCACGTCCGAATAGGGCATGTAGAACTCCTCGCCCGGCTGATACAGTGCCCCGCTACGGCTCCAACCGGCAAAGGCATATCCCGCCGGCGCATTTTTCGGCGCCGTGGGCAGAGTTATCTCCTGCGTGGGGATGAGGTTCTCCATGGGCTCGGGCACCGTGACGCCGTCAAACCGGTTCCCCTGCTCGTCCCGGCCGGGGTCGAAAGTAACGGTGTAGGTCGCCGGGTGGTCGTTTTCGGCGATACGCAGAACGCCGACGTTATGGAAGTCGCCGCCGGAGGAGCCGGCGTGACGGAAGTTGGCGTTGGGGATACGCACACACACCTGATAGGTGCCGGTCTCGGTGGGATCGTCCAACACGGTCCCGTTCTCCAAGCGGTATTCGATGTCCGCGGCGGTCACACCCAGGACATCCAAGGTGATACCGGTCCCCGCTCCGGGATAGCTGTCTCCCTGCACGGTGTCCGGGGAGTTTGTCACCTCGCCCCACGCGGCGGTGAGGGTCACGTCCCGCTCCCGTGCTTTCTCGTTATAGAGCCACTCGTTGTTTGTCACCTCGAAAACCACCGGCGCGGGCTGGATCACCACGTCCGCAGTGGGATTGGAGACGGTGTAGTTGCCGGCCTCGCTGCCGTAGAGGGTCACCGTCACGGTGTAACCCTTAGCGTCGGCGCTGTCGGTGACGGCGTAGGCCATCAGGTCTCCGTCAAAGGCCGTGAGGTCACCCATGAAATTCTGCTTCTCACTCTCGTCGGGCTGTTCGTCGGCAAGGAAGGCGTTCTCCACCCGCACGGTGGGGTGCATCTTGTGGCCGTGGTAGACGAAGGTCAGGTTCTGCCATGTGACCCGCACGTCATAGGGCTTTACCCTGACTGTGCCGATGCACAGCGTCCGCACAGTCGGAGTCTCTCCCTCAAACATGAAGTTTTCGGGGTTATCCGTCAGAGTTACCCATATCTCATAGGTTCCGGCGGCTCGGAAGGTCTCGGCGGCGGCCTCGGTGACCGCGTTCCCGGCGGCGTCCTTCACCCGCTTATAGCTCACGGAGAACATTCCACCCATCGCAACGCCGCTGTCCTGCCGGACGTTTGCCGTGTGCTCCAGACTGTCGTAGGTCATGGCCAGGGCGAAACCGCGGTCGGTGCCCTCGGAAATGACATATCCTGCGGGGTTGGGATCCTTATTGACCTCCGCTGTCCAGTCATGGACGGGCTTGACCTCCGGGTCGACAGCGAAGGTCACGGGCGCCCGGTTGATGGTGAGAGTGCCCGCATTTTGGCTGTCTCCGCCGCCCGCGAACTCGAAGTTTGCAGGGTCGGTGAGCGTCACAACAATATCATAAGTCCCGGCGTTGGTCTGATTCGCCGCACCGCCGTATGCGACGGTGAAAACCGGGCCGCCGGAGGCTGTCGCGGTCAGCGTATGCGGCAAAGCCGCGTTCTGCTCGACCGTGGCGGTGTGCGCCGCGCCGTCGTAGGTGTACTCGGTATCCGTGACCGTGAAGTTCACCGGTGCTTTACGGATAGTATATTCCAGCGTAATGTTTTCGGGCAACACATAGTTGCTGTTGCCGATACTCGTGATCTTCGCCGTGTACGTCCCGGCGTTCGTCTGCGCGCCGTTCTCGCCCACGGTGAGGGCGCACGTGTCGTCCGCAACAAGATTCGTCGCCGTGGCGGTGACGTTGTACGCGTCCCTCGTGTAGTAGAGTGCGTCCGGGTCGAGGACGTCCTTTCCGCCCTCCGAGATGTGCCATTCAAAGGTCAGTTCCTTCGGCGTCACGTCGGCGTCGGTTGGCGCGTTTGTGAGCACGGCGGTGCTGAGCTCATAGTATGTGCCCCAGCCGCTGTCAAGCGCGATCCCCGTGACGTCAACAGGCTTGTCCGTGCCCGCGTCCTTTGTCACGAACGCCACCTGACCGTGGGCGGTGGGCGCTTCGTCAAATACCGCGCCGTCGAGGACGATCTCCCCCTCCACGCTCGCGTGGCTGTACGTCGTCCCGTCGTACACTCCGCCGGGAACCTTATCCGCCGCCACTGAGGGCGTCAACGTCCTTTTGTTTACCGTGACGGTGATAGAATTATTCTTACTGCCGTTAAGGTTCACGCTGCCGCCGTACTCCGCGCGGATCGTGTTCGCTCCTATTGCAAAACGCTTGTCCGCAGAGACTTTCAGCGTCGCCGTGCCGCTGTCGTGAGACGAATTGCTGTATATCACATCCACCGAACCGAGGGACGTTCCGTTGAGGGTGAACACGACTGTATCCATGTCCACTGCCGCCAAAAGTATACCGCTCGTATTATTCCTCGCAACCTCAGCGACAAGGGTGATCGTATCTCCGTATGTTACCGTGCTGCCATCAACCGTCAAAGTTGAATCTGCTTTTTGGATAGTAACATTCACAGACTGCGGCTCGGTGTCGGTGTGATTGGCGTTCCCGACGACCTTGTACCAGACCGTGTATTCCTTCGCCTCGATGCCCGTGGGAATGTCGGCGGAGTAGGTCGTGTTGTCAAGACTGTACTGCATTTCGCCGCCGGTAGGCGTGCCCGCGTTGACTAACTCCTGCGTCTCGCCGTTGTAGGTCAGCGTCTTTGCCGTGGGTGCGGTCACAACTGCAGCCGCGGCCTTGCTGATGGTCACGGTCCCGCCGGTGACAGTACCGAGCGAATAATACTCGGCGTCCGCTCCGCCCAGCGTGATTTGGGTGGTATCGACCGTGACGTTCTGCGTCCCCGCGTCGGCGCTGGCCGCCGTGGCCGCACCCGTCTGAAGGGTCGCCGTCACGACGTCGCTCCCCACAAGTTCGGTCGGGGTCAGCGAACCGGTAACTACGTTGCTTCCGTCGTAAACCTTATCAGTCGCCGCAAACGTGAAATCCAACGCTTTCTGATTCACCGTCACGGTCATGGTGACGGAGTTCTTTCCGTTCAAATTCTCGCTCCCGCCGTAATTGACGGTGACGGTATTCGTCCCCGGTTCGAGGTAGTTCTTGACCTCGTTTGCCCGGATGGTGAGGGTTGCCGTGCCATTCTCGCCGGAAGACTTGTCCACTGTCGCTGTTTGCGGATCGCCCTTCGGGAATACAAACTCCACCTGATTCTGGGCGACGCTGGTCAGGGCGATCCCGTTCGTCGGCTTGAGCGCCACGTCGACCTTCAGGGTAACGTCTTCGCCGTAAGTGATGGCCACGCTGTTACCGGTGACGTCAGCATCGCTCTTGCCGATGGTGACGTGGACCTCGCCGCTGATTCCGCCGACATAATTGTAATTTGTCTCGTCCGCACCGTCGATCTTCCAGTAGACGGTGTACGTCTCGGCGTCCTTGCCCGTGGGAATCGCGTCGGAATAATCGCTCCCGTCGGTCAGGCTGTACTGCATTGTCCCACAGCCCTCAACGTCACTTGTGACCCTGCCCTCTGTCACAAGCTGCTGCTCCGCGCCGGTGTAGGTCAGTTCCTTCGGCGCAGGCAGGGTCACCGTGGCCGTGGCTCTCGCGATGGTGACGGTCACCTCAACAGGCTCGGTGCCCTTGTGGTTGGCGTCGCCCACCACTTTGTACCAGACATTATATGTACCCGCGTTCTTTTTCGTGGGGATGGTGGCGGAATAACTGCCGGTTTGCTCAAGACTGTACAGCATTTCGCCGCCGGTGACGCTGCCCTTAGTGACTAGCTCCTGCTCCTCGCCGTTGTAGGTGAGGGCGCTGGTCGTGGGCGGGGTCACGGTGGCTGCGGCCTGCGCGATGGTGACGGTGAAATTGCCGCTGATTTCACCATTATAATTGTAGTTTGTCTCGTTCGCACCGTCGATCTTCCAGTAGACGGTGTACGTCCCGGCGTCCTTGCCCGTGGGAATCGCGTCGGAATAATCGCTCCCCTCGGTCAGGCTGTACTGCATTGTGCCATAGCCCGCAACGGTGCTTGTGACGCTGCCCGCTGTCACCAGCGCCTGATCTGCGCCGGTGTAGGTCAGCGGTGTCTTTGCCGTCGGCTCGGTCACGGCAGCCGCCGCCTTGTCGATGGTGACGGTGACATAGGCGGGCTCGGTGTCGGTGTGGTCGGCGTCGCCCACCACCTTGTACCAGACCGTGTAGTCCCCGGCGTTGGTGCCGGTGATCTCGGCGACGTCAGTCTTCCACTGGCTTTCATCACTGGGCGCCGCGTCGCCGACGGCGTACCACATCGTGCCGCCGACGGCGCTGCCCGCTGTCACCAACTGCTGGGGCGCGCCGGTGTAGGTGAGGGTGTTGACCGTGGGCGGTGTGAATGTGGGGGTAGCCTCGCGGACGGTAAACGTCACTGTCGCCGTGGCCGTTTTGTTGGGCGCACCGTGGCTGCCGCTGTATGTAACGGTGATAGTGGCGGTGTGCGTTCCAAGAGACAGACCCGCTTTGGGCTGGATTTTCCAGCTCGTGTTGGAGGCGTCTTTTGCCAATTCTGCTTTCTCACCCCCATTAAGCTCAAAATCGTCCCCGGATATACTCACGCTGACAATGGTGGCGGGCACATCGTCGGTGCTCGTGATCGTTATGCTCCGAGCCTCCGGACGCGAATAGCCGCTCCTCGCTTCCGCAAAGGTCGGAGGAGTGACTTCCAGATTGAAGTGATAGATGATCTCGCCGCCATTTTGATTTGTGATTCTGCTTTCGCCTTCGGTGAGCGTTCCCCAGACCTCGATTTTCTTCCTGTTGACGATTGTCCCTTCGTTGTTGAGGATGGCGCTCAGGTCATCTCCGTTGCCAATATTGACAGTGCCGCTGTTTGTCATGGTCACACCCGTGGTGATATGCAGGGGATGACCGTTCTTAACGTTCAAGGTCTTACTGGACGGAATCTCAAAATCATGTTCGGGCGTCGGCGTTCCGTATATCTCGCCAGTGTTCCCGTTAAAAATAATGCCACTCCAGCTGTCCTGCCGGCTCGTATCCGCAATACTTTCACGAAACTGGCTGCTGGTGAAGATCACGGCGTTGCAGTCTGTCCCGGTAGAAAAGCTGCCGTCGGCGTTGCTATCCTTCCCGCCGCCGATACCGGCTCCATTGGGGCCTCCGGTCACATTGACAGTCCCGCCGTTGATGATGACGGTCCCACCGTCGCCCTTGCTCCCGCCGCCGATACCGGCGCCGTCGCCGTTTCCGGTTGCGGTGACGGTCCCGCCGGTGATCGTGACGGTCCCGCCGGCACCATTATACCCGCCGCCGATACCGGCTGAGTGGCCGGTTGCTTTCGCGGTGACAGTCCCGCCGTCGATCGTGACGTCCCCGCCGGCACCATTAGACCCGCCGCCGATACCGGCGCCGCTGGCGCCTCCGATCGCGGTGACGGTGCCGCCGTGGATCGTGACGGTTCCCCCAGTGCCATTAGACCCGCCGCCGATACCAGCACCGCTGTTGCTTCCGGTCGCGGTGACAGTCCCGCCGGTGATTGTGACGGTCCCACCTGCACCGCCGTCTGCTCCGCCAATACCGGCTCCACTGCTGCCTCCGGTCGCGTTGACAGCCCCACCGGTGATTGTAACGGACCCACCGGCACCGTATCTCCCACCGCCGATGCCGGCTCCATTTGAACCTCCGGTCGCAGTGACCTCACCGCCGTTGATCGTGACGGTTCCTCCAGCACCGCTTTCTCCGCCGCCGATACCGGCGCCGTTGTTGCTTCCCCTCGCAGTGACGTTCCCACCGTTGATCGTGACAGTTCCGGCGTTGCTCGCGGCGGTTCCGAAGGCAACTTTGCGCGTGCTGCCGATACCGGCATTATAAGAATCGGCGGTTGCATTTAGCGCACCCGTTTGTCCCGACTGGCCGTAGATTGTCAGGCTGTTGCCTTCGGATACTTCAATACCCTTACTTGCCGTCAGGGTGAAACCGTCCTCCAGAATTAGGTGAACCTCTCCGGTTACCGTGATACGACTCTCAATGGTGACGCTTCCGCTGACGACATACCAGCCATTATTCCATTCGGTTGTGGTGCTCTCAACCGTCGTGGCGGAGGCGCACGTACTTTCCACCAGTTCTTTCTGACCGTCGTCCCAATCCAGATAGGTTATGCCGCTCTCCGCCGCTATCGCCATCGGTTCATCGTTTTCGGCAGTATTCTCCGCCCGGACCGCAGTTGGCGCCAGCCCCGGCAGGAGACATATTGCAAGCAACAAGCTTATGACCCGTTCTTTCATCATTTTCATAATTTATCCTCTTTCTTTATATCAGTCGCGAGGGTCCCTTCTGTCCGTGGGGAAAGCCCACGGACAGAGTCGGGCTGCCCGACTCCTTTATATTTTTCACTTCACACTTGACAAAGCACACTTTTACATTTATTATTGTATCACGTTCACCCGTGAACATGTCAATAGGGAAGGTGAAAAAATTTGGAGAAATTATTTTCAATAAATCAGGTGGGACGGAGCTGCGGAGTGTCCCGCTCCACTCTCATGCGTCTTGAGGACCGCGGACTGCTCGTCCCCGCCAAGGTGGACAGCGAGACGGGCTACCGCTGGTATGACAACTACAACGTCAGCCGGGTCATGCAAATACAGTCCTTTTTGCAGATGGGTCTCACGTATGACGACGCCGCCCTCTACTACCGAGAGAGCGGCGAGTCGCAGGAGCTTCTTCAGCATATCGAGGAGCGGTTCCTGCTGTTCAAGCGCGCCTATGAGGAACTAAAGCTCCGGGTAGAAAAGAGGGATCATCTGAGCTTTGAGTTTGTGGATCTGCCGGAGTACGTCTGCTTCTGCCGGGAGTTCCGCGGGACAACGCCGGCGGATCGCTACTGGGCCATGTACAGCCTCTACCACGAGGCGGTGGAGAAGGGATACCGTCTCGCGTCCGAGCCGCTGCTCATCATCAACAAGCGCACCGACTATCTGGACGGCGCCTTTGAGGACAAGGAGGTGGACTTTATCTGCTGTATCCCGCTGGATCCGGAAGAGCCGCCGGAGGAGGCGGTGACCTTCCCCGCCTGCCGGGGCTTCTCCTGCCTGGGCTACGGCAACTACTCCCGCAGAGTCCAAGCATTCAACGAGTTGGGCCGGGAGATCCGGGAGCATGGCTTGAAGCCCGCGGGGTACGTCCGCGTTTTGGGCTTAGTCGCCCCCTACACCGGCAAAGAAATCGACCCGAAGAACTACGTCTCCCGGCTGGTCGTGCCGGTGGAGGAGTGAAGCGGTCGTAATGCGTCCCGAAAGCTGAAGCGCTCCGACAGGCGGCGCGCGGCGTGTCCGCGCGCCGCCTGTCTTCATCTACAGAAGAATGGCACCTCGGTTTCCGGCTCGAGCTCGGTCCCGGCCAGGGTAAAGACCTTGCCGGGCTCCAACTGCTCCAACGGCAGGGCGTCGCCGGGGGCGAGAGTCAGAATGGCGGGACGGAGCGACAGGGCATTTTTGGGAAGAAGCTCATACAGCAGGGCGGGATTTTCGCCGTTGAGTGCTCCCGACCGAGCCATTCGTCGGATCTCCGGGACTCCGGTTCGGAGCACGGCGGCGGACAGAGCGCCTATCTGTCCCTCCGGAGCCCGGACCGGCCGCACCGAGACCCGGGAGAGCAGGACTCTGAGCTGTTCCGGCCAGGCGGCGTTCCCGTCGGCGCAGGAGTCGATGGCGAGGTCTATCCCCTTGCAGAGCGTCATCAGCCTGTCAAAGGCCACGCTCGACAATCTCCACAGGTCCCGAGCCGCCCAGGTCAAATCTCCTCCGCCCAGCCCGCGCCAAAGGGCCGCCATCCGTTCAAGCACCGGATCGATGATCAAATCATCATCCATCGGACTGCTCGAGGCCTTGTTCTCCTGAAAAACCAACACACAGTATCGGAGGAGAACTCCGGCCGCCCACGGCTCGGCGAACAGGTCGGGGAACCGCTCCTCGGTCAGAAGGATCAGTTCTGCCATCTGTCTTATCTGCCGGTGTGCGTCGGCGCTCCTTCTCCGAAATGCCAACATGGGCTGGTCGGAATCTCCCGGACCCGAGAAGAACGCCGCCAACGGCGACGGCTCTTCATCGAAGTGGAGCTCCGACTTGTCAAACCCGTTCCAGCGGGGATTGCCCGGGTCAAGCGTCTGAACGACGCGGCGGGCCTCCTCCGCGCCGCAGATCCCCTTGTCATACATCAGCGCCAACAGCTCCGGCGGACAAAGGTCTGCAAAAGTTGAGGGTTTCATGTCCTTATCCAGAAGCAGCGGCACCATGTCGTCGCAGAAGGTGTGAACGCTGTCTGCTCCGCTGAGAAGGCCGGGAAGAAAGAAATTCCGGGAGTAGATGGAGAATGAGCCGTCCCAGTTTTTGGTGACCGGGTTCAGGCAGGAGGCCACGGCGCGGCTGACCGAGGGCTCCTCCAGCCGGCGAACTCCGGGATAGTCCCACAGCAGGCGGGCACATTCCTCCTGTCCGCAGGCGATGGCGGCGGCAAGAGGAGTGCAGTGGTCGATGAGGAGAGTGCGCCGGGTGCGCTCGTCCGAAAAGCCGTCATTATTGTTGCGTGCCAGGAGCAGAACGCTTCCGGAGAGAGGCGTTCGGGAGCGCCGGGGTATCCAGCGCTCCACGTATTTCTCAACGGGGAAAAGGATGGCGTCGTTGTGATGAAGCGGAGCATCTCCGTTGGGATCCCAGCCCCGCTCCAACAGCAGGCAGACGTATTCCTCGCGGCCCATCATGCTCCGGCTTCTTCAGGAAAAGACCTTCGGCCACCACGCGATCCCGGAGGGGTGGACGCTGGTGCTGGCAGGCAACCCGGGAACCTACAACGCCGCCGCCGGAGAGTTGGACGCGGTAACCGCCGACCGACTGCGCATGCTGTGGCTCCGGCCCGATTACGAGGCGTGGTCCGACTACATGAGCCGAAAGACGGGGCACCCCATAGTCCTCAGCTACCTGAACTACCACAGGGATCACTTCTACGTCTTTGAAAAGGGCGCGGACAGCACGGGGCTGGTCACCGCACGAGGCTGGGAGGATCTGTCGGTGATGCTGAAGCTCATGGAGGAGGCGGGGTATCCGGTGGACCTGCCCTTTGTGGCTCAGTATCTCCAGTGCGCGGACGTGGCGAGGGAGTTCTACTGCTATTACCTGCAGTATGCCGCCCTGGCGGGCTCCGGCATGGCGGACGCCATTCTCTCCGGCAGGTCCGATGCGGAGCTTGCCTGCGAGGTGGAGGATCTGTCCTTCATGGAGCAGTGGGCTTTGACCAGCGTTCTGCTGTCCCGGTTGGAGTTTCTGTGCTCCGCGGCCGGCCGTGAAGAGGAAGCCTCCGCCGCCATGGAGAGTGTGCTGATGTTCTACCGGGAACACTTTGAGGGAAAGCCGCATCTGGAATTCATGATGGAGGCAGTAACGAAAAGCGACACGTGCGCCTCATTCATCGCCGGGCACGGCTCTCAAGCCTACCGGGACGCCGCAGGGCCCGTCTTTTCAGCGACGCCCCGTCCGACAGGGATCTCCGCAAATTCATCTCCTAGCGCGCAATTCTGCCGACCGGGAGCAGGGCTTGCGCGGTCACTTCGGAGCGTTTCCACACGGGCAGGCCCGTCCGACGCCGGGGAACAGTATCTTCGCGCTACTGTGCCTGCTTTCCGGCGACGGAATTTTGCCCAGCAAAAAGGGGAGGGGCAACAGCCCCTCCCTTTCGTGTTGTTTTTGCGCTGTTAATTCGCGGTTTGTGTCGCACCGTTCCGGCCGCGCTTACTTCACGACCTTCTCGCAGAAGCGCATGAGGATCGTCGCAACCTCGGCGCGCGTGGCGCTCTTCGCGGGCGAAATGTGCGACGCGTCCGTGCCGTTCACGAGACCGAGCTCTACTGCCCAGCTCATCGCGTCCGAAGCCCAACTGCTCACGGAAGACGCGTCCGCGAAGTTCGCGAGCGTTCCGCGCTTCTCCGTCGCGTAGCCCTTCTTCTGTGCGTAGCGGTGCAGGATCGTCACAAGCTGCTCGCGGCTCACGTTGTCATCCGGCGCGAACGTGTTGTCGGCGTAGCCGTTGACAACTCCGTTCTCCGCCGCCCAGGCAACCGCGTCAGAGTAGTAGGCGTCAGACTTCACATCCGCAAAACCTTCCTCGACGGCATCCGGCTCGTACGCGAGACGGTACAGGACCGTCACCATCATTCCGCGAGTCATGCTGCCGTTCGGCGTGAACTTGTTCTCTCCTGTGCCGTTGAACAGTTCGCGCGCCGCGACGAACTCGACCGCGTTCGACGCCCAGTGGTTCGCGTCCTCGACGTCCTCGAATGTCTCGGTGTTGTCGACGATCTTGAGCGTCACGTCGCCCTCGACGTTCAGCACAACGCCGTTCTCGCCGATGGTGCAGTCTCTCACGACCTCCTCGGTGCCGTCCTCATGGACGATTATCGCGACCGTTCCCGGGCCGAACTCGGTGACCGGTATCTCGACCTTCTTGCTCTCGGTCGACTCGGTGCGGACGCTGATCTCCGGCGCTTCCTCGACGGTCTTCGCCGCCGGGACTTCGACCGGCGCGGTCACGACGTCCTGCTTCTCGGCTTCCTTTGGTATGACGACCTCGGCGGACGTGACCTTGCCCTCCGCGTCGGTGCTCTTCTGGCCGACGACGCCGTCCGGGGTGGTGGTTCTCTCGGTCGCACTGCCGTCGGTCTGCGTTACCTTCTCGGTGACGGTGTTGTCCGGCGCGGTGACTTTCTCGGTCACAGTTCCGTCCGGCTTCGTCGTCGTTTCTGTAACGGTGCCGTCAGTCGCGGTGTCTGTCACTACCTGCGTCCCGTCCGGTCTTGTAGTCGTCGACGTAGACGAGCCATCCGGGTTAGTGTGACCGACAGTCGTGTCTCCTGGGGTCGCAGGCTGGACATAAACGACCTCAACCTCGGCAGGCTCGCTCACAAACGCACTTGCCGTCGCGCCTGTCCTCACCTGATAGGTTCCGACCGTGAGACCACTGATGGACGTGCTGCCTTCGTCGACCGCCGTCCACTCATCACCGTCAGTCGGCTTATACTCATAAGTCTTGGTGCTGTCGAGGCCGGCGATCGAGCCGTTGTCCGCCTCGGGCGAGCTCGGCGTTACTCCGTAGAGTCCGCTCGGAGCGTCGGGACGCGCGGGAACAGCCAATGTCTGCGCCGCGCTGTACAGGAATTCGTCTTCGCCTGTCACGTCGGCGATTTTCAGCTCGGTGCCGAGCCATTCGGGCTCGAGCCCGAGCTTTCCGTCGCTCACCTGCGCGGGAGCGCCGTTTATGGTGTAGCTGTGACCCTCGGCAAATCCGGTCAGCGCCTCTGCCGCGTAATCAATCGTGACCGCAGGCATTTCGTTGGAGGGCGTGACGACCGTCTCGCCGTCCTTCACATAGCAGACGTAATTCATGCCGGGCTTTACAGCTGTGCCGCCGACGGTTGCGGAGAAGGTCAGAGTCCGGAGCGGCGATGACGCCGCAGCCGTTCCGTCGGCCTCTTCGGTCGTGACGGTGGTCGCTATGCCGGGCGCAAAGCTTATCCTCGCGGGATTCTCCTCCGTGGCGGTTGCCGTCACAAGAATCTTTCCGCCGAAGTCGCTCTTGACGACAGTTGTGGTTCCGCCGCCCAGCGTCAGCGAGGCTTCGCCGCGATCATCGGGATAGTTGGTGCCGTTGCCGAATGTATCCCTGGGCTGGAAGCTGTCATATATAGCCGTCAGCATGCTTGCGCCGCGCTTATTGGTCGTCTCCGCGAAGGTGAGCGAGCCGTCCGCGAGGGTCACGAGAACGCCGGGCATCAGCTTGAGCCGCTCGTTTACCGTCCAGTCGCCGGAGAGCTCGAAGTCCATGTCACCGTCGATGGGGTAGACAAATGCCCCGGTGGTCAGGGTGATGCCGACGATCGGGAGCTCGCTTGCCTCAATGCTGCCTGTACCGTTCATGACGAGCTTCTCGCGTCCCGTCGCCTTATCGTAGGTCTTTTCGATCGTGCCCTCGGACTGGCGGATAAGGCCGTTTTCCGGGTCGATCTGCGGGAAGCGGGTATAGTAGTAGGAGTTGGAGGCGTACATCTTGACGGTGCCGACGAGCTTCGCACCCGCCTCGATGACCGTCTTGACCTCGATGTTGTGCATGTCCACCTGATTCATCGGGTAGACGCTTGGGAAAATGTCATACGCCTGCGAGCCGCCGCGCCAGTTGCGGACGATGTACAGGTCGCGCACCTCGCCGCCGGGCTCGGCAGTGATGATCCCCTCGCCGGTGACGTAGCCGCACACATCGAGAATGCCGCCCGCGCCGACCGTGATATTGCCCGCAAGCGCGATCTCGCCGTAGCCTCCGGTCACATCCATGTCGTAGTGGCCGGCGTTCGGACGTCCGGTGACGGCGTTGACGAGCACCGTGCCATTCACCGTAAGGGTGCTTCCGGCGGGGATGGTCAGCTTGTGGAACAGTGCCGCTTTAGGATCCTTGCCGGTGTTCTGCGAATAAGTCTTCCCGTCCGGGTTGAAGCCGGTGGTCTTGTCGTAGCCGGTGTCGTCCGCGGAGACGGGCAGGAGAAGCATAACGCCCTCCGGAACCGTCACTTCGCCCGTCAGCTCTGCGTCGGCCTCGAGGACGACGGTGTCACCCTCCGCCGCATGCTCAAGCGCGAGCTCGAGCGTGCGCCAATTGGTCTCGCCTATCCTCGCCTCGTGGCTCTCGGTGTACTTCGCGGTGTAGGTTGCCGCCTTGGTGACGGTTTCCTCCAGCGTCGGCTCCCACTTATCGAATGTGTAGTGGACGTGGTCGGTGTCCTCGCGCTCGGTGCTGTGCGAAAGCTCCGCGCCGTAGCGGTAGGTCTCTTTCGCCGTCGTGTCGCCTACCTGCCATGTGACCTCAAAGGTGTCACGGTCGTAGTAGATATCCATGACGGTTTTGCCGTCCGCGCCGACTGTGCCCTTGAGGCTGTTGCTCTTGTCGGTGTTGACGTGGAAACCCGTGTAAGTCTTAGGCGTCAGGGAAACTTCGGAATCAGTCAGACCCTTTTCGTTTTGCGTGTCGTTTTCGACAAGGGTATAACCGTCGTCCCCGACGTTCTGTTGCCAATGCTGTACCTTATACGGGGTATCGCCCTTTGCGTTCCACTGAGCAGTGAGCGTGTGCGGGCCCTCCGTGGTAACATCGAGCACATCGCCAACCTTTGTCTCTTTGTTGACTACCTTGCCGTCACCAGTCTGCCAGTTGGCGAAGGTGTAGCCCTCCCTTTCGGGATCGGGCAAATCGTTGCCGTAGGTCTGGTCGTAGGTGACGGTGATGGTGGTTTTGTCCTCACCGTTCACTTTGCCGCCGTTGGCGTCAAGGGTCACCTGATACGTTTTGGGCGCCCACTTGGCGGTCATGGTGATGGTGCCCTCGGGATCGGAGGTGAGATTCTGCACTTCCTGGCCGTTCGTATACGACTTTCCGTCGCTGCCGCTCCAGCCGGAGAATTCGTAGCCCTTGCGGGTGAAGCCGTTCTGCGTGAGCGGTGTTTTCTCCTCGTCGTAAGTGAACTCCTGCGGCTCCATCGAACCTTCAACGGTGCCTTCACCGCCTGCGAAATTGACGGTGTAGGTGTTGGGCGTCCACTGGGCGTAGACGTTGGTGGTACTTTCAAACTCAAACGTCTTGGAGTTGAAATCGACCGGCGAGCCGCCCTCATTGGAATCATACCAACCGGCAAAGGTGTAACCGGTTTTGGTGGGTTCGTCTATGGGCGTGACCTTGCCCGTAGAATCGGCGGTCACTGCGCCCTTGTTTTCGCTACCGTCCATGAACGTGACGACGGCGTTCTTCTTCCAATGGGCATAGACGTCTGTTACGCCTTTGTCGGTATAGGTTCCTTCGACCTTATCGCCGCCGTTTCCCGACGCGGTATACCAGCCGTCAAAAGTGTATCCCTCTCGCGTGGGATCCGACGGGGTAGACCAGCTTTCTCCGACGGCCTGAGTTTTTTCGTCTACTGTTTCAGTGCCGTTCTCATAGTGGTATTTTACCTGAACGGTGTCCTGCGCCCAGATGGCCTCATATTCTACATCAAACGGCCCCATGGTTTCGCCCGCAAGATCTGCGGCAACCGTACCGGCCTCAATTTTTCCTTCTGTAGCGGCATCAACTTTGATGTTAGCTGTGTCGTCAACGTTGATATAGGTCTTTTTCCAGCCGGTGAGTAAATAACCGTCCTTTGATGCCGGCGGGGCATTGAGTGACTCTCCGCATGTGTGCGATGTTGCTTCGCCACCTGTAACGCCTTCGCCTTTGAAAGTCACATTGTGTTCGGCATTGTTATTAAAAAAATAAATCGCTACCGGCGCGGAAAAGCCATCGCCGTCAAGCGTGACGGGAACCCATATAGTATTAAGATAATCCAACGTTGTACTTGTACCTTGCGAGTCAAACTCTCCTGCCTTAGTATCGTATCTTGCCAAAACCGAAGCAAGCACACCCATCATCAGGTACATCTGGGCGCTGTCATCCGGCGCTCCATCTTCAGTGCGAACAATTGGCACCACACTATCATATTTTTTGAGAAAGTCCAAAACCGACAGTTTGCTCTCTCCAGTTGGATCGTCGGGATCATCAAGTTGAATCAGACCACCGCTACCGCCAAAAAGAAGATTTACATAAGGGCCTTGAGGAGAAAGCAGGTATGTGTCCAGCTTGCTCCATTCAACCTCTTTTAATGTCATTGTCTGAATCTGCTGATATGCAAATAATTCCGACAAAAATCCTTTTGAAAGTAAGTCCGTTACTTGTTTTGTAGAATCCATACTGCAAAAAAGTATACTAGGATCTCCTTTTGCAACACAGCTCAATTCAGCGTAACCTGTTAGTGTTGTGTTAACCGTATCAAGTGCCCCATTTATTGCCTCATATACCGCCTGAACCGCCTCCTCCTGGCTTGACGCCGCCAGCGCGCTCAAGGGAAGCGCGCTGACGACGATCAGCAGCGCGAGCGCAAGGCAGAGAAGACGTCTTCCGATTTTCATAGATAACACCTCATTTCACATATACTTTTAGCATTTTGGGAGAGCCCGAGGGCCCTCCCAAAATATTCATCAAGCGGTGGGAATTTCGGGTTACTCCGCAGCCGCAGCGGCCTGGGTGAAGGAGATCGTGTAGGTCTCCGGCGCGGGAGAGCCGTCCTTGTAGTTGACAGTAAAGGTCACAGTCTTACCCTTCAGCGAGGAAAGCGTAGTTGTTCCGCTGATCGTCACATCATCAAACAATCCGTTAACAAACGTCTTCAGCTCAGCAGCGTCACCAAATTTCGCGCTCTCAAACTTGCTATCTGCGTTTGCGCCGTATGTGATGTCAGTCACTTGCTCCTTGTGTGCCTTGAGAGCGTTGAGGATGGGCTCGCCGATGGCTGCATAGACATTAGTAACCTTTGCATCACCAAGTTCGCTGTCGCTCTTCAGGACAACTGAGAGAGTATGAGTCTCCGGTGCGTAGTCAATAGTTGCCCAAGTCGCAACCTTTTGGGCGATGTCAGCCTTGTTGGCCTCGATCTCCTGCGCGACCGTGCCGGCCTCGAACTTGAGGGTGTAGGTCTCGGTCTTGGCGGTCTCGCTCTCCGCAGTCGTCTTATAGGTCACGGTGATGGTATAACTATGTCCGGCGAGAACACCGATGGTGTCCGTGCCAGCGATCGACTTGTTGTCAACCTTAATCAGCTCTTTGACGAATGCGATGAGGGCTGCGTCATCGAAGCCTGCGCCGAGAGTGGCTTCCGTGGCGTCCGTTGCTGTCGTGTCCTTGCCCTTGACCGAATCGATCTCATCCTTGTGCGCCTTGAGAGCGTTCGTGAGAATGGTGCCGATATCGGTATGCACATCCGTGACCTTAGTGTTCGAGTTCTTGATGGTCACGGTGAGGGTCTTATCGGCGTACTCAGCGGAAGCGTACTTCTCGATTTTGGCGTTCACGTCCTCAACGGCGTTCGCGATGTGCTCCTCGAGGGTGGCGGAGGTAAAGGTCACGGTGTAGCTGATGCTGGCGCCGTTGGTGTGCGTGATGGAGACAGTGAAGGACTTTCCTGCAAGCGCACCGATAGTGCTGGATCCGGATGTAGCAGCGTCACCTATCTTCGGGACAAGAATCTTGACAAATGCGATAACCGCTGTGTCGTCGAGGGTGTCGCTCAGAGTGAGAGTAGCGCCTTCGGTGCCCGGAGCAACAGCGCCCTCGGTGCTGGCTGTCGCAGTGATGCTGGTGACGGTTGCTGTGTTATTCTTAAGTGCATTAAGCAGAACCGTAAGAATGTCGTTCTTGACGCCCAAAACGTCCTTGCTGCCGTCAAAAATCTTGACGGTGACGGCGGTGCCGCTCATCGAGAGCTCGGCATAGTCCATCTTCTCGTTGACAGCCTTCACGCCATCCGTAAGGATTTTGTTGATGTCGGTCTGGGCAGTCTCACTCGGGGTAGGACCGGCCGGAATCTGAGGCGCAGGCGTGCTCGGGGTGGTGGGAGTAGACTCGGGGATGACGACGTCCTTGTCGGCGTCGGCGGAGACGTCGATGCCGTTGGCGGTGACGCCGGTGGTGCCCTCGTCGGCCTTGATCTCGGCGCCTACGGGCGCGTTCTCGACCTTGACGTCAGAAACCTGGACCTGAACGACCGGAGCCGCGTCGCCCGTGACGGTGACGCCCTCGAGGTCGACGGTCTTCGCAGCACCCGCGACGACTATCGGCATATCCGGGTCGGCAGTGCCGGTGACCTTTACGTCGTCCGCAACGATGAGGGTGATCTTGCCCTCGACTATCTCGACGGTCTGACCCTCCTCGTTGGCGTAGCCGCCGATGAGGTTGTCGAGCACGGTCATCACGCTCGCGCGGTTGATGACGTCGGTAGGATTGAGCTCGTTGTTGCCGGTGCCGTTGATAACGCCCATGTCAGCAAGCGCGTTTATGTAGCCGGTGGCCCAATCGGAGGTCTCCTTGCCGTCAACGAAGGTCTTGGTCGCGGTCTCGACCGGCTCGACGCCGAGCGCGCGGCCGATCATGACGAACATCTGCTCACGGGTGAGCGTGCCGTCCGGGGCCATCGTCGTGGCGCTCATGCCGTTCATGATGCCCTTCGCGGCGACCTTGCTTATCGCATCGGCATACCACGCGGTGGCGGGAACGTCGGTGTAGGCGGTGATGTCACCGGCCTTCGTCAGCTTCAGAAGATTGACGAAAACCTGGGCCGCCTGAGCGCGGGTCATGCTGCCGTTCGGGTTGAAGCCGGTGCCGTCGCCTCCGACGACGCCGAAGTCGCTCCAGCGGTCGATCTGGGTCTCGGCCCAGTGACCCTTCGTGTCAGCGAAGTCCGCGGCGAACGCCACAGTCGGGAGCATGGCGATAACCATGACCAGCGCCAACACTAATGCCAGTACTTTCTTACGCATAGTAATTGTACTCCTTTCACATTCTGTTTGAAGTATTGTGGGGACTTTCCTGCGACATTCGTTCCTTTTTCTTTCCGCCCGAACAGCGGGAGCGGCGGCAACGGCAAGCCGCGGCCTCACGCTGTCCGGGCAGACTCTGAAAGGAGACGGAGCCGCCAATGAGGAAAGCGCCTCCTCCCGTCCCTCCGGCTCTCTGAAGGGACGGGAGCAAACGCCGTCCGGCGGCGAAAAGTCCTTCTGCCAAAATCTCTACTTTTTCGCAAATATTGGAGAGGGTTTTCCGAGTCGAAAATTTACCGAAATTTTTATGAAAAAAGACTAGCATTTTCAATTTGACCGTGCTATAATATGGGCAAAGCGATGAAAGAATCGTTTTACAGAAAAGTAGAGGTTTTTGCAAGCTTTCACAACGATTTTGCCGTTCAAAATACAAAATTTGATTGTAAGTATTTTCCTGAAGCGCAAACAGCCGCCTGTCATACGACAGGCGGCTGTTTTTTCACGCAGAAAAGGGCGGCGCTCCCGAAATGTTCGGGGCGCCGCTCTCTTATCATATTATCCGTGTGGCGGGTTCAATTTTGTGCCCACACATGTTGAAAAAGTACCGGAGCGTGTCTCTCGTGAGTTCACCTACAGCGGGTACGATGTGGAGACGCAGATAGTGGACGCCTGCGACGAGCAGTCCATCCGGGCATTTGCGGCAAAGGATCTCATGCTGGAAATTGCCATGCAACAGTGCGGGTATGATGGACGTTCGGCCTGTGCGAGTGAATGATCGACATACAGACTGTGCCGTAATAACCGCCGTCTTTGACGGAGCATTTATAAACGGAAAGAGCTTCATTCGGTTTTTGCGCAAACCGAATGAGGCTCAGATTTTGCCTGCAAACACAGATTGCCGGTAGTTATGCTGTTTGATCCGGGTGCCGGCAGGAGCGACGTTGCTGATGATGTAAGGTCTTACTCAAAAATAGATTAGCTCGTTCAGTATCACCTCCTCGGCGGCGTTGCGGATCTTGTTCATAGCGCCAACCCAGGCCATTTGATTTTCAGCTTTGATCTGCTCCGTGACACCCTGCTCCGCCACCATCTGCCGGGTCAGCCGCTCGAACATTTCCGCCGCCTGACGGTCGATCTCCGCGAGGTGGCGTTGAGCCTACCCGAAAGAAGCATCTTGGTGTAAATCCCGTTCCGGTGGTACGTCAGGTTTGCGCTCATCTGTTTGACCTCCTTCCTGTGATGACTATAGTGCAGCAGTCATCGCTTCAAAGGACGAATGTGCAAAAAAGAAAACGCTCAGAAAGGCATTTCTGCCTTTCTGAGCGTTTTTTGCCTTTACAATATCGAGATTTTGTTTGCCGAAGTTGCTTCCTTGTTGGGAGGGGCGTCAGCCCCTCCCTTCCGTGTTGTTTTTGCGCTGTTAGTTCGCGGTTTGTGTCGCGCCGTTCCGGCCGTGCTCACTTCACTACCTTCTCGCAGAAGCGCATGAGGATGGTCGCAACCTCGGCGCGCGTGGCACTCTTCGCGGGCGAGATGTGCGACGCGTCCGTGCCGTTCACGAGCCCGAGCTCTACGGCCCAGCTCATCGCGTCCGAAGCCCAGCTGCTCACTGACTGCGCGTCCGCGAAGCCCGAGAGCGTTCCGCTAGCTTTCGTCGCGTAGCCCTTCTTCTGTGCGTAGCGGTGCAGGATCGTCACGAGCTGTTCGCGACTCACGTTGTCGTCCGGCGCGAACGTGTTGTCGGCGTAGCCGTTGACGACGCCGTTCTCCGCCGCCCAGGCAACCGCGTCAGAGTAGTAGGCGTCAGACTTCACATCCGCAAAACCTTCCTCGACGGCATCCGGCTCGTACGCGAGACGGTACAGGACCGTCACCATCATTCCGCGAGTCATGCTGCCGTTCGGCGTGAACTTGTTCTCTCCTGTGCCGTTGAACAGTTCGCGCGCCGCGACGAACTCGACCGCGTTCGACGCCCAGTGGTTCGCGTCCTCGACGTCCTCGAATGTCTCGGTGTTGTCGACGATCTTGAGCGTCACGTCACCCTCGACGTTCAGCACGACGCCGTTCTCGCCGATTGTGCAGTCGCGAACGACCTCCTCGGTGCCGTCCTCGTGGACGACTATCGCGACGGTGCCCGGTCCGAACTCGGTGACCGGTATCTCTACCTTCTTGCTCTCAGTCGACTCGGTGCGGACGCTGATCTCCGGCGCCTCCTCGGCAGTCTTTGCCGCCGGAACTTCCACCGGCGCGGTCACGACGTCCTGCTTCTCCGCTTCCTTCGGAATGACGACCTCGGCGGACGTGACCTTGCCCTCTGCGTCGGTGCTCTTCTGGCCCACGACGCCGTCCGGAGTCGTCGTGCGCTCAGTCGAGGAACCGTCAGTCTGCGTCACTTTCTCGGTCACGGTGTTGTCCGGCTTTGTCGTGGTCTCGGTGATGACGCCCGACTTGTCCGTGTTCTTTTCGGTGACTGTGCCGTCGGTCTGCTTTGTCGTCTCGGTCGTGGAGCCGTCCGGTTTGGTGGTGGTTGTCGTGGTGGAACCGTCCTCATTCTCGACGGTCTCCTGCTGGTTGCCCGGAGCCGTAGAACTGCCGGTGCCGGTGAATACCGGCGGCAG
>CANPWY010000010.1 GCA_947585215.1 uncultured Clostridia bacterium
TTTTTGCTTTCCTCGGGGCAGGGGCGCAGCGTCTTGCGGATAGGCTTGTTTGCCTCCACAATGGCCGCCTTTTTGCCGACCCATGTGAACTCATAAGCCTCCTCGCCGTCAATTACATCGGGTGAGAGCATCTGCTTGAGTAACTCGAAATTCACGGCTTTTTTGTAGACCTTGTGCTCAGGTATGCTGTGTTCCTCGTCCAAAGCCTCGGTGACACAGTTGGGAAACATCGCAGCGATTTTGTCGATGTTCTGAGCGGTCATATCCGGCGATTCAAATTTCATCTTGTTCATTATTTTTTTCTTCCTTTCTTCCGTACATCAGATTATAATAGTTCCCGTTCAATTCCAACAAGATGGAATGAACAAGTTTGTTTGAAATTTCAGTCCAAACAAATTCCTGCCCGTCAGAATCTATTTCTGTATGAGTTATCTTCTCTATAAACAGTCCTTCTATTTCTCTGATAAACTTCTTCATTGCTCCGGTATCACGCAATGTTAAAGAATTAGTTTCAAGTACCTCTTTATGGTATCTAAAATGGCGTTCCATATATGCAACCTTGGCGGTCAATTTTTCAATTGGTTCATATATTTTACGATAAATATAATCACGCTTTTTGTGCTTTGGGTCAAGTAAAAATTGAATATCTCTTATGTATCCATCCCATTCATCAAAATCTATTTCGTTAAATTTCAGGAAAAACGATATTTTCTTCTCGTCATTCCATGAAAGATTGTATTTTAAAGTTGCTCTAATATCGATTTCGTGCATTTTAGGAACTCCTCCATTTGCCTGCGCTTTTCGTAAGTATACGTTGCGACTGACGTAACTGCTGACAGCAACGCGCTTCCAAAGATCGCCAAGCACATATCATACGCACAATTGGTAATATCCCCACATAGTGTGAAACTACAAATTATCGCTCCAGCAAACGAAAGTGCTGAAATTGCACATGTAACCCATATGATTTTTACATATACTCTCATTTGCTCTCAACTTCACCCCCTTGCTCTAATTCTCTTTTCAATCTTTTAAGCTCCGCATTCAGCTCTACCCGCTTGTTCAGTTGCTTTTCCCGTCTGATTCTCGTCCCAAGCGCAGCGATTTGCTTTTCAAGCTGTTTCCGTCGCTCATCCCGCTCGACCGACTCTTTTAAGCTCTCGCCCGTGTCGGTCTGCAGCGCGTCACCAGCTATCTGTCGCACAAAATTCTCATAGACCTTGTCGATGTTCAGCCCATCAACCTTTAGCGGCAATTCTGACTCCGGCAGCCAGTCGGTGTGGTAATAGGTACCGACCTTAAAGGCATTGTTGCCGGATGCCGCTTCTTCCTTGTATGCCGTCCACGCCTGATACTTGCCGTCGTATTCCAGCAGGAAGATGATGTGGTACGGTATTTCCTTATCGATCTGCCGAAGAACGGACACATCCGGTGTCGGATCATTCAGCCGTACCTCAAAGATTTCCACCTCTGTGACGATTTCGCCGGCAGCCAGGTTCATAGTCGTCGCAGCAATTTTATTTCTCCAGTAAATCACCTTTATCTGGTCAATGAACACCCGCTTTAAGGCAGGCGTCACAGAGAGGTTCTCGTAAAACTTCTGTTTCGGAATTCTCCTGTTGAACTCCGTACTCTTGGGCAAATCAAACATATGATTCATCCTTTTTCTTACAAATCTTCATCGTACAGCTTATCGTCAATGCAGTACACCAAATAACCTATATCTCGATACCTGTTCTTTTCAAGATAATTACGAATATAATCATTTTGTAAAAAACAATACCATATATCTTCATAGTCATAAATCAAGGAATATGGTTGATTGCCATTGTTCCTAGAATAATAATTGGTACGAGATCTATGTCGTAACCGATTAAAACGATATGGGGTACAGAATCTCAAGATCTTATCCTTATCGCCGACTTTCGGATTTTCCCATTTCCCGCATATATAATCAATGAGACTTTTTGTATGTGTTTTTGAAGTGCCACTAAGCTTAAACATAGTAATGGCCTGATATAAAGCAGAGTATATCTCATATAGATTCCCGTTTTTCTCCAAAGCTTCGTTTAGAGAATCAATAAACTGTTTTGCGTTATCCGAAAGGCAATCCGGGTGTACCCAATGTGACATTACCAAAGATTGCAGAACATTTACATCATAGTCGTTTTTCCCAGGACTAAATCGGCAGGCACTGACTACATATTTAGTGCACACTCCATTATAGCCAATGATTAAAATGCAAGGGTACTTAATTCTCCTATATATGACTCGTGCGACGTCAAATAACAAATCCGCATTCTTTATATCGACCTGAATAATCTGTATTTCCTCATATCTGAGGCTGTTTGTCACGACCTTTTCTGAATTAAAATTACTGGGTCGAATAACGGCATACCACGAAACAGCATTTACCGCTGACGATAGCTGTTCCTGATCTTTAGAAAAAATCTTTGCAATTGGAATAACGCGATTGCAAATGCATTGCTTCGGAATATTGATTAATTCTATCATTTTTTCACCACCAAAAAGCAGATAAGCTCAAAGTCGTCCAGCCCGTTGATCTCCGACATCAAGGCCGAAGTCCCACCAGCAGAGAAAAGGCTGTCGATATCACTTTCTTCTTTTACGTCGATGATAGAATTAATCGCATCGTTCAAAAGCTCTGAAACTTCACGCATATTCCGGCCATCGTCCGTTTCCTCGTTAAACTTTCTGCACAGAGCCAGCGCAGGCTCCTTTTTGCCACGGCAAAGCAGACGCACTGTATCCAACAGTTTCTTCGGATTTAGGTAATCGCACACGATGTCACCGTCAATTCCGATGTAAACCATATAGAACGGGTGTATACGATTCTGATTATCTATATTAATGCTGTTGTTGATATTCCGCAGGACAAAGATCACGCCCTCCGGGTTCTCATCATCTGCCGGTACAACGGCATGCAGGCCCTTCGGCTTCTTGCTGAGATCATCATGTGTTTTGATGTATTCCAGCAGATCCAGGCGAAATTCATTCAACCCAAGGTCCATAATGGAGATACCAGTGGACATATCTTCGATATCCACAACTTCCTCCTGCAGGCGTTTGAGCTGATGTTTACGGTATTCCAAATCGCCGTTCTCCTCCGGGTTGATGAGGTCGTCGTCTCCTGTGGAGGTCATAACGGATATCTTCATTCTGGTCTCAACGCGGGATTTTAGATTGATATAATCGTCCAGTGTCATATCTGGCCAGAAGTTTACAAGCTGGATATATTGGTTCTTGCTGCCGATACGATCAATACGTCCGAAGCGCTGAATAATACGCACTGGATTCCAGTGGATATCGTAGTTCACCAGATAGTCGCAGTCTTGAAGGTTCTGACCTTCGGAAATACAGTCGGTAGCAATCAGAATATCAATATCCGCACCGCCACCCGGCATCAAAACATCTCTCCTCTTGGAGATGGGTGAAAAGCACGTCAGAACGTTATTGAGCGTCGCTTTCAGTCCTTTTATCGTCGTGCGGCCATCAATGGAGCCAGTAATCACGGCTGTATCCAAGCCGTAGTTGCTCTTCATGTACTTGCTCACCTGGTCGTACAGATACTCCGCTGTATCGGAGAATGCCGAGAAAATCAGTACCTTTTTATTGCCGTCATTGATTGGTTGGCGCATTTTGTCATCCAGAAGATGCAAGAGCGTTTGTAATTTCAGATCATGCTCAGGCGTGATATCTGCCACCATGAGCGTCAGTAACTCCAACGTATCCGCATCCTGTTGCAGTTCAGTCCGCCACGTCTTATAATCCATGTCCGCAAGGTCAATCTTTACCTTCTTGCCCACGGAGAAGTAATCGGTGTTGCTGTCTTCCATATCGAAGTCACTGTCGTTTGCCTCGTACATATCGAGGTCAGCCTTGCCATATTTTTCAAAGTCATCAATCGCTTTGATGGTACTTTTGATGAGTTTCAGAATACGGCTAAGTGTCAGATTAAAGGAATAAACGGAACTCTCCAATCGCTTCAACAGGTTGATGCTCATGAGGCGCCGGATACCTTGCTCACGGCCACTTTGCGTCAGGTTATTTCCTTTGTTATGCGTCAGGTCTATGTACTTTGGCAGCTTGCTCGGAAAGATATAATCCGAAGGCGTATAAATACAAAGTGTCAGAAGCATTAGCTGCTCATATATCTGGTTATAGTTGATAGCCGTGTTCAGGTCTGTCATACTTGGTCTGAGCGATATAGGCTTCAATCGTTGCGGGAACTTGCCGATTTCTGTTGTATCGTAATATTTATCGATATGTCTTCTTGAGCGGGCAATCGTTACGCTATCCAGCACTTCGAAGAAATCAAAGTCAAGCGTCCTAAGAAGAGCGTCAGTTGTCCGAGCCTCCGGTTCCAACTTACTCCAAACGTTGAAGGCTCTCTGCGCCTGACGAAATATTTCTTCAATTGGCTTCTTGGTATTGAGTTGCTCATTGATGTATTCCGAATTGCCCTCGTAGGCAAGCGCCAACTGATTCTTCAAATCCACAAAACGGTTATTGACCGGTGTTGCCGAAATCATTAGCACTTTTGTCTTAACACCTGCGCGAATCACCTTATCCATCAGCTTGACGTACCGGTTCTCCTGCGTGTTGGCATGGGTGCCTGCACCGTTACGGAAATTATGCGATTCATCAATAACGACAAGATCATAGTTTCCCCAATTCAGGCGATCCAGATCAAGGCCGTTTGAGAAGCCTCCATTCCTTGATAAGTCTGTATGGAATAGAACATCGTAATTAAAACGATCCGCCGCGATTGGATTGTTTACATAGTTATCCTTATATGTATTCCAGTTCTCGGACAACTTTTTCGGGCAAAGCACAAGGACGGTTTTATTTCTGTTCTCGTAGTATTTGATCACAGCAAGCGCAGTGAAAGTTTTGCCAAGGCCAACGCTGTCTGCCAGAATGCAGCCGTTGTATTTTTCCAGTTTGTTTATGATTGCAAGTACAGCATCTTTCTGAAAGTCATAGAGCATGCTCCAGATCTTGCTCTGCTTAAATCCGGTTGCCTCGTTGGGAAGCACATCCTCCGAAATATCATCCAAGAACTCGCTGAACACATGATAGAGCATCATAAAATAGATGAACTCCGGAGCATTTTCATTATAGGCAGATGTTATATTGTCAATGATAACGTCCGTGACATCTTGCAGTTTATCTCGATCATTCCAGAGCGACTCAAATAGTTGCATATACTGCATAGAAAACGGAGCCTCCATGCGATTCACCATATTGTAACTGTTGTTTCCGCGTTCGCAGCCAATATCTACAGTCGTAAATCCCCCTAGGGGCATATATGCAACTTTTTCTGATGAGGAATCTACGGTCATAAACCCGCTCATATTTTCACCGGTAGTGTTAGACTTAAAACGGGCTTTCTTTTTAATCCATTCTGCACACTCTTGCGCAATGGCTTTTTGCCTCATTTCATTTCTGAGTTTAATTTCAAACTCTGTCCCATACAGACTTTGTTCACGGCTAAGGCGTGGAATATAAAACTCCCTTTTTTGCTTTTCTGCTTTCTCGGTTATAAACGTAGGTGAAGTGAAAATGAACCTTAACTCATCAATAGACTCCAGCTGCTTTTTTAAGACATTATAAGCATACATTGAAAAGCAGGCTGCAGCTATGGAGACTTTGCTTCCGCTCTTAATGGTTTGCTCCATATCATCACGGACAATTTCGGTGACATTGTCAAATATCTTCACTTCAATTGCTCCTTTCATTGCAACAATGCTTTTTACCTGAGCTTTGAAATTAAATCGCCCATTGCTCCAGCTAATTGTTCTTGTCCTCTTTGAATAATCTGTTGTTGCTGTGCCGCATCCAACATTCCTTTCGGGATATACGGGTTTTGAATTGCGTCCCATGTGATTTTATCTTTATATCCCAAAGAAATTGCCATTGACTCGAGCATCTTTTCTTGAGCCGTCTTTATCTGCCGTGTCTGCATTTCATTTGGATTCTGAATACATAGTTTCTCATAGTAGGCTTTCCAATTTTGTCGCACAGTTTCATTATCTGCGAAAACTATATCGATGATATTCATTGCGTAAACGCTTTCAGAAGACCACCCAAATCGATTTGCCATCAACACTTTAAAAACCGTTAGCTTGTCCCTACGTTTCTCTGCTCTGTTTTGAAGTTTTTGGCCGACTACCACTGCAACAATCGGTATAAGGACAATGGCAATGATGTTCAATACGGCAAATGTGATTTCAATGGGTTCCATCGCTTTGCGCCTCGTCTTTCTGCTTTATATACTTCCCGCTCTTGATCCTTGCGTCATTCGGCTTCGGTTCATCGTCTGGAATGGCCCACGAGTAATCAATCCGGACTGCGCCGGGAACTCGCCCCTCCGCACATAATGTTTGTATGCGTCGGGTGGAAATTCCCCAACGTTCCGCTGTCTGACGAATAGACAGATACTTCATTATAATTCGCGCCCCCTGACGACAAATTTCTACTTATACATTGTACTCGATATTGCGAATAAAATCAAGATAGTTCTCCCGTTTTCTCTAAAGGGTCAGATATATTTTCAAGCTGGCTTTACCGTTACCCGCTATGCGGACAATAGTATTTTTTGTCCGTCAATCAACTGAATACCAAACGACAGTGCAGACGCTTCACAGAGTATCCAGCCAGCGCCGTGAATAGACCTGCCCCAGATCACTGGATAAATATCAACAGGAACCCATGTGCTTTTTTGGATGAAGAAGAACTTATTGAACTTGAAGATTGCTAAGACCACGGCAAAACAGAAACGGAGAAGAACAAGAAGGCAAAAAACAAGCTCTTTGAGAGGTGTAGGTGAAAGAAATGCAGTTGGTAATCCTTCCGCGCCATTTTGCATTATGCCCTTCTAGAATCACTCAAGCCTCCGGCCTAGCCGGAGGCTTTGACTCTATTCTTCGCCTATGCTCTTTTCTTCCATTTCAGCGCAAACCATTCTCACAACGAAGTTAGCATCATGTTTACACTTGGCAACAATGTAAGCTTTGGTTTCATCCGTAATTCCGTTTGTTTTGTAAAGATGTCGCATAATCAGATTTTTGATGTATACGCTATTAGAATCTATAAGCGTCACTAACTGATGATTTATAACACCATAATTTTCCGAGTTACGAGACAGTGCAAGAAGAATACGTGTGGCATTCCACCTTATATCAGCATGCTCAGAATATATCCATTGCAGAACGTTCTGAAGAACAATGGTCTCCACTCTGTTTGGCAACTTAACCGTATCTGTAGTTTCCAAATATTTAATAATCAGATGAGATACTGCAATTGTTGTTGCAACATTATTCTGGATATATGGCATTAATTCAAGAATGTCAATGTATGTGTCCTTACCCATAGAAGCGTATAGAAACTGCAAACCAATTCTTAGGGAAATACTATCGATATTAGAAATAATAATCGAATTATCTACAGTTTCAATTGATTCTTGCCGCTCATACAACTCCTCATACACGCTTTGATTGCGTTTATAATCTTCAGGAAATTTTACTGCAATGCAAATGAGCAGTGCTATGGCATCAAGTTTTGTCGAGATACCTTCTTTGGAAATCAGAAGTGTATCCGCTACTGTAGCTATGAGCATATCCATAGTTTCAGAATCACACACAACATCTTTTTCCAACAAAATACCTCTCACTGTGGCAATCTCACGTGTGCCAGACACGAAATAAGTACCGCCTTGCCCCTGTATTTCGTTACTTTTCTTGATACTCTTTATATACTCTCGCACGAAAATAGGCAGGTCCTGCTTTTTACTTTCAGTAGTTTCTAGTTTATAAATACCTTTATAATAATTTGGGAAATACTTAGATATCTTTTTATCCAAATCGTTTGTCAGAGTGACATTTTGCTTTCTGAGAACGCACAAGAATGTAGGGGCATAATCGATTAACTCTCGCTCCTTTTCGTTTTCAAGCAAGCTATTGATATGTTCAATCAGGTTTCGGGCAGATTCATCACGCATTTTTCGCAGATCTATACGATCAGCGATGAACTTAAACATATCGGTATACCAGCTACTATAATGCCTATCAATGAACTGACAGCAAATTTCGCTGAGTGTGTCTTGAGACATACGATAGGCTACTCCCGAAAGGCATGTGAATATATTCTGACCTATAAACATAACAAAGTTATCACTACTCAACCAAGTATTGATTTCACTGACAATAGATTTTTCGTGATATTCGAAGCACTTATCATCTAGAAAATATCCTACAGCACCAAATGCCAAAAGCTGGCTGCTTAATCTTTTGTATTTTATTGGATGATTTAAGCAAAAATCCATAATTGACGCTGCTTCAGTAGCGGTCAGTTTATTTAGAACCTCGGGGTACGAATTCTGAATGCCCTTAATTCCCTTTTCTTCTCCGTTAAAAATTGCAAGTTTGTACAAGTTAAGTATAAGGTTCCAATTGTGATGTTTACAGCTCAAATAAAACACAAAATTTCTTATTTCCTCATAAATAAGCAAAATATGTGTCAAAGAACCATTATACATAGATACAATAAGGGAACTTGCAAGCATTTCACCATATTGGTCTAAGTCGTTACCAATAGTGACCGAATAAGGCGATTCTGTTTTCTTTTTGTACAAACCCTCTATGTATTTTTCGTGCAATGATTCATGGATACGGTCAAGGATGGGATAATAGAGTTCTTCGCTGCTCTCCGTTAATTCCCTTTGCGCGGGCGTTTCTGAAAAATCGTTCCTTATAGCACAACGAGTCCAGTGCTGGTTACGCAGATCTATCAAAATATCTTTGATAACCCACGTGGGTTGAGAGGTTTCTTTTGCAAGGCTTAACGCTGCTTCTAGATATTCTACACATTTTTCGATATCACCCACAAAATATGCTTGGATTGCCTGCCAGCGAATGTGAACAATTTGACAATGCTCTATATCTTGCTGTGCTTTTAATGTGTCCAAATACATTGCGGTGTTAAAATGTTTGATAGATTCTCCCTCAAATAATATCGGAAGGAACTGAAGACCCCATTCGTCAAAATCGCTTGTCTTTCCCGTTTCATCTGGATACCTACTTCGAGTGTATCCAAGCACAAACTTCAATATATAGTCTCTACACTTATCTACATTCTTTAGTGTAACCTTAGGAATTGTAGGCAACTGGTATTTTCCTGCTCCTGTAACCTCTACACTCTGAATCTCGTCCTTTTCATCGGATTTCAAAATAATTCTTCCAGTGCAATAGTAATGATATACAGCAATGATGTCTTCAATTAATGCTCGGGCTCCCTCTTGACTTAATTCGCTGAAACTGTGCACGGTTTTGTTTTTGGCAAAATATGAACCCGTTAGGCTTTGTTCCAACGCAGTTTTTTCTTTTTGAGTTTCATCGCAGAAATAATACAACGCTTTAATGTTATACTTTTTGACGGTGTCGATTTCAGCCTGTACTCCCGACGTAATATCATCGGCGTTATCGATTAAGAAAATACAAACGTCACTGTCTTCTAAAGCAAATTTGTAATGAGCATATGCAGGCAATGTGGATGCGCTTTTCCCTTCAAACGTATATACATCAAATAATTGTGTAGCTTCTAGGGCACTTTTTAGTGCAGCTCGAATTTCGTCATATTTCTCCACACCGCAGATAGAACTAATGAATACCTTGATTTTTTGACCCGGGGATATCATCAGAGGAGTGAATTTCTCCTCTGCTTTTGTATACTTCCGTGAATACCCACCACCCGGTGTGCTTATTCCTGTTAATCTTTCGCCCATATTGCACCCTCCTGAGTTTTTGATTATGTTATTAATTCTCTTCCGAATCAAATGCCCTTACTCATGCGATATATTCGTAATCGTCGGAGTTTGTAGCTGCACAAACTGTTTCTTTGCTCCTACCAACCTCACGAAAAGCCTTTGATGCATCGTCAGCTCACTATGGCATAATGGCTTGGGAATACGGATTTCTTTGTATCTTGTGCCAACATCTTTACGGTTTATTTTTATAAGCGTTACACGTTGTCATTGCTTGCGTGCCTTCATCAGCTGCAGTGCCCAAAAAAGATAGAACGCGGAATATACTGATTTACGACTTTGAAGATATTATTTTCCGGGTTGTCGAAATCTATGTAATCTACATGAAGTGCCACTTTGCGAACGTCATCGCGCACAAGGTCATAGCCCTTATTGACAAGCCAGAAAGCCTCCTGGTTACCGAGATAGAGCAGCGTTGATTGGATCACAACGAGCTTGTTGACTATCTTTTTCATTTCGACATCATTCAGACCGTACTGGGCATAGCGAGCTGAAAAGCAATGAGCGCAAGTCATCTTCAAGTAAAACATCTTCGTACTTTCGGTGTATATTATCTCCGTGGACATAGGTATAGCCTTGTAAAGTGAACAATTCTATGATTGCCGGCCAAGTTGTTCTTCTGTTGATTTTCCTTTTTTCAAAATGATACTCCTTGCTCGTTCTCGCCCCTCTGCTATGAAAGTTGTTCAATGAAATGCTGTAGATTGTCAATTAGAATTTTTATTTGCCACAAAGCGATTCTATCCATTCCGCCAGATCTTTCTGGAAGGACGCTCTCAATCTTAGACACCAGACTTTTCATAAACAAAACGTCATCCTCAATAAAAAAGTCTTTTGCAGCATGTCTATATATTGCCCAAAATACTCCCCGCATCTCATCAAGCTGAGATGGACTGCAAATAAAAACCATTTCGAGTAGCTTTTCTAGGTCCAGCCTGCTGATAAAAGCATGACCGGCAATAATCTGCCCCCTATTTCTGGCTACATATGTGTAAAATTTGCTGATATCCTCTGGCAAATAGGTAAATTCGAAGTTGTTTCTTGTAGTTTCTATCGCATTCTTTATAGCTTTTGAAAATTCTTCGTATTTTTTCTTCTGGTCAAAAGGTTCATTGCCAGATTCAAAGTGGTCAAGAAATAGAAGATCAAGATCGATTTCATCTTCACGGCTCTGCAAATTGGAGATCATCCTGTCTTTGCAAGACGAATAATCAAATTCCAAAACTTCATTGCACACGACGAGATAATATGCCAATCTACCGTAACTATAAAACGGTATGTCCTCCGAATTGGCCAAACGGGTTTCTATATGGGATAAAGCGGTTTTAACGTCACTTTCACAGTGAGTATGGTAAGAAAAAAGAATGTTTAGATCTTTATCACCGTTTGCTCCCGCATGGCGGTCATAAAGCCGCATCTTTTTATGGGCATCTATAGCTTGCTGGACTTTTTCCTGTTCAAATTCCTGCCATCTTATATAGTCATAGCAAAATCTATACAGCGGATAATTTGCAATGCCCAAATCCGATGAGACCAAATCATTTCCTTCCCATTTAGGAAAGTAACCATCTTTTATATTCATAGAAAGATTAATGACGCTGAAAAATACCGTCTTCAAAAAGTCCTCATCATGAATTTCAACTAAGTCGAAAATATCAGCTACTTTCTGACATGCATATATGAATGCTCGTAGATTGTTGCTTTTAAGGTTCATTAGATCAATAACATCGTTTATGACTTCATCTGATGCAAGTGATAAAAGAAGCGTGTTACTAAAAGATAGCATTATTTCCTTAACTGCTTTATCCAAATCCCCATAGAAGTTTATAGTGTCACTAATAGTTTTTTCTTTTGACCTTAAATATAATTCCGTTTTCTCATCAGGAACTTTATGCGTCTTTCCGTCTTTGCCTGGCTCGCTGTCATGATATTGTAGAATTTCATTTTCATTAGCAACCATAAGTACTTTTGCGCCATCCTGCTCTACGAGAGAATTAACATATCCTAAAACTTTTAGAATATCTATCTCGGATCTTTCGATGTCTTCGAGAATAATAAGCCTTCCGCTCAAATCTATTGACTCATAAAGTTCCTTCAACTCATCTTCAGATTTTGATAAATCAACTCCAAAGAAACTGGTTATACCCTTAAATACGGACTTTGCCGCAAATTTACCATGAGCTAAGACCGCCCCGCCCGCATTTAAAAACTTTAGCTTTGCCTCAAGATAGATACTCTTACTTATTTCCAATGTATCCTTGATTCCATAAAGTGATACGACTATGCAGGAATGGGCGCCATGGGAAGCGTCACTTAAATACGGAATCAATTCGTTCTTCACATAATAACTCTTCCCGGTTCCCCAACCACCGGTTAACATAATTGCACTCTTTGTCTTATCCTCGGTCAGATAGTGAAGGATATAATGATTCAGATCAGAATTAGTCAATGTAAGCACCTCACAGTACGATATAACTTAGTCTAAATATTGAATTGCCAGCGCGACAAGCGAGAGGCAGCGGTTAAAGAAATAATCGTAATGCCTAGAATCGGTAATATCTATTTTATCCATCTCGTGATGGCGAATCCGATAATTGTTTCCTATCCTGGTTAGCGTCATAAATTCATCGTTGAATAACGCAACAAAGTCCGTTTGCCCGCCGGCCATGTCACTGACTATTTTGGAAGCGGAAGCCTTTTTATTCACGGTTGCAGTTTCATAGTACGATTTAAGGCGCTCAAAGGCATTCCATATTTTCACTACTGAATCTCGGCGGGCCTGTGGTGTCGGCGTTTTATAAAGAAGGATAGCCTCCTGAATCAGTTCTTTAAGTCCTTTTTCGGTCACTTGTTCCACTCTATTCTCAATATCGTTTGAAAGCACCCCGTTCTCGCTTACGCGCTCAACCATGCCAAAATCAGACAGCGAGTAAAGCAGACCGGTTTGATTGAAAATTCGATTTATGTCATCTCTGAATTGAGATGCCACTCCTCTCATATTCTCGAAGTGAAGATCATAATGATTATAATAGCTGTGCCAGAATCGGCTGGAAATATTTCTGACGGTGGCAAACATAAACTCAATAAAATCCAGCAGCCCGTATTGATCAAATTTATCATCTACGCCATACGGATTCTTCTTTGGTTTATCTATTATACCGCTTCTATTTTGAAACAGCGCAGGGATTTCATATTTCAAGTTATTGCTTAACTTGAGCATATCTACGCCGCAGCAACCATTCCCGTCCGGGCATTCCTCCGGATATTTCCACGCAATATTATCAAAATATCGTTCACAACAGTCAAAAAGCAGAGCATACATTTCATATGTAATAATCTCTGTTCGTTCCACGGGACTTCTCATTCCGTGCCGTTCGGTATAATAACTCATGGAACCTCCTATTAGTTTTTGCCTTCCTCAATTGACCCTTTAATCAGGATTGGGCAAAGGTCTTGGATTTGCGATTTTTATTGTGCGTTAATATCTTTTTTTGGCATAGGATAAAAATATATCGCCGATTGCTTTTTGATTCCAATAGAGGGTACGGGAATCAAATAATCTGCCAAATCATCATAGTTGAGAAACTCATATGAGCTTCCTCCCGACGCCCAATAGACAAATCTTCCGAATTCAGGTCTGATTAGCCATAGCATCTACTATTCTCCCAGCCCCACCCCAATCAGCCTCTCCGTCTGGTCCGCCATGAACAGCGGGATGTTCAGCACATCGCCGTCGAGCTTCAGATTGTCCAGCGAGAAGCGGATGCGGAGCTTTACCTCCTCCGGGAACAGCTCCTTGAACTTCCGCAGGCTCCTGCTTGCGGTGTTTGCTTCGGACTTGACCTCCACCGGGAAGACGTCGTTTTCGCGCTGTATCAGAAAGTCCACCTCGTAGGGCGGGTTGTTCTGACTCCAATAGCGCGGCAGCACCTCAAACTGCGTGACTAGCGTTTGCAACACATAGTTTTCCGTCAGCGCGCCCTTGAACTCGGTAAACAGCCGGTTTCCCTCCCCGAACGCCGTGGGCGCGAGCTGAGCCAAGCGGCGCAGAAGTCCGACGTCCGCAAGATATATCTTGAATGCCGACAGGTCGTCGTAGGCGGCCACGGGCAGTCTCGGCGCAGTGCTGCGGTAGACCTTGTGTACCAAGCGTGCGTCCACCAGCCATTGAAGGGCGTCCTCGTACTCCCGCGCCCGCGCGCCCTCTTTGACGACCTTGTAGATGAATTTCTTGTTTTCCCGCGCGAGCTGCGACGGGATTGACTTCCATATCATCGAAATTTTCGGAAACTCCTTCACGTCCGGGTGCTTGGCAAAGTCGCGCTCGTAGGCTCCGATTATGCCGGAGAGCGCCTCCTGCATGGCTTCCACGTCCCGCTCCTGAGTCCACATCAGCACCGGCTCCGGCATCCCTCCGGTGACGTAGTACATCTTGAGCTTCTCCGTCAGCGGGTTGAAAAAGGCGTCCGGAATGGGCTCGATGACGTCCACGCCGTTCAGGTACTCCGCGAGGTTCCCGTCGCCGTTCGCCATCAGGAATTCCGTGAATGTCATGGGGTCTATCTGCATGAAGTTGACCTTCCCCACCGGGAAGGACGACGGCTTCGCGAGCGCTATCCCGAGCAGCGACCCAGCGCAGGCGATGTGGTACTGCGGCGCGTTCTCGCAGAAATACTTCATGGAGTTTATGACGTTCGGACAATCCTGCACCTCGTCAAAGATTATGAGCGTCTTTTCGGGCAGGATGCGCTGACCGCTCGCCAGCATGAGATTCTGGAGAATACGGTCCACGTCCTTGGTAGTCTCGAAGAACTGGCGGTACTCCTCGTGCTCGTCAAAGTTAAAGTAGGCGGTGTTCTCGTAGTACCGCCGACCGAACTCCCGGAGCGCCCAGGTCTTCCCCACCTGCCGCACGCCCTTCAAAATCAAGGGCTTGCGGTGCTTGGAGTTCTTCCACTTCAAAAGGTCGTTCATTATCAGTCGTTCCATAAATACCTCATCACACTTTTCTATGTGTCTTTGCGTTTGTTTCTCACACTTTTATATTATACTCCGAGGTGTGGGAAGATGCAAGGGCAGTCTCAAAATATTTTCACCTTCTCGACGGCTGAATCCATAAGCAATCACACCAGACACTTGACATTTCGCGGCAACCCTGTATAATAGAACATAGGTTCTGTTTTCTGCGTTCTCTTGACTTCCGATTTACATAACAAACCGTAAATCGGGAGGTCGCCGTAATGACAATACGCGAACACTTTGACCTGTACATGGAGGTCGAGGTCACGGAGGAAGTCAGGAATTGTCTTAAGGAAACGCGGTCCGAGCATGTACGCTGTAAAAATCGGGACTATCAGTACGGGGTACTCACCTATCCCTTTGGTACGGAGCGTCCCCCGGACGGTTCCGGTTCCGAGGACGCCGGCAGTCCGCTCTGCTGCCACGTTGAAATGCGGGGCGAATCTGCGGAGCGGGAGTTCTTTCGTCTGGAAGCGGAAAGAGCATTTCAAAAGGCGATGTCCGAGCTCGGCGGAGTACAGCGGCGGAGGCTGGAGCTTCACTTCCTTGAAGGTCTCAGCTTCACCGAAATTGCCCGGCGCGAAGGCGTCTCCGAGGGCGCGGTAAGGCATCAGATTAAACGAAGTCTTACATATCTCCGCCGAAGGCTTACCGAGGACGGCTATACCCTTTCCGATTTTCTGCGTCCGTCATCACTCCCGGCTGTGCCGTACAAAACCCGCAATTCCTACAAGACCGTGCAGAAATAGAACATACAAGAGACCTCGGGAGACTGCAAAGTCTCTCGAGGTCTTTTTCTGAAAAAATTTTAATTTTTGTGTCCGAATTGCTCGGATTTTTAAGCTAATAGGTGTAGGGGCATTTGCGGGCTACGGCGTTTTGCAGAGACAAGACTTATTTGGTTGTGCAAATCAGGAACAATGTCCGTCGCAGATGGCATCACTTTTGATGCCATTTCTTTTTTGCCGCAAAGCAGAATGGCATCACTTTTGATGCCAAATAAAATGAAGGAGTGGTGACTCACGTTATGAACACACCTCAAAACAAAGCTCCGCCTCACAAGGTTCGTCTCTCCTCCCCCGAGAAACAGGCATGAAATCATACGGCAGCCGGTTCATAACAAATACATGCAGAGAAAGCGCGAGCAGAGATTATGGCAGTACCCAAAAAGAGGACGGAGTAAGTTCGGCAGAATCGCAGAGGCAGCAGATGCGTTATCTGGTATAGCAAGCAACGCATTTGTAGCCCCAAATGCATTTTTCAGGGTGGTCCCTGAAACCCCTTCAAAGCACGAACCACAAAAACAGATAAGGAGGACATAGTGAGAAAACGCGACAAGAGCATCCACATTCGCCTGACTCAGAAGGAGCTTGACTATTTGCACCGACGCTCCGAAAAGGCAGGTCTTCCAGTCTCCACCTTCATCCGCTTTCTGATAAAAGGAATGGTCCCGCACGACAGTCCGCCGCCGGAGTTCTGGCAGGTAAGAAACGACCTCTTCAGTATCGGGAACGACATCAAGCAGCTTGCCGCCATAGCTCGCGCGCAGGGAAGCATCCAGGCACAGCGTCTTGACGACGCCCTCGCCGACTTAAACAAGGTGGCGCTCGAACTGCTGACGCGACAGCTCCCCGAAAACATCGGCACAGGGCCGCTGCTTAAACAGGGACGCAAGGTCGAAGGAGAGGAGTGAAATTTGCCGCCGGGATATGCTAAATCAGAGAAGAAAGGTCAATAATATCGGTAAGAGAAACATTTGCCGCAGCAAGCCGGACAGTGAAAGGAACCGTAATGACAAACGAGCAGATTCGACACATTATGGCGGAGGAGATCTGGCTCAATTACTACAACAAATATCTGTATGAGCACAAGGTGATCACGGAAAAGGAGTACATCAGGATGTGCAACGTGATTGCCGCCCACTGCGACCGTGAACGCAAAAAGACAAGGAGCGATCGCGAGCGATAATTTCCTCCGCAGAGCGCAGATTCTGCGCTCATACATATCGTGCTAGCGCGGCAGGCGATATATGATAATAACATTTATGTTGCATTATAACATTTGAAATATTAGTAAGATAGTATCTGCGTTATTGTATGCGGATACAGGCAAAGCGGAAATGAACCCGAAGACGCCCGGCGGCAAAGCCGGGTATCTTTGCCTTGACATTTTTATTTCTTCTTTCTATAATAAATATAAAGATGATATAACGAACTTTTGGAGGAATGACCATGGACATCCATACCGCCCGACAGCAGCTTCGGATGCGCTCCGTCTATGAACTCCCCATGCGGGTGACCTTCTACGCCCGCGTGTCCAGCGAGAAGGACGAGCAGCTCAACTCCCTCGAGAACCAGATAAGCTATTACAGCGACTTCATCAGAAAGAACCCCTGCTGGACCTATGTTGAAGGGTACATCGACGAGGGTCTGTCCGCCGCCACCACGAAGAAGCGGGAGAGCTTCCACCACATGGTGGAGGACGGCAAAGCGGGTAAATTCGACTTCATCATCACCAAGGAGATAACCCGCTTCGCGCGAAACACTCTCGACTCCATACAGTACACCCGGGAGCTGCTGAACGCCGGGGTGGGCGTCCTGTTCCAAAACGACAACATAAACACATTGGACGAGGACAGCGAACTGCGCCTCACCATAATGTCCGGCATTGCTCAGGACGAGCTCCGCAAGCTGTCCAGCCGTGTGAAGTTCGGCCACGCTCAGGCCATCAAAAAGGGAGTGGTGCTCGGAAACAGCCGCATCTTCGGCTACCGCAAGGACGGCGGGCGGCTCGTCATCGACGAGGCGGAGGCTCCCATGGTGCGGGAACTGTTCCGGCTGTACGCCACCGGGAACTACTCCATGAAACAGATCGAGACCCTGTTCTGGGAGAAGGGCTACCGCAACCACAACGACAAGAAAATAGCCCACACCACCATGTCGGGAATGATTTCAAACCCCAAGTACAAGGGCTACTATGTCGGAAACAAGGTTAAGGTGCTCGACCTCTTTACGAAAAAGCAGAAGTTTCTTCCCCCGGAGGAGTGGGTCATGTTCAAGGACGAGACCGGCGAGATCGTCCCCGCCATCGTGGACGAGGATTTGTGGGACAGGGCAAACAAGGTACTGCAAAAGCGCAGCGAGGACGTGAAGGCACGGCAGGGCATCTGCAACCACGGAAATCTCCTCACCGGCAAGCTCTACTGCACCAACTGCGGCGCCGCCTACTACCGGCGGGACAGTGTGGATCATCTCGGCCGCAAGAACAGCAAGTGGGTCTGCTCCGGGAAGATCAAGAACGGCGCGGAGTCCTGCCCCTCCTTCGCAATCTACGAGGAGGAGCTGAAACCCCTGCTTCTTGAGGTGTTCCGTGAGACCGAGGAAGACGCCGAGACATATCTGAACCACTATGTAGAGCTCTACACCTCCCAAACCATGGAGGATGACGTCGGGAAACGGATCGAAGCCCTGAATGTTCAAATCGACCTCGCCCGGAAGAAGAAGGGCAAGCTGCTGACCTACAACATCGCGGGGCAGATCACCGACAAGGACTTCCTCTCCATGAATCAGGACTGTGACCGCGAGATCGAGGATGCCGAGCGCGAGATCTTCGAGCTGGAGCAGGCACAGGTCTCAAGGGAGGAGTTCAGACAGCACATCGACGCCATCCGCCGCGTGCTCCGGGACGCGCGCCGTGACGCCGCGCAGGGCATAGTCACCAAGGAGTTCGTTGACCGGTACATCGACAAGATATTTGTTACCCCGGAGGAGGACGGCTCTATGCGTCTGGACATCCGCATCCTCACCGGCGAGAGCACCCGAAAATTCCTCCAAAAGCTCGCGCGCCGTGCGGGTCAAATCACTACCCCCGGTGAGCGACCAGGCACAAACCCTGTAGTTTCAAGGGTTTCAGAGCTCGCGGGTTCCACGGGTCACACGTTCAAGAAGATGATCGAGGCCTACGAAAACGGTCTTAAGTAACGGTCACAGCACCGAGCTATAACGCAGAGGAGCGGATGCCTTTCGGCGTCCGCTCCTTTGTCTCGGATATTGCGGCAAATCGCAGGCGCTGTCCGGCGCGCACAACGCAAGTACGCCGGTGAGTTCTGCGATTGCTCTCCGCATGTCTTTACACTCTCTCGAGCGCGCGGTCTATGTCCGCGATGAGGTCCTCGACGTCCTCGAGGCCCACCGAGAAACGCACGAGGTCGGGCGAGACACCCGCGGCGGCGAGCTCCTCGTCGTTCATCTGGCGGTGTGTTGCCGACGCCGGGTGAAGCACGCAGGTCTTGGCATCCGCAACGTGCGTCGCCACCGACGCTATCTCAAGCCCGTTCATGAACTTCTCCGCGGCAGCGCGTCCGCCCTTCACTCCGAAGGACACGACGCCGCAGGCTCCCTTCGGCAGATACTTCTCCGCGAGGGCGTGGTACTTGTCCCCCGGAAGTCCGGCGTAACGAACCCACGTTATCTTCGGATGCTTTTCAAGGTGCTCCGCTATCGCGAGGGCGTTCGAGCAGTGCTTCTCCATGCGGAGCGGAAGCGTCTCGATACCGAGGCCGAGCAGGAACGCGTTCATCGGCGCGGGAGTGGAGCCAAAGTCGCGCATGAGCTGGGCGACGGCCTTCGTGATATACGCCCCTCCCCTGCCGAATTTCTTCGTGTAGGTGATGCCGTGGTAGCTGTCGTCCGGTGTGGTGAGGCCGGGGTACTTATCCGCATACTTCTCCCAGTCAAAATTGCCGGAGTCGACTATCGCTCCGCCGACCGCGGCAGCGTGGCCGTCGAGGTACTTCGTGGTGGAGTGGGTGACTATGTCCGCGCCCCACTCGAACGGACGGCAGAGATACGGCGTAGCAAAAGTGTTGTCAACGATGAGCGGAACGCCGTGCGCGTGCGCGGCCTTTGCGAACTTCTCTATGTCGAGGACGGTGAGCGCGGGGTTTGCTATCGTCTCACCGAAGAGCGCCTTGGTGTTCGGACGGAACGCCGCCGCGAGCTCCTCCTCCGAGCAGTCCGGGTCGACGAAGGTGAAGTCTATGCCCATCCGCTTCATCGTGACTGCGAAGAGGTTGTACGTCCCGCCGTAAATTGCCGACGACGCGACGACGTGATCCCCCGCCGACGCTATGTTGAACACCGCAAAGAAGCTCGCCGCCTGGCCGGAGGAGAGCAGCATCGCCGCACTGCCGCCCTCGAGCGCGCAGATGCGCGCCGCGACGGCGTCGCTCGTGGGGTTCTGCAGGCGGGTGTAGAAGTAGCCCTCCTTCTCGAGGTCGAAGAGCATGCCCATCTCCGCGCTCGTCTCGTAGCGGAAGGTGGTCGACTGGATTATCGGAATATTCCTCGGTTCCCCGTTTGCGGGACGGTAGCCCGCGTGGAGACATTCTGTGTTGAACTTCATTTCTGTCTTCCTTTCAAGCCTTCGCGGCGTGCGCGGAGGCTTCGGTTTTTTGGAGCTTTATTCCAAAATATTATACACTACCGCCGCGTAATTTTCAATACCGGCTCCCGAATTTGCGCGGCGGGAGGCGGCCGGACCTCCGGCCGTCTCCACTGCTCTTGCGGCATATCACCGGCGTCTTCTCCAAAGGTCTCCCACGGCAAGCGCCGCAAGCACCGCGAGCGACGCCGCGAGAAGCGCGAGCCATTTTCCGCTTTCATCGCCCGTCTTCGGCACCGGTTCCGCACTCGGCTCGATCGACGGCTCCGCACTCGACTCGGTTGACGGCTCCGCGCTCGGCTCGATTGACGGCTCCGCACTCGGCTCTGCGGACAGTTCCGTGCTCGGCTCTGCCGATGGTTCCGCGCTCGGCTCCGTGCTCCGCTCGACCGACGGCCCCGCACTTGGCTCGCCGGACGGCTCCGCGCTCGGTTCGACGAACGGTTCCGTGCTTGGCTCTACGGACGGCTCCGCGCTCTGTTCGACCGACGGTTCCGCGCTCGGCTCGGCGGACGGCTCCGCGCTCTGTTCGACCGACGGTTCCGCACTCGGCTCAACCGATGGCTCCGCGCTCGGTTCGTCTGACGGTTCCACACTCGGCTCGACCGACGGTTCCGTGCTTGGTTCGACCGACGGCTCCGTACTCGGTTCGGCCGACGGCTCCGTACTCGGTTCGGCCGACGGCTCCGTGCTTGGTTCGGCCGACGGTTCCGTGCTTAGTTCGACCGACGGCTCCGTGCTTAGTTCGACCGACGGCTCCGTGCTCGGTTCGACCGACGGCTCCACACTCGGCTCAACCGACGGCTCCGCGCTCAGCTCGGCGCGTACAGTCTGGGTGAAAACCACGCTGCTCTCCCCCGACCTCGACGACGTTCTGCCGCAGACGTACCACTCGGAGACGTCCCCCGCTCTGTTCTCCTCCGAAAGCCGCAGCGACAGTTCCACCGTCGCCGTTATCCGCTCGCCCGGAGGCATCTCCGATCCGGGCTCCGCCCAAAGCAGTACCGCGCGAACATCCGACAGGTCCTCCGGCGTCAGTTCGTCCTCCGCAAGAAAGCTCAGCTCCCCCGCTCCGTTCCGCTCCTCCGGGACGCCGTAGAACGCCTCGAAGGGCGGCTCCGCAGTCCTTGCGGACGCTCCTTCGCAGGAGATGCTTACCGTCCGCGAGAGCTCGAAGGACAGTTTGTTCCGAATTACTCCGAGATCCTCCGTGGGACAGTCCCACTCCCCCGGGATCGGAATATAATAGCAACAGACTCTGTCCTTTCCGAAAACGAGCGTCCCGGCGGAGTCGTTTTCCGCGGAAAGGAGCAGCTCCACCGTTTCACCGTCCGCGCCGAGATACATAGTTCTGCCGTCCGCCGTGAGGTCTTCGTCCGCGCCCTCGGGAAGCGCAAAGTCGTAGTACGGTGCTTGCGGGTCGTCCGCCGCGTCTCTGCCCGTCCTTGCGCGCAGTTCCGCTTCCGGCAGACGGAGAGCTTCGCGGATATCCAGCCGATTTTCCTCCGTGTCGGCGGCAGTGAAGAGGTATTCGGCGTCGCCGTCGCGGTCCACGTCCCGGACGTCTTTTGTCTGATATTCGTCCGGCTCGGTATCCGGCGCGGCTCCGCCGTCCACGAGCAGGAAGTCGTGGGTGCAGAGCAGAGTGTCCGGCATATCCGGCGAGGTCGCGAGCCGGAAGGAGAGCCTGAGCGCGCGTCTTTTCCCGCCGCAGTCGCCTACGAGGCCGCTCGTCCCGGAAAACTCCGCTTTATACACCCGGTATCCCTTGCCCGCTTCGCACCCGACGGTGAAGTCCTCCGGCGGAAGCTCCCGTTCCTCGGAAGCGCCGTCCGCGCCGGTGAGGCGTTCGCTTATCGCGATATCCTCCGGCGTCACCGTCTCCGGCAGGCAGAGATATATCACGGTATCCGGCACGGTTCCCGCCGCGTCCTCCGCCTCGATATAGGCGTCAAAGTACGCGCTCTCTCCGGCGGTTACCGCGCGGTCGCCGCTGAACACGCTATCCCCCTCAGCCGGCAGAACGCGGAAGCGCGGCCGCGGAAAGTCGAACGCGGTCCTCTCCGCGCCTCCCGCAAGGGCAAACGTTATCGTTCCCATCCCCGCGATCTCCGCCACGGCGGAGGGCGGCTTTGCTATGCGCACCTGTCCCCTTCCTCCGGTCGTCTCATCCGCCGTGCGACGGCTCTCCCACACGAAGTACGGCGTTACCGTCAGCACGCCGCCCTCCGGCAAGGTGAGTCCGCTCCAGATGAAATAGACCGTTTTTTCCTTTTCATAGACAAACACGGCGTCCGGCGGGACGTCCGTGCCCGACTGCTCGTGGCGCGAGTATTCGGCATACTCCCCGTCGAGCGCGTCATACGGCACCGGGACCTCGACGGTGAGCAGGTCGCAGTATACTTCTCCCTCCTGTCCGGCGGGCGGGACAAGCTCACAGCTCGCGAGTGCGAATTCCCCCTCGGTCGGCACCGTGTACCTCTGTCCCACGGCGCGAAGGACGTACACGTCCTCCTCCGGCGGAGGGTTCTCTTCGGTGAGACTGTCTGCTTCGGACGCCGGTACGCCCGTGGGCGTCTCACCGTGATCGAACATCGTCATATTCAGGCAGACCGCCGCCAGAAGCAGCGCCCTTACGCCTGTTCTTACTCTCATCACACAGTCTCCTTTCCTGAGTAATGCGGGGGAGATACACTCCCCCGATGTCAGAATATGCGGATGCCGTTCCGGCCGGTATGGCACGCCGGCCCGTCCGCTCCGAGGAGCTGCGGATGTGTCCAGAATATTACACAATAAGCCGCCCCGCAGATGTCTGCGGGGCGGCTGTGCCTCCGAAAGTTATTATTTTGCCCTTGCCCGTCCTCCGGCGCGGGACTTTCACGTCACCACTTCATCGGGTTTTTCATGTATTTCTTTGCGAGCACTGCGGCAAGCGCTATCGTTCCGCCGCAGACGGCCGCGAGCAGGACATCGTACACCGCGCGCCCGCCCGGCATAAGTCCCGCGAGCATCACCGCCGTCGGCAGCATCACCACCATGTACATCGGCACGCTCAGCCCGAGATAGCGGTACGGGGCGCGGCGCGTCACGGCGAGGTGGATTATCACCGCCATCGCAAACAGCGCGCCCATGATGAGCAGAACTTCGACGACGTTTACGATGTAGTAGCCGAGGGTCGTGTCGCAGAGCGCGTCAAGCGAGACGCGCATCGATTCAATGTCCTCCGCCTCGGCCTCCTCCGCACGCATCAGGGCGAGATACGCGTCCACGCCGCCCTGTGCGTTGACGGCGTGCGCCGTCCTCCACGCCTGGAACACCGTCCAGATGCCGTGGTTGCGGTTCATTATGCCGAAGCCCGCCGTAAAGCCTATCGCTATGGCCACTCCGCCGCCGGGCGTATCCGAACGCATACTCATCCGGGTAGCGATGTACATCCCGAGCATGTAGAAAAGCCCGCGCGTTATCGCGTAGTAGGGCACGAACACCATCGGGTTTGTCGTTATGGTGTCATACAGTCCGCGCGAGAAGGTGCCGACGACGATGTTGTCAAACACCATTGCGAGCAATATCGTGTCAAAGACGAAGTAGGCTATCGCGCCGAGTATCATCGTGGAGAGGTTCATCTCAACGCGGTGGCCAAATATCCAGAACACCGCGACTATCGCCGCGAGCACCGCGACGATGTATATCCACATCCCTGCTATGGAAGCAGCTCCTACCGTCATTTTACCGTCTCCCTCCGATGTCGCCGCGCATGTGGACGCCCTCAAAGTGTATCTTCCTTGCCTCCGCGTAGCTCTTTTCTATCGCCTCCGGCAGCGTCGGTGCCGTCGCGACGACGGCGAGTACGCGGCCGCCGTTCGTTACGAGCTTCCCGTCCGAGACCGCCGTGCCGCAGTGGTACACCTCCGCGCCCGAGACGTTCTCTATGCCAGTTATCTCAAAGCCCTTCTTGTAGCTTACGGGGTAGCCGCCGCTCGCGAGTATGACGCAGCAACTCGCCTCGTCCTTCCATTTTATATCGAGCCGGTCGAGCGTTCCGTCCACGCAGGCGTCGAATACGTCCATGATGTCGGTCTCGAGAAGCGGAAGCACCGTCTCGCACTCCGGGTCGCCGAAGCGCGCGTTGAACTCTATGACCTTCGGGCCGTTCGGCGTGAGCATCAGGCCGCCGTAGAGGACGCCCCTGAACTCGCGCCCCTCCTCGCGGAGGCCGTCGAGCGTCGGACGGAAGATGTGCTCTATGCACCACTGCTCCGTCTCCTTGGTGTAGCCGGAGGCCGGCAGGACGACGCCCATGCCTCCGGTGTTCGGACCCTCGTCGTTGTCGTAGGCGCGCTTGTGGTCGCGCGAGGCGGGCATTGGACGGACGGTCGTGCCGTCCACAAAGCAGAGCGCCGTCACCTCGGGGCCCATGAGGCACTCCTCCACGACTATGCGCCTACCGGCCGCGCCGAAGGCGCCACCCTCGAGCATATCGCGCGCGGCTTTCTCCGCGTCCTCGACGTTCTGCGCCACGACGACGCCCTTGCCGAGCGCGAGGCCGTCCGCCTTGATGACGATAGGCGCGCCCTTCCTTCGGATGTACTCAAGCGCCGGCTCGAGCTCACCGAAGGTCTCGTACTCCGCCGTGGGGATGTTGTGGCGGCGCATGAAGTCCTTCGCGAACGCCTTGCTCGCCTCTATCTCCGCCGCGCGGGCGTGAGGCCCGAACGCGCGGACGCCCATCTCCTCGAGCCGGTCGACAAGTCCCATCGCGAGAGGATCGTCGGGCGCCACCACCACAAAGTCCGGCCTTTCGGACTTCACGAGGGTGCATACCGCGTCGAGATCTGTGGCCTTCACCTCGGGAAAGCACCTTGCGTTCGCCGCGATGCCGCCGTTTCCCGGCGCGCAGAGCAGTTCCGTGACCCTCGGGCTCTCCGCGAGCTTGCGGACGATGGCGTGTTCGCGTCCGCCGCCGCCTATCACCAAAACCTTCATAGCATAACACTCACTTTCGGTTATTCCCGCCGTGGCGGAGCCCCGCCTGCGGCTCATCTCACTCCGGCAGGATGCGCACCCTGCCGTTTTCTATTCTCAGCCGTCCCGCGCAGAAGAGCTCCGCCGCCTCGGGGAGCAGCTTCCACTCCGCCTGCTGCATGACGCGGAGCTGAAGCGTCTCCGGCGTGTCGCCGTCCTCGACCGCGACCGCCTTCTGGAGGATTATCGGCCCTCCGTCGGTCTCCTCGTTTACGAAGTGGACCGTCGCCCCCGTGACCTTCACCCCGCGCGCGAGCGCCATTTTGTGGACATGCAGTCCGTAGCACCCCTCGCCGGAGAAGGCGGGTATCAGCGCCGGATGCACGTTTATCACGCGGTTCGGGTAGCTCGCGACAAACTCGGGCGAGAGTATGTAGAGGAACCCCGCGAGTATCACGAGCCCTATGCCGTGCTCGGAGAGGACGCGCACTATCTCATGCGTGAACTCCTCGCGCGAATTGAACTTCTTTCTCGGCACCACGACCGTCTCTATCCCGGCGTTTCTCGCGCGCTCGAGCGCATACGCGGAGGACTTCGACGCCACGACGAGCGCGAGCTCTCCCGAGCGGAGCGTCCCCGCGTCCCGCGCGTCGATGAGCGCCTGGAGGTTCGTCCCGCCCCCGCTCGCGAGGACTGCTATCTTCACTCTGCTCATAGCGCTATATCAATAGAGCCGCCGTTTGCCGCGCACTCGCCGATTATCTCCGCGCCCCACGGCTCGAGCGCGCGCTTCACCTCGTCCGCGTGCTCGGGGGACACGGTCATCGCCAGGCCGACGCCCATGTTGAAGGTGTTGTACATATCGCGGCGGCTCACCTTTCCCTCGCGCTCTATCAGGTCGAATATCGCGGGGTGTTCAATCTTCTTCGGGTCGAGCACGAGGCCGACGCCCTCCGGCAGCATCCGCGGCATGTTCTCGTACCAGCCACCACCGGTGATGTGGCATATAGATTTGACGTGTGCCACGACCTCCGGCACCGACAGCACCGGGACGTAGATCTTTGTCGGTGTGAGGAGCGTTTCGCCTATCGTTCCTCCGAGCTCCGCCGAATAC
>CANPWY010000011.1 GCA_947585215.1 uncultured Clostridia bacterium
CCCTTCGTGTGCTTTTTGGTTACTTTTTGCACAAGCAAAAAGTAACGCAGGGCGCGGGGGCGCAGCCCCCGCATGGCGTCGGTAGAGCTCCGCTCTACCAAGGACGCGGGGGTCGCCCCGCAGATGCCCGCGGGGCTTCCCCGCTAGAGGGGTGGGGATGCAATCCCCACAATGTACCGGTGAGGCTCTGCCTCACTTCAGGACGCGGGGCTCGCCCCGCAAATGCCTGCGGGGCTTCCCCGCTCGATGGGTGTGGGCTTTGCCCGCTCGGGTGCGGGGCCCGTCCCGCAAAAAGGCTGCGGGCTTCGCCCGCGCGATTCTCCGCGAAATCCTCTTGCCTGACCACAACATATATGTTATAATACCTCTTGACACCGCTCTATATTGAGGAGGAACGCAATATGCTGATAAACGGACTGCAAAAGCTCACACTGCTCGACTTTCCCGGACGCGCTGCCTGCACGGTGTTCACCGGCGGCTGCAACTTCCGCTGTCCGTTCTGCTATAACACCTCGCTCGTCCTCCGCACCGAGGACCAGCCCCAGATACTCGAGGAGGACATCTTCGCCTTCCTCGAGAAGCGCCACGGCCTGCTCGACGGCGTCTGCGTGACCGGCGGCGAGCCCACCCTTCAGCCGGGACTCGTGGACTTCCTGCTTAAAATAAAGGATCACGGCTTCCTCGTGAAGCTGGACACCAACGGCTCCCGCCCCGAGGTGCTGAGGAAAGCCATCGAGGCGGGCGCGGTCGACCGCGTCGCGATGGACATCAAGTCCTCGCCCGAGCGGTACGGCGCGGTCTGCGGCGTCCGGAACGTCGACATGGGCGCGATACGCGAGAGCGTCGACATGCTCCTCGCGGGCACGGTCGACTACGAGTTCCGCACGACGGTCGTGCGCGAGCTGCACAGCGAGCGCGACATTGAGGGCGCGGCGGAGTTCATCAAGGGCGCGAAGGAGTACTACCTCCAGTGCTTCCGCAACGAGGGCGACATACTCGGCGGAAGCTTCAGCGCCTACAACCGCCTCGAGCTCGAGGTCATGCTGCGCGCGGCGCGGAAGCACGTCCCCGCGGCGCAGCTCCGCGGCGTGGACGATTGACGTCCCCGCGCGCCCGCGCTTCGGGCGCGGAAGACGGCGATTTTTGCATCCTCATACGCGACGCCGGATCGTTTCCGCCGTCCCGCGCGGGTTTTCCGCAGCTGTCGCCGTCCGACCTGCGAAAAAGGGCAAAACACAAGATGTAGGGGTCGGTAGCAAAAAAATTTTCTAAATACTGTGATTTGCTATTGACATCGGATTTAGGATGTGGTAGTATATGTTCAACGCGGGAAAAAACGGAGCGGCAGAGCCGCATACCGCCACAATAAAAATCAAGGAAGCAAAAGGAGATAGGGATCATGTATAAGGTAGCTAAGCGCGACGGACGGATTGTCGACTTCGACATCAGCAAGATAGCGGCCGCCATCACCAAGGCGTTCGAGGCGACCGAGACCAACTATGACGACAGCGTCATAGACTTCCTTGCTCTCAAGAGCACGGCTGACTTCGCCGGCAAGGTCCACGACGGCATCGTCGGCATCGAGGACATTCAGGACAGCGTCGAGAGCGTCCTCTCCCGTGGCGGGTACGAGTCGGTCGCGAAGGCGTACATACTCTACCGCAAGCAGCGCGAGAAGCTCCGCGCCGTGAACGAGACCGCCCTTGACTACAAGAAGACGGTCGACAACTACCTCAAGATAAACGACTGGCGCGTCAAGGAGAACTCGACCGTCACCTACTCCGTCGGCGGCCTCATCCTCTCGAACTCGGGCGCCATCACCGCAAACTACTGGCTCTCCGAGGTCTATGACGAGGAGATAGCAAACGCCCACCGCAACGCGGACATCCACCTGCACGACCTCTCGATGCTCACCGGCTACTGCGCCGGCTGGAGCCTCAAGCAGCTCATCCAGGAGGGTCTCGGCGGCATCCCCGGAAAGATAACCTCCTCCCCCGCGAGCCACCTCTCCACCCTCTGCAACCAGATGGTCAACTTCCTCGGCATCATGCAGAACGAGTGGGCGGGCGCTCAGGCGTTCTCGAGCTTTGACACCTATCTCGCTCCGTTCGTCAAGGTCGACAACCTCTCCTACAAGGAAGTCAAGCAGTGCATCCAGTCCTTCGTGTACGGCGTGAACACCCCGTCCCGCTGGGGCACGCAGGCTCCGTTCTCCAACATAACCCTCGATTGGACCGTTCCTGCCGACCTCGCCGACCTGCCCTGCATCGTCGGCGGCAAGGAGATGGACTTCTGCTACAAGGACTGCAAGGCCGAGATGGACATGGTCAACAAGGCGTTCATCGAGATAATGATAGAGGGCGACGCGAACGGCCGCGGCTTCCAGTATCCGATACCCACCTACTCCATCACCCGCGACTTCGACTGGTCGGAGACCGAGAACAACAAGCTTCTCTTCGAGATGACCGCGAAGTACGGCACCCCCTACTTCTCTAACTACATCAACAGCGACATGGAGCCGTCGGACGTCCGCTCGATGTGCTGCCGTCTCCGCCTCGACCTCCGCGAGCTCCGCAAGAAGAGCGGCGGCTTCTTCGGCTCGGGTGAGAGCACCGGTTCGGTCGGCGTCGTGACGATAAACATGCCGCGCATCGCCTACCTCTCCAAGACAAAGGAGGAGTTCTATGAGCGCCTCGACCACATGATGGACCTCTCCGCGCGCTCGCTCTCGATAAAGCGCAAGGTCATCACCACCCTTATGGACAACGGCCTCTACCCCTACACCAAGCACTACCTCGGCACCTTCAACAACCACTTCTCGACGATAGGTCTTGTCGGCATGAACGAAGCCTGCCTCAACGCCTGCTGGCTGCGTGAAGACCTCACCCACGAGGGCGCGCAGGAGTTCACGAAAGAAGTCCTCAACCACATGCGCGAGCGCCTCAGCGACTATCAGGAGCAGTACGGCGACCTCTACAACCTCGAGGCCACCCCGGCGGAGTCCACCGCCTACCGCCTCGCCAAGCACGACGTCGAGCGCTATCCCGACATCATCACCGCGGGCGACATGAGCGGCGCGCCGTACTACACCAACAGCTCGCACCTGCCGGTCGGCTTCACCGACGACATCTTCTCCGCGCTCGACATTCAGGACGAGCTCCAGACCCTCTACACCTCCGGCACCGTCTTCCACGCCTTCCTCGGCGAGAAGCTGCCCGACTGGAAGGCCGCCGCGAACCTCGTCCGCAAGATAGCGGAGAACTACAAGCTCCCCTACTACACCATGTCCCCGACCTACTCGATATGCAAGGAGCACGGCTACCTCACCGGCGAGCAGTTCACTTGCCCGCACTGCGGCAAGCCCGCCGAGGTCTACAGCCGCATCACCGGCTACTACCGCCCGGTTCAGAACTGGAACGACGGCAAGACGCAGGAGTACAAGGAGCGCAAGACCTACCGCATCGGCACCGCCTACGACAAGGCGAAGAGCGAGCCTGCCGCTTACCTCTTCACCACCTCCACCTGCCCGAACTGCCCGACGGCGCGCGAGCTGCTCGCGGACGCCGGCTTCAAGTACGAGGAGAAGCTCGCCGAGAAGAACGCCGACCTCTGCCGCAAGTACAGCATCATGCAGGCCCCGACGCTCGTCATTGACAGCGGCGACGGCGTCACGAAGTACAAGGGCGTGGGCGAGATAAAGAAGTTCCTCGAGAATACCACGGCTGTAGCGGGCTAAACGCGAGCCGCCACGTCAAAGCACAGCATGACAAACCACCGACCCGATGTTCGGGTCGGTGTTCTTTTGTTTCTTTGGGGAGTTCATTCGGGAAGCGTCCGCTTTGCGAAATTGAAGGGTATCGTGAGGACGTACCGCTCGCCCGAGCCGTCCGCCGCCGTGACAAACGTGAGGTGCAATCGGTACTCTTTCTCTTTATCCATGACATCAACGGTTGCTGCACCCACAAAGAGCCCGGCATCCAAACCGTAGCCCTCGAAATAGCGGTCCGGACTGTCCGGGTCCATGCCGCACCCTGCCTGCTCGGTCATGTCTAGCCACTCGCCGTTTTCACGCATCTCCAGCGTCGTGGCGGCGCGGTCGAGCCACAGCCGCTCGCCGCAGTTTGCTCTTATCCCGAGCCTGAAGTAGTATTTCGGGGCGTCGCCCCTTATCGAAAAGAGAGCAAGGTCGAACGGCTTACTCGTATGGGAAACGGTGTACTCGAACGTCACGGCATAGAGCTCCTCCCCCGTGGCATAATCGGAGTTCTTCGTACTCAGGCACTCACGGAAGTTTACCATGATGCGGTAACGCCCGGGCTCGTCTGTCGGCACGGAAACGCAGGTCCGGCCGCTCCTGCCCTCGTATCCTACCCAAAACGGCGCTCTGCCGCCCTCCTGAGTGTACCCATTATAGTCGTAGAGCAGTCCGACGTTCTTCCACTCCGAACCCTCGCGGCGCTCTACCGTACCCATTCCGCCTTCGCTGTACGGCAGGATCTCGCTGCCGTCCACATACCGGCAGTCGGTAAAGGCGACGTCCGTGTCTCCGCATTCGTACCACAGCGTCATTTTGTCCGGATAATTGTACGCCCCGTTTGACACGGCAAAAACGTTGAGCCTGTCCGTGTCGCCGGTGCATATCACCGGCGTCTTTGGGTAGCACTCGCCCTGTTTTATCGTGTACTTCTCCGCCACGAGCCCGAAATCCGGGTTCAGGTCGCGTGCGCGGAGGACGAGCACCTCCGCCGTGGCAAGCGAGGCGAACACGGCTATGACGAGTACCACCGCAACTATTTTCTTCTTCATTGTAAGTACCTCCTTTGGAAGCTTTTCCGTTATATTTCCGGGTCCAGCGGGTCCTGCCCGAACGTGACCGTCACGTCGAAAGTGTCACCGTTCGAGCGGGAAAAAGTCTGGATAATATCTGTTTTCGGACTTTGATATACATGGGCGGGATGAGGGTAAGTGTCGGTTTGAAATGCAGAAGTAGATGGCAAACTACTAAAAAGTTTCGAGGAGTTTACCTCATTATCGGTATCGCTGCACCGTTCGTCTATGACCTCTATCCCCTCGTCGCCGCGAAAGACAAGCCCATACCACCGAAGTTCACCGTCGTCCCGGAAGGCTGTGTAGACATCGAGCACTTCAACGTCGGCGCGCTGCGGCTCTATTGTCACAATAAAGCTCACTTCCTCATACCTGTCGCCGACCTTGTCCGCTATCTGTTCTTCTTCCGGCAGGTACTCAAAGCAGTAGAGCGTCATTCGGTAGGTTCCCGGCTCGGCGAACGGGATGCAGGCGGTCGTAGTACCGTCCTCGCCCGAGGAATCTATAAAGGTTCCGTGAATTACGCTGATCGGGAAATACAGCCCCGGCCACATTCTCGCGCCTTGCGTAATTTCTCGTTCTTCGACCGGATCACCATGCTTATCGAGCCGTTCGCACGTTCCGCACGGCCATACATAGTAAACCTCCCGGTTGCCGTGGGTCTTATATCCTCCGTACAGATATTCGTGGGCGTCGTCCTTTGAACGGATATTCAGCACCAAATCGTATGTCTCATTGAAGTAGAGGCCCGAAAAGTCTACGTTGAACAGCTCGGAGCCCTTCGTGAGCGCGACGGGCTCGGCACGGCCGTACCCGCTGTTCCCGTCAAACCGTACGCCGCCCGACACGTCTATGCCCGAAATGACTATCCGCCCGCCCTCATCGACGTGCGTCATCTCCGCGTTCCCGCGCGCTCGGAGGACGAGCACCTCCGCCACAGCCAGCGAGGCAAACACGGCTATGACGAGTACCACCGCAACTATTTTCTTCTTCATCGCAAATACCTCCCTGCGATTTTCCGATCTCACCCCTATATGTCCGCACGTCACGATTTTGGGACAGCTTTTTTGAAAAATTTCAAAACTTTTTTTGCCGCCAGAAGACGTTAAATAGTAAAGGAGCGCCGAACCCAAAGGGTTCGGCGCTCCTGTTTGTTGTGATGTGACGGTCTCGTCTTACGCGTTCTTGAGCGCGGCCTGCGCGGCGGAGAGGCGCGCAATCGGCACGCGGAACGGCGAGCAGCTGACGTAGGTCAGACCGACCTTGTGGCAGAACTCGACGCTCGACGGGTCGCCGCCGTGCTCGCCGCAGATGCCGAGCTTGATGTCCGGGCGGGTCTTGCGGCCGAGGTCCGCGGCGGTCTGGATGAGACGGCCGACGCCGGTCTGGTCGAGGCGGGCAAACGGGTCGCTCTCGTAAATCTTGTTGTCGTAGTACGCGCCGAGGAACTTTCCGGCGTCGTCACGGCTGAAGCCGAAGGTCATCTGCGTGAGGTCGTTCGTGCCGAAGCTGAAGAACTCGGCCTCCTTCGCTATCTCGTCGGCGGTGATGGCGGCGCGCGGGATCTCTATCATCGTGCCGACCTTATAGTGCATCTTGCTTCCGGCCTCGGCAATTATCTTGTCGGCGGTCTCGGTGACCTGCTTCTTGACGAACGCGAGCTCCTTGACCTCGCCAACGAGCGGGATCATTATCTCGGGCACGACGTCCCAATCCGGGTGCTTGGCCTGGACGTTGAGCGCGGCCTTGATGACGGCGGTGGTCTGCATCTTCGCTATCTCCGGATAGGTGACGGCGAGACGGCACCCGCGGTGGCCCATCATCGGGTTGAACTCGTGCAGTCCGTTGATTATCGCCTTGATGTCCGCCACGGACTTGCCCTGGGTCTTGGCAAGCAGTTCTATGTCAGCCTCCTCGGTCGGCACGAACTCGTGGAGCGGCGGGTCGAGGAAGCGGATGGTGACGGGGTAGCCCTCCATCGCCTCATAGATGGCCTCAAAGTCGCCCTGCTGCATCGGCTCGATCTTTGCAAGCGCGGCCTCGCGCTCCTCGGGGGTGTCCGAGCAGATCATCTCGCGGATGGCGGCGATACGGTCGGCCTCGAAGAACATGTGCTCGGTGCGGCAGAGGCCGATGCCCTCCGCGCCGAAGCTGCGGGCCTTCTTCGCGTCCGCCGGCGTGTCGGCATTGGTGCGGACCTGAAGCTTGCGGTACTTGTCCGCCCACTGCATGACGCGGTCGAACTCGCCCGCGATGGTCGCGTCGACCGTCGGGATGAGGCCGGCGTAGACACAGCCGGTCGTGCCGTCGATGGAGATCGGGTCGCCCTCATGGAAGGTCCTGCCGGCGAGGACGAAGGTCTTGTTCTCCTCGTCCATGACTATGTCGCTGCAGCCGGAGACACAGCAGGCGCCCATGCCGCGCGCGACGACGGCGGCGTGGGAGGTCATGCCGCCGCGGACGGTGAGTATGCCCTGCGCGGCCTTCATGCCCTCGATGTCCTCCGGGGAGGTCTCGAGACGGACGAGAACGACCTTCTCGCCGCGAGCCGCCCATGCCTTGGCGTCCTCGGCGGTGAAGACTATCTTGCCGCTCGCGGCTCCGGGGGAGGCGGCGAGGGCACGCGCAAGCGGCTCGCTCTTGGCGATGGCCGCCGCGTCGAACTGCGGGTGAAGGAGGGTGTCGAGAGTGCGCGGCTCTATCATGAGAACCGCCTGCTTCTCGTCTATCATTCCCTCGTCGACGAGGGCGCAGGCTATCTTGAGCGCGGCGGCGGCGGTGCGCTTGCCGTTGCGGGTCTGGAGCATGAAGAGCTTTCCGTCCTCAATGGTGAACTCCATGTCCTGCATGTCGTGATAGTGGCTCTCGAGTATGTTGCAGATCTTGACGAACTCCTTGTAGCACTCGGGAAGGGTGGTCTCGAGGTCGGCTATCGGGTTCGGGGTGCGGATGCCGGCGACGACGTCCTCGCCCTGAGCGTTAGTGAGGAACTCGCCGAAGAGCGTCTTCTCTCCGGTGGCAGGGTTGCGGGTGAAAGCGACGCCGCTTCCGGACGTGTCGCCCATGTTGCCGAAGACCATCTCCTGCACGTTGACGGCGGTGCCCCAGGAGTAGGGTATGTCGTTGTCGCGGCGGTAGACGTTCGCACGCGGATTGTCCCAAGAGCGGAAGACGGCCTTGATGGCACCCATCAGCTGCTCCTTCGGGTCGGTCGGGAAGTCCTCTCCGAGCTTGGCCTTGTACTCGGCCTTGAACTGCGAGGCGAGCTCCTTGAGGTCGTCTGCGGTGAGCTCGACGTCTTGCTTGACGCCGCGCGCTTCCTTCATCGCGTCGATAAGCTGCTCAAAGTACTTCTTGCCGACCTCCATGACGACGTCGGAGTACATCTGGATGAAGCGGCGGTAGCAGTCCCACGCCCAGCGGGGGTTGTTCGACTTCTTTGCCATGACCTCCACGACCTCTTCGTTGAGGCCGAGGTTGAGGATGGTGTCCATCATTCCGGGCATCGAAGCGCGCGCGCCGGAACGGACCGAGACGAGGAGCGGGTTGTTGAGGTCGCCGAACTTCTTGCCGGTGATGCCCTCCATCTTTTCGATGTACTCGAGTATCTGCGCCTCGATGTCGGGGCCGATGCGCTTGCCGTCCTCATAGTAACGGGTGCAGGCCTCGGTGGTGATGGTGAAGCCCTGCGGGACGGGGAGACCGAGATTGGTCATCTCGGCAAGGTTCGCGCCCTTGCCGCCGAGCAGCTCACGCATCGAGCCGTTGCCCTCGGAGAACAGATAAACATACTTTGTCATGTGCTTTCCTCCCAAATTTTCTTCATTGCCGCGCAGCGCGGAGGCCGGGGAAGCGTCCGCAAGTCGCGTATTTTAAATAGGTATAGCGCTGTTATGCAAATATTATATCATAAAGCGGCAAAAAGAAAAGGGGAAATTTCACATTTTTAGCAAAAATATTTGAAAACGGTTACCCGGATCAGGCTGTGAAGAAGTAAGAGTGAAAAGCCTCGCAGAGTTTCGCCGAATCCCAAACGGCGCTTTGCGCCGTTTGGGAGCCCTTCCGATTAAAATGCTCGCCCCGAATGAATCGGGGCTCCGCAAAGTTGCTTGCCATAGGCAAGCAACTTTAACCGCGCGAACCGGCGCGGAACAGCCTCGCAGAGTTTCGCCGCTTCAGCGGCGAAATAGATTCTAATCCGTTTTTTCCGGTGGCGTGTACAATGCGCCCTCAAACTTATACCGCATCCAGCCTTCTACCGGGCGCATCAGACCTCGGCGCTTCGCGCCGACGTCCCAACATTGTACTGCGCGGAGCGTGCGTCGAAGACGGCGAAGCCGTCGAGGCGCGTAGCGAAGCGTTTGCCGTCGGCAGCGCGCAGCGCTGTCCGACGGCTTCGCGGCAAATTGGTAAGCGAGCGAAGCGAGCGCGATTTGCCGCGAAAAGGAAATAGCCCGAAGTCCCAAGGACTTCGGGCTATTTCCTTTGGCGGAGAAGGAGGGATTTGAACCCTCGCGGCAGTTTCCCACCCTACGCCCTTAGCAGGGGCGCCTCTTCGGCCTCTTGAGTACTTCTCCACAGCCGAAACACAGATAGTATTGTAATCCATAGCCGGGAAATTGTCAAGGGGTGAAAACGAAAAAGTTCTCGCCGCGCCGCCGGACGTCCGGGCATCCCCGTACTCTCCCCGCAGTGACTCCGCTCTTTGGCGCGGGAAGCGGGACGTAGATTCCGTCCCGCTTCCCTTCTCCCGCTGCGCAAGTCCGAGCCGTGCGAGGACGAATCCCAACAACCCGGCACAAGGGGTGCGCCTATGCCAGCCCGAGCCGCGCAGAGACGAAGCCCGGCAACGCGGACGACCCGGTACGCAAGCCCGAGCCGTGCAAAGGCGAAGCCCGACAGCGCGGACACCCCGGCACAAGGGGCACACCTACGCCAGCCCTAGCCGCGCGAGGACGAAGCCCACTATCGCCGCCGCGACGGCGGTGATGACCTTGTCCGCTACCGTCTCCCAGCGCCTCGCGGGTCGCGACTCTATGGCGGTGACCTTGCCATCGAGCTTTGTCATCGAGTCGGCCATGTCGCTCTGCTTTGTCGCCATCCGCTCGACCGATATCGCGAGCCGGTTGATGGTCTCGGTGAGCTCCTCGAGCTTGTCGAGCCGCCTCGCGTTGCCCCTCGAGCGCGACTCTATCTCGGTGATGCGCCTTTCGAGATTCGGATCCAACCCGGTCTCCCCTCCGCTCACTTGCCGCTCCCGAGCTTTGTGAGCCCGTCGAGGTAGCGCTGATACCCGTCAAGGTACTGCTTGTAGTCGTCGAGATAGCGGTCGTACGCCTGCCGCTCCAGTTCCGGCACCCTGTCCGCGAGCTGTGAAGCGTAGTAGTTTCCCGCCTGCGACGCGGCGGACACCGCGTAGGAGGACGGTATCCCGCCGCTCGCCGCGCTCGCTATGCCGAGCGTATCCTCGGCGGCGCGGCGTCCCTCGCGGATATACTGCTTGCGGAAGCTTTGATAAACCGGGTCGCTTGTCGCGTCATAGCTGAAGCCGGCCGGCGCCGCCGGCGCGGAGACGAACGACCCGGCGCTCCCGCCGGTGACGCCCAGCGCGCCGAACGGATTGTACTCGCTGCCGTCCGCGCCTCCGCTGTAGCTTCCGTTCCACGCGCGCAGGCGCTCCGCGCCAAGATGCGCGAGCGTCCGCGCCTCATCCGTCGCGGCGGAGTTGTAGTCCTGCTTGTAGCGGAGCAGTCCCATCCCGATATCCGCGTTCTGCTGTGCGAGCCGCAGGTCGGCCTCAGAAAAGCTGTCATAGAGACCGGCTCCACGTGCGGCCTTCAGAAAATCCTCGTATGTGTACATTTTTCTCCCGCCCCGAATCGGCAGGACGCCGCTTCGGGGTCTCCTTTCCGTTAAAATTGTCGATGGCGCGCGGGCGGAGACTTCCGCCCCGCGCCGGCCGTGAAGCGTCGGAGTCCGCCGTTACAGCTCGCTTCCGACATAGAACTCACGAGTAAGCGAGTGCAGTCTGTATCCGCCCTCCGCCTCGAAGCGTATCCGGAAGCTGTCGGCTCTCCTCGGCACGAGCGGTATAACGAAGCTGCGCTTTCCCTCCGCCGTGAGCTCCGTCGCCCTGCGCCACTCGCCGTCCGGACTGTCGAGCACCGACACCGTCACCCTGCTTCCCGCGTCGAGCTCCATTCGGACTATGAGCTTCATGAGCCCCTTCCTGTTCGGCTCGCCCGCGGTGAAGTCCGCAAACTCCGCCGCGCTGTGGACCGCGCCCTCCGAAACCGCGTCCCGCGGCAGATCCCTGCCGCCGACGCACCAAAGTCCGCCGTCCGCCGAAAGAAAGCAGAGCCCGCCGTAAAGAGCGCAGAAGTCCACCGCCTCTGTGTCGTCCTCGCGGAACCACATCCCGAGCCGCGTGTCGAACACAAAGAGCGAATACTTCCCGCTGTCCTCGCTTTGCATCGAGACGTAGTACTTCGTGCCGTCGCTCCCGGCGCAGGCGTTTCGGAAGCGCTCTGTACCGAACGGTGCGGAGACGCTCTTCGGCATCCCTCCGCTGTAAGCGACTATTCCCGCGCGGGAGAGGTAATAGAGCGTCTCGCCCGCGACGGCGAGACTTCCGCCGCTCCCCTCCGCCACACCGAGCGAGGCCGAGCCCATCACCTGGAAGTTCGACGGACGGTCGCCGTAGACCTTGTACACCTGCTCCTCCTTGAAGAAGCACGGATAGCCGAGGTAGGCGCACGCGCCGGTGAAGTCCCCGGCGCTCCCGACCCGGACGGCGTAGCTGTCGGTCGAGATGCCGTCGAACACGTTCCAGTTGAACGGGTCCCCGAGCTTGGACGCGTATATGGTATCGCCCTTACATCCCCAGAGCCGGTTCTCGTTCTCGAAGATGAAGTCCATCTCCGGCAGGTCGCGTGAGACGGTGAGACCGCCGGAATACGTCGCGGCAAACGTGTTGTCGTAGAAGCGGAGGCTGTCGCCGTCTATCTCGCGCACGACCGCCGTGACGTCGCCGCCCGGAAGTCCCTTCACCGTCACGGCGTCCCCCTCTCGAAACTTCTCCCGCCAGTTCGCGCCGGACATATACACCGTGTTTGCGCTTGCGGGCTCTCCGGCGTAGGTCCCGTCCCGCACGCTCATACTGCCGGAGACGCTTGCGGCAAGACTGCCAAACCCACCCGTTTCGCGGTCGTAGTACGCCCTGTCCGGCAGGATGACGACGTACGCGCCGAGCGACGCAAACCTCTTTTTCGTATCGGTGACCGTCCCGCGCCGCACGCCGTCCGCGTAGAAGTCGGTGCCGTCCACATGGAAAAAGCCGTCCCCGCCGTACACGCCGTTCGGCGTCTCGAGCGTCCGCAGGCGATGTCTCGGCGCGCGCGGCGAGAGAAGCGGCCAGCTGTCGCCGGAGATGTTTGTCATGTCGCGTATCGCCCCGTCCGAAGCTCCCGCGCTCCTGTCATAACCATGGAACTCCGTCTGCACGGTCCTGCGCCGGCCGCCCGTGTTCGGAATTATCGGAAGCCCCGGGGTCATGCCGCGCCTCCGTCCGCGAGGACGCCGCCGCTTTCTTCCGCATTTTCTTCGCTTGCGAAGCTCACGAACGCGTCGAGCGCCTCGAGATGCGCCGGAAGTATCGACTTCGGGCGCGGAAGCGTGAAATGCGGGAACTTCTCCCGCACCTCCACCGTGCCGAGCTCCGCGCGGCGGCGGGCATACTCCGGCGCAAGCGCTTTGTCGCGGAACACGAAGCCTCCGTCCTCCGTGAGCTTCAGGCCGCCGGAGCCGTCCTGCTCGGCATACTCGCGCACGAGCTTCATCTCCTCCGCGCAGAAGAACTCCACGTGCGGCTCGAGCAGCCGTTTGAGCGTCACGAGCGCGTAAGCAGTCTCATAGTCCGTTTCCTTCCGCATGAGTGCCAGAACCGCCGTGTACGCCGCGACACACTGTAAAAGATACACTGTAACCCTTCCCTTCTTCCCTCTGCCCTGCCGGGCGGAAGGAGATCATTCCTACTCGCCCGCCGGCCCGACTGCCGGCGGCGCGGGCGTTATCTGCTCGCCGTTCAGATAGAGACTGCCGGTTATGTCCACCCTGCCGGAGAGTGCAATGTTAGGCGCGTTTATCGTCGCGCGCCCCTCCGACGTCATGTACAACACACCGCCCGAGTCTATGCTCACTCCGCCGGCGCTCTGAATCTTCATCGCAAACGCGATACTGCCGACGTTTGCGGTATAGATGAACATTCTGTACCTTGCCTCGTTCCCGGTCCCCGCGCCTCTGTCATCAAGGCGGATGCCTCCGGCGGTGAGGCGCTGATTGAGGTAGCACATCTCTATCTCGCCGCTCACCGCTCCCGTCGCCTCGAGAACACTGCGGAACGTCCTGCCGGTGATGGTCCCGGTGGTTATGTTGTCGCCGTTTATCTCCGTTCTGCCGCTGCCGGAGAGGTCCTCAAAGAGCACCATTCCCTTGAACTGTATGGTCTCGGAGCTTATGGTGACGTCTCCGGAGGTGAGGCGTATAGACGAGCTTCGTTCGCCGTTCTCCACCGTCAGCACCAGCCCGCTCGCCCACTGCTGGAGCGACGAGATGTTGCCCTCCGCATCTCCCATGCGTATCGACAGCGGATGCGTTATGACCTCCGACATATCCGCAAACGCCGTGTCGTTGATGTTTTCCCTGCCTATGTTTGCCAGGGTGTACCGAAGCTGTTCGAGCAGCATATAGAGGTAGTTTGTAACCGTGTCGAGCCGCCGCTCTGTGCTCTCTCCCGCCTCAAAGGACGGGAAGCCTATATCCGCCGCGAAAATACTGCCCGGCATTCACATCTCTCCTTCCGTTTTTGCCTGTTCTGCTTTCCGCCGCCCTCATTTCAGTCGGTTTCCCTCAGATTTCGCGAAAACCTGCGGCGGCTTGCATGATCGTTCTCACCAAACGCTCAAAATCGTCAGCACCTGCATCCACCCGAGCGTTTCCAGCGGTTCGCCTGCTCTGTACATTTCTTCCGTGATATATTTCGTCTTGACCTGACCGTCAAATATATACGTTATGGTGTGTCCGAAGCCGTATGGCGTCAGCTTCAAATCCTCTTTATTGGCGTACACCATCGCGGGACAGCTGAAGTCAAGATAATTGTGATAGTATCCGGTCACACAGCCGTTCTGCGACACCCTGAACAGGCACGAATTGGTGCCGCCCGTGCTGGAGTTCGCTTTGAGTATGTTGAAGCAGTTTGTATTGTTATTGCCGGCTGTCAGACTCATGGAATAGTACGTTACGCCGCTGCTCGCTACCGTGCTATCAACATACCCTTTTGTCGCTGCGTGGTGTGACTGCGTCGGCGTCGCCAGGTTAAAGACCCTGAATTGGTTGTTCATGTCGATGTCGCCGCTCACCGTTCCGCCCTGCCTGCTCATGTACCTTATGGCGGCGGTCGACGGCGTGAGGTAGTCGGTGTCCGCCACGGCCTTCGAGACCTTCCCGTCCGCGCCCTTGAGCAGTCCCGCGATGTCTGTCGCGGTCTCGGTCGACACCGTGTTCGGCCCCGGATCGCCCTTCGCGCCCGCCGCGCCGTTCGTGCCGTCCGCACCCTTCGCGCCGTCCTTGACCGTGAACTCGTGCGTGCCCTGTGCGTCGGTGATAGTGACCTTCGTGCCGCCGCTCACCGCAGATGTCGTCACCGTCGGGCTCACACCGTCCTTGCCGTTCGAGCCGTTTGCCCCCGGCGCGCCCGCCGCGCCATCCTTGCCCGGTGCGCCGTCGTTTATCGTAGCGGTCTGCTTTCCGGAGGCATCGGTTATCTCGATAGTCGTGACGCCGTCCGCCTTGCTCACCTTGACCGTCGGCGAAACGCCGTCCTTTCCGGGTGTGCCGCCGGTGCCGTCCGCTCCGGGCTTGCCGTCCTGACCCCTCAGCTCACCGCTGTCAAGCTTCTGCTGGAAGGTCTCGCCGTCCTCGAAAGCTATGTCCCCCGCCCCGATTGTGACGTCCGCCGCGAGCGCTTTGCCGTTGACTTTCCGCGTCGTAGGAACAGCGTTTACGTCCCCCGCCCCGAGCGTGACATCCTCCGACAGCGCGTGTCCGTTGACCTTCCGCGTCGTAGGCACGGCGTTTACGTCGCCCGCCCCGAGCGTGACATCCTCCGACAGCGCGTGTCCGTTGACCTTCCGCGTCGTAGGCACGGCGTTTACGTCGCCCGCCCCGAGCGTGACATCAGCAGATAGCGCGTGTCCGTTGACCGTCCTCTCCGTCGGCACCGCGCCCACGTCCTCGGCGGACGGCATCCACGTGTCCGCCCGGGCGTGAACCTCGGCGGCGGACGGCATCCACGTGTCGGGACGTGCTTTCACCTGCGCCGCCGTGACCTTGTGCGGGTTCTCGACATCTTCCGTGTGCGCGGAGAGCTTCGCGTCCACGGCGTCGGCGGCGCCCTTGTCGTCGAAGTTCATCTCGGGAAGCTGCTCGGCCTTGACCTTGCCGTCAACCAAATCGGCCTTGTTCTTCATCGCCACCTCATAGACGCCGGAGTCAACCTTACCCGCAAGGGCAGTCTTAGTCTCCGCGTCGTCGGCCTTTCCGGCGAGCTCCGCGCGGATATCACCGTGTGCTTCCCCGCTCGCGTCGTGCTCGGAGAGTGCGGTCTCGGCGGCGGTCTTTGCCGCCGAGAGCTCCTCGCGGATGTCCGCGTGCGCCTCGGGCGAGGCGTCGTGCGTGGACACGGCGTCCGCGACATACTCCTTTGTCGCGAAGTCCTGCCCCACTATCTCCTCGGCGCGCACCGCCGCGCGCTCGGACGCCTCTGCCGACGCGGCAGCGGCGTCTCTTGCCGCCGCGCTGTCCTTTGCGGCCGTCTCCGCGCCCTCGCGGGCAAGCTCGGCGTCGACGCGCTCCAGCTGTGCCTTTTCGTCCGCAGCCTCGGCGGCGTCCCGCGCGGCCTCGGCGCTCCTTCTTGCCGCGTCCGCGGCGTTCTCGCTTTCGGCGGAGTTCCGCGCGGCGGTTTCGGACGCTTCCGCGCTCGAACGCGCTTCTTCCGCCGAAGCCGCCGCCTGCTCCTCGCTTGAACGTGCCGCCGCCTCCGCGTTCTCCGCGCCGCCGCGCGCGGTCTCCGCATCCGAGACGTACCCGGAAAGCAGCTCCGCCGCGTCCTCCACGGCGTGGCGGGAGGCGTCCTCCGCCGCAGTTTCGGCCGCATTCTCCGCGCGGACGGCGCTGTCTTCCGCGTCCGCCGCACGCGCGGCGGCGACGCGCGCGTAGTACTTGCCGTTGTCCTCGTCCTCGCCCTTGCGGACGCCAGTCTCGCCGTGCGCCCAGCTCTCCGCCTCGGCGGTGTAGCGCTCGGAGGCGGCCTCGTGCCGCTCCGCGCCCTGCTCGTGCTCCTCGGCCGTGAGCGCGTATCCGCGCGCCTCCTCGAGGACCGCCGTCACCATGTCGCCCTGTACGTCCCTAAGCTCGCAGAGCGCGTGCCACTCGTTCTCGCTCTCATACTTATACTCGAGACGTTTGTTCTCTCCGTTGAAGCGAAGCTCCGCGCGTTCGCCGCGCTCGCCCGTGAGGGTCTTCAGCCACTCCTCCTCGCTTCCCCGGAACCCGTGCTTGACGGCTATGCCGTAAGCCGTCAGGTAGTACCCGCGCCAGCCGCCGTGCGGCGGCGCTCCTATGCCCTCCGACGCGCCCGTACGGATCTCCTCCGGCACGCCGAGACCGTCATACGACGGCAAACCGCTCATATCAAGCCCTCCTTATATGCGTCCGCCGGACGCCAGTGCGTGGTGAGGTAGCGCAGGAACTCCGCCCAGTGCGTGTTGAACATCGTCATGGTGTTCAGATACCTGTCGTACTCACCGTTTGCGAAATCTATCATCGCCGCGAGGTACGCGGTGTACAGCTTGTCGTGCGGGGGACGCACCAGAAGCTCGGTCGCTCTGTCGGCGTCGTACTCGTACCGGACTATCTCCTCCGGCGCGAACAGCAGCGCCTCCGTCTGCACAAGTCCCTCGCACTCGTTTATCCACTCTGTCTTGCTCTCGTTTGTGAAGCCGTTCGGCTTCACCGCATCCGTTCTCTTTATCGCTTCCTCCAGTGTCACAAGTTACCACCATCCCGTATTAGCGCGCAGTATCCCGCGCATCTTGCGCGGTTCCCGCCCGGTGAAGTCCGGGCGGGAACCCGCTGTCAGTTATCATTTTGCCGTGTTCTGCGAGACTCTCCGCTTACTCGCCGATGAGCTTCGTTTCCCAAAAAGTCCTGCGGACTTTTTGGGAGCCCTTTTGTTTGAAATGCTCGCCCCGAGTAAATCGGGGCTCCGCGAAGTTAGCGGCTCCGCCGCTAACTTCAACCGCGCGAACCGGCGCGGCGCGGCTTCGCCTCGGAGCCCCGCATCTCTTCTCCGCTTACTCGCCGATGAGCTTCGTTTCCCAAAAAGTCCTGCGGACTTTTTTGGAGCCCTTTCAATTGAAATGCTCGGCGGAAATGAATTCCGCCTCCGCAAATTCGGCGCTTCGCGCCGAATTTAACCGCCGGAACCGCGGCGGCGCGGCTTCGCCGCTGAGCTCTCTCCGCTTACTCGCTGATGAGCTTTGTCCCGCCGGAAACTCCGCACACTGCGGCGAAACGCCAGTCGTTGAAGCCGGCGGAGAAGCGGGCGTAGCCGCTCCAGATGTTCGCGTCGTTGGAGTCGCTAGTGCGGCTGCGGACCTCGAGCGGCGTCCTGTCGAGCCAGACCGCGCCGCCGTGCTCGTCGTTGTAGCGGCTGTCAAGCAGCACCCACGGCTGAGTCCCCTCGCCGATGTACTGGTTGAGGTACGGCCAGACTATCACGTTCCACCTGCCGAAGATGTAGTTGAAGCCGTTGTTCTCGGTCGACGGGTCCTTGTCCGCGCCTATCGCCGCAAACACCGCCTTCTTGAGCTTGTAGTCGTTGGGAATGAGTATCGTGTCCGGCGCGATGTCGAGCAGGTCGTCGTTGTCGCCGCGGAAGTGCTGCATGGCGGTCTCCGCCGCCGCGAGCGCGTCCTCGCTGAACGCGTCCGAGAACATATTCGACTGTGCCTTGCCGCTTACCATCGCGGGATGGTCCTTTGCAAAGAGCGCCTTCTTGTCAGCGGTGGTGACGTCGAAGGTCTTGCCTCGGAAGTCTGCCGTGGTCTTGCCCGCCACGGCCGCGCCGTACAGCGCCGCCGCGAACTGCTCGCGCGTGCGGTAGTAGCCCGCGACGAAGCCGCTCGGCTTCTGCTTGAGGTCGATGAGCTTCGAGTCCTCGACTATCTCGCGCGAGAGCGCGAAGCTGTTCTTCCACGTCATGTGCTCGAGGACCTTGGTGTACCCCTCGCGCATGCCGTCCACGGGATACTCGCCGTTCTCTCCCACCGGACGGAAGCCGTTCATCGCCGTGAGCGACGTGAACTTCTCGGCCCAGTGGCGGCTGCGTCCCACGTTGAAGAGCTCGGGGATCATCGAGTTCTTCTCGAACGACTCGCCGCGCTTTTCGATGAACATTCTGATGGGCGCCTGGCTCTTCGCGAATATTGAGTCCTGAAGGCCGCTGCCCTCGCTGAAAATAATATTTGCCATTTTCTGCCTTTCCCGGCGGCACCCGCCGCCCGGGAACCCCTTTCTTACGGATTTTTCCTGCGCCCGGCGTACTCTGCCGGGCGCGCCGCTCTTACTCCCCGGCGTCCGGCGTCACGAACCGGACAAGCACGGGGTCGCCCTCTGCCTTTCCCTCTATGCCGACTATCTCAGCCGCGCCGCCGGCCGTCGCCGTCACCTGCATTCCGCCGGTGGCAACAGTGACCTTGTCGCCGAGGTTTATCGCCGCCGCGTCCGCCGAAAAAGTCGTTCCAAACACGATGTCCGGCTGAACGCGCATGACCGGGATGAGCTCGCCCGAGGCGCACTCGCTTTCGCGCTCGCAAAGGCTGATATAGCTCGGCCTTGTCTTTGCCGCCGCGATCTCGAGCTTGCCGTTTGTGACCGTCAGCGTCATGCCCGCCTTCGGCGTTATCGCGCCGACGGGAAGATACTCGGTCACCGGCGCGCGTCCGTCGTCGGTCGAATGAATGAAAAATGCCATAACCGTCCGCCCCTTTGGTATCGGGGCTCCTCCTTTGTTCTTTATTTGCCGGGCGGCCGCAAAACCGCTTCTTTGCCGTCCGGAGCTCTCGGACTGTCTGCGAGCCGTCCGCAGACCGCCGCGCTCCCGGACGTCACCGGTGCCTGCCGCCCGTACCTTTGTCCGTCCGTGTGCCTCGGGAAGGTCCGCGCGGCGTGGTCACGTGCGCCAATGCCGCTCCCACGCGGCGCGTAATGACCTCGCCCGTCTGCGCCGTACCGCCGCCGCGCCGAACCTTCCTACGCCTCACGTTCGGACGTCTTTCTCAGCCCCGGAGCGAGGAGATGTAGCGCATGTAGTGGCGCGCTATCTCCGCGTCGCTTATCCCGGGGTTCATCGCCTTGTACCCCTCGCGTATCTCCGCCGGGACGCTCACCGCGTCCGCTCCGCGAGTCCGGGTCCTCAGAAGATGCTGCTTTGACGCGGCGGCGGCACGCGCCGCCTGTCTGCCGAACTCAGCGGCGCGCGCGGCAAGCGCGTCGAAGTTTGCGAGCCGGTACGCGTCCACAAAGCTGTTTCCCCTGCGCACGAGCTCGTAAAAGCGCGGATAGCACTCCATGCCGAGCAGATCCTCCGGCCCGCGTATCGAGGGGTCGAGCGCCGCTATCTCGCGTATCTGTGCGGCGATAGCGGGCGTCATCGCGGGAGGGCCGAACGGCATGCATGCGCATCCGCACGCCGCGGCTGTCTCCTCCGGAGCGTACTCTCCGTACTCCTCCGGCGCGTACCCGCCATCGACGGCGAGGGAAACGTCCTTCTCCGCGACGTTCTCCTTCTTATGCTCCCGCGCGGTCTTTCCGCCGCCCGCGCCGGACTTTGCTCCGCTCTTTGCGTTGTTCTTGAAGTCGTTCATTCCGATGTCTCCTTTCCCCGAACTCACTTGGCGGTGTTCGGGACTTTGTTTTTCTCTCCTCCATCGGAGCAGGTCTTGACTATGCTCTTGCCCTTCTTCGACTTGAGCAGTGCGGGCGCCTTGACCTTCTGTGCTCCGCCGTTAGATATGGCTCCGATGTATCCGCTGTTTTTCACTGTATCACTCCTTTATTTGAAATTCTTGTACGGACTGCTCCTTGTCCGGCGCTAATTAGAGTGCTCTTCCGACGCCGCTTCTCTTTCAAGCTTCAGCTTTTCAACAAGGCTCGCCTTCGTCTCCCCCGCGCCGGGATAGTGGAGCATTGCTTCCCCAAAAAGTCCCTTGGACTTTTTGGGGACCCCTCCGATCAAAATGCTCGGCACAAATGAATTGTGCCTGCGCGATGTTGCCTTCGGCAACATCAACCGCCGGAACCGCGGCGGCGCGGCTTCGCCGTGATGTGTTGCTTCCTATCCGCGCTGTTTTTCGCTCTCTTCCGACGCCGCTTCTTTTTCCAGCTTCAGCTTTTCAACAAGGCTCGCCTTCGTCTCCCCCGCGCCGGGATAGTGCAACATCTCCATCTTAGTCCAGAAGAGGACGAGAGTCTCGGTCTCGCTCGGGTCGCCGAATGCGCCGGTCTGGAGGTTCAGGCGGGTCTCCTGCCACATCGCCTCGCGGTTGGAGGCGAGCGGAGCGGAGGTGTCGCAGGAGAAGATGAACCTGTCGTTCCAGCGCCATCCGCCGGAGGGGTCGCGCTCAAGGAAGTCCCATCTGTCAAAGGTCGAGTAGCCCGGGTTGCCGTGGACGTCTCTGCTGAGCACCGGACGCGGCTCGTCCGCGTATGCGAGCTTGAAGCGGAACATCGCCTCAAACAGTGCGGCATACGCCGCCTCCTTCATTACGCGCTTGCTCTCGAGCCGCCCCGCCGACTGCGCGGCGGCGAACGCCTTGGCCTTGCCGCTCGTGGCGGTGGTGTCCCGCCGCCCCTGGAAGCTGTCGGTGATGCCGATGGTCTGCCGCGCCTCCTCGTACACCTCCGCGAGATACGCCATGTCGTAGGACACGTCCGCCTGTATGTTGAACACCCCGATGAGCTGTTTGTCCGCGGCCGACGTGAGCCGCGCTACGCGCATGTCGCCCGCGTCGCTCTCGACCGTAGCGGTCGCCGGCAGTGTCACGATGCTTCCCCCGCCAATCAACTTATCGATTATCTTCGCTTCGATGCGGTTAGTCGTGTTCTGCTGGCTTGCTATCTTGTCGATGTCGCTGTCCCCAAGGAACTTACCGTACACGCTGACATTCTTCTGGAGTATTATCGGGTAGAGCCCCGGCTTGTAGAACGGTATCCTCGTCGGTAGTATCCTCATCTCGGGGAGATACCCGTCCTCCGCTCCGCCGGACTGCGGCGCCGCCTCCGTCCGAACTGCTCCGGGAACTACACTGCCGTCGCTCCGGACTATCGGCGTCCACAGCTCCTCGTACTCCTCCTCGCACTCCTCCCAGTCGTCCGCGCCGCAGTACGGACAGACGTCTTTCTCGGGCAACTCACCGTCCGGGTCGGACAGTTCCTGCCAGTCAAGCGCGCGGATCTCCTCCGGCACGGCGTCCGGCTTCGCGGCGGCGTTCTCCGCTTCGTCCTCTTCGGGCGACGGCGCGGGCGACGGGCGGAACCGCTCTCTCATCTCCGGCGCGCCGCACTTGCGGCACCGGCGGAGACGCCGCGACTGGTAGTCCTCCATGTCGGCAAGAACGGTGTCGCACACCCAGCTGAAAAGTCCGATGCCTCCGTCGCCGTTGCGGTAGTAGGCGACGTACTGCGTGACGAGGTCGTCCGCGCCGTCCTCCGAGCCCTTTGCGGACGGGTCGGTCTCGCTCTCGTCGGTGACGTCCACGCCGTAGCGGCGGCGGATCTGCTCCTTCGTCTGCGGCAGCTTGAGGAAGATGTAGTCCATGTCCTCGATGCCGGTGTAGACGCCGTCCTGCGGAACTATCTGCCTCGGGTGAAGCGCCGAGACTGCGAGCTCGCCCGCCTCCCCCGCGCTCTCGTCCCATTCGACAAGGAACGCCGCGCCGCCCTGTATCGGCACCGTCCGCTCGAGCATGTCGTTTATCTGCTCGAACGGCAGACGGTCGAGCTCACCTCTCAGCATATCCTCAATGAGCTTCGCCTTCGGCTCGTCCTCGCGCCGGCGCGCCGTGACCTTCGGCTGCGGAATGGTGCTCGACACCTGCGCCTCGATAAGCTCGGAGCAGATGTTTCTGATGTGCGGCGTCGTTGTCCGTCTCTCGTGCGGCACCATCCGGCGGATGCCCGCGTCGCCGAGGTACAGCGCCTCGCGCCCGCTCATCTTCGCGGCCTCCGCCGCGAACGCGCTCTCGCTCCTCTCCAGCCGCTCCTGCCAGAGCTCGAGGCGCTTTCTCTGTTTCCTGTTCACTTCCAAAGTTACCCCCGTATCTGTTTTTATGACGGATCGTCACTTCCCGCGCGGCGACGGCGCGCCCCATCTCTCCCGCAGCAGCCTCCGCTCCTCCATGGAAGCGGCGTACCAGTCCTCCCACATGCTCTCGGTCCACCGCGCCGTGCGCCCCGGCTCGGGCAGGACGTCGCCGCTCTGCTGCGGACGGATGAAGTGCGCTATCGCGAGCGCCATCACGCGGTCGTCATGCGCGCCTGCCTCCGCCGCCGCGCGGCCGTCCTCGCCCCGCACGAAGGAAAGCATCTCCTCGAGTGTTCCCGCGTCCCGGACTATCCCGATGTCCTCCCGCGCCGCGCGGATAAGTCCCGCGAGCATCACCGGGCGCGTCCGCGACGTTGTGAGGACGCCGTAGCTGTGCTTCGGAGCGTGAGTGTAGTCGTCCACGCTCTCGCGGACGTACAGCCTCGGATAGCCCAGCCGCTCGAGCTCGAGCGTGGGATAGGTCGAGAAGTTTGTCTCGAGGCCGATGAGCCCGTCGTTGTAGAACCTGCCGAGGCAGAACGTCTGCCGCGCAAAGACGTCCTCGTCCATCTGCTGCCTGTGCAGTACGCACACCTGCTCGCCCGAACGGTTGTCGAGCACCTGCACGCAGAAGCTGTCCGACCCTTCGCCCGCCGTGTCCCCTCCGAGGACGTATGGGACGCCCGGCTCCGGCTCCCGGTAGATAGAGACGCACCCGTCGCCGCACTCCTCGAAGCGGATGTCGCGCAGTCCTCTCCCGTCGTCGGTGTAGGTAAAGACGCCCTTTCTCGCGGGCGCTTCCGCCGCGCCGAGGCGCTTCGTTATCTCCGCCGCGTTGAAGACGCTCCTGCCCGCCGTGCCCCAGACGCCGAGCGCGTACACCTCGTAGAAGTACCCGTCGCTCTCGCGCATACGCTCGAGCTGACCGCAGTATTCGTCGTCGACGAACCGGTTGTCGCGGTAGGTGGACTCGTGCGTCCTCACGTCCGGATCCTCGCGGTCGAAGAACCGCCTCTTCAGCCAGTGACGGACGCTCACCGGGTTGAACGTGAGGATTATCTGCTTGTAGAAAGGCGTCTCGCCGCGCAGACGGATGTTGAGCTGGTTGAGGTCGCTCTCAAGAAGCTCGCTTGCCTCCTCCACCCATACCCCGGTGATGCCGTAGATGCTCTTCAGCTTCTCGACATCGTCGAGCCCCGCGAAAAGTATCTCACTCCCGTTCGGGAAGGTCACGTTCATCGCGGTGACGCTCCTGCCGCAGCCGATATCCGGATAGAACTCGTCCACCGTTTCGACTATCTGGCGGTAACAGCTCTCGCGGAGCGTCCTGCCAACCTTCCTGCACACAAGGAACCTGTGACCCTGCTCGCAGACTGCCCTCTCGACGAGCTTCCGCGCGGCAAAGACGCTCTTCCCTGAGCCTCCGCCCCCTTTCAGCACGAGGAACCGGTGCTCGTCGCGGTAGAGCGGGAAGAACGCGTCGTTCGTGGTGGCACGAAGACGGCGGTACCACTCCGCGAGCCGCACGTCCCGCTCCCCCGCCTCCTCCGCCCCGCACTCATACAGCGCCTCCTCCGGCGGCCTATCCATCCCCGCTCACCTCCGCCGCCTGCTCCGCCGCATCCAGCTTCTCCCGGAAGCTCATCCCTCCGAGCGCCGTCCGCGACGCGGTCTTCGCGTCTCCGCCGCGACGGTAGCCGTAGTTGTTCTGGAGATTGAAGATGAGTCCCTGGACTCCGGTGCCGCGCGTGACGAGTTCCCCTTCGAGATACGCCTCTATCCGTTCGGCTGCGAGCTCCGCCTCCTTCGCGTGCAGAGGATGCTTCTCCGCGTCGAGATACTCCCGCCACTCGCTCCTGCCTATCCCGAGCGAGAGGCAGAGCCCGCTCACCGACGGCGGCACGACGTACTGCACCCGCCGTATCACCTCGCCGCGGTCATTCGTGAGCGGCTCGCCGTTGCGGTCCTCCGCGTCCACCGTCCGGCATATCGACTCAAAGTACCGCTCGAGCGCCGCATGAAGCTCCTCCGGCGTGTACTTCGCCGCGCCCGCCAGCTTCTTTCGCCGCGCCGAACCGCCCTTCGCCGCGCCGCCGGAGCTTCGCGCCGTCCGCGGGCGCGCGGACGTCTTTTCCTTCGGCGCTTCTCCCGTGTCCTTTTCCGTTTCGTTCAACCGATCGCCTCCTTTCGGACGTTCTTCCGTGTCCGGGATTTTGTCGCATATCTGCTTCGTATCTGAATTATATCGCAGAAGTTTTGTCTGTGAGTCTCATTTATGCGACAATGAAAATAAAAAATTTTCGCCTCTTAGAGGCAACACTTCCCGCATGCTCTGTGCACACTATATACTTCTCGGGAACTTTTCATAGTATTTTCTCACTATACGGTAGAGTGTGGCGCGGCTGAGATAGTGTTTCATCGTCACCGCCGTCGCGGTGGTGTCGGTGGTCATGAACTCGAAAAGTGCCTCGCTATGCTGACCGCCGCACTCCCTGCAGAGCCGCCGTATCCTCTCCTGCTGTTCGCTCGGAAGCGCCTTGAAGCACTTCGACACGAAATACACGTACCCCTGCCTGTCATATCCGAGCTTTACCCCCTGTCTGAACCTGAACATTCCGTTTCGCCTCCCGTTCTTTTTCTAACCCACGTACCCATGCCTCACGTTCTTTTCCGGCGGGACGGCTCCGCCTCGCATGAGTACGTTTGTTCGATTATGCTCCGCCATCTTACCATACATTTGTTCGTCTGTCAAGAAATTTGCGGGCAAAATTCAAAATAACTCTTGAATACACAGGCAGTTGATTGTAGAATAGAACTATATTCTGGTGTAGTATACTCTCTTCTTTGTCTGCACCTTTTAGCGGCGCGGAAGCCGCAAAAATAAAAACACAGCCCGCGGCGAAGCCGTCCGGGCGAAAAGGATGGGAAATGGACAGGACGAATAAGCCTAAGCTCGATCAGCGTCGGGCGCCTATCTACGAGGCGCTCGAGAATTTCCGCCAGATGCGCGTGGTCCCCTTCGACGTGCCCGGTCACAAGCGCGGGCGCGGCAACCCGGAGCTCACCGCATTCCTCGGCGAACAGTGCGTCTCTGTGGACGTGAACAGCATGAAGCCGCTCGACAACCTCAGTCACCCGATCTCGGTCATACGGGAGGCTGAGATGCTCGCGGCGGACGCGTTCGGCGCAAGCTACGCCTTCCTTATGGTCGGCGGAACAACGAGCGCCGTGCAGAGCATGCTGCTCTCCTCCTGCAAGCGCGGCGACGAGATAATTCTTCCCCGCAACGTCCACCGCAGTGTCATAAACGCACTCGTGCTCTGCGGCGCGGTACCGGTCTACGTGGACCCGGACGTTGACCGCAGGCTCGGCATATCCCTCGGGATGTGCCGCAGGGACGTCGCGCGGGCGATACGCGAACACCCGAACGCCGTCGCGGTGCTCGTCAACAACCCTACATACTACGGGATATGCAGCGATCTCCGCGCCATAGTCCGCATGGCGCACGAGGCGGGGATGCTCTGCCTTGTCGACGAGGCGCACGGCACCCACTTCTATTTCGGCGACGA
>CANPWY010000012.1 GCA_947585215.1 uncultured Clostridia bacterium
GGTAGCGGCGATCGGACTTGAACCTATGACCTACCGGGTATGAACCGGTTGCTCTAGCCAACTGAGCTACGCCGCCAGCTGCTCCGCCAAAGCTCTTGCTCCGACGGGCAAAGTATATTATAACCAATAAAAGGCGGCTTGTCAACTATATTTTCTGCCTGCGGCCGATATTTTTTGCCGCTCGGCAACGAAAGACAAAGACTACTCCGCTCCGCCGCCGAGCCAGCGCGTGAGACCCGCGCGCCGCAGTCCGCTCTTCAGCGCCACGGCAAGCGGGACCGACGCCACAATGGCGATCACGGCGTTGACAAGTGAGGTCACGGTCTTGACCTTTGCCGAGAGCAGAGCCGTCTCGACCTCCGCGCGGAGGAAGAATATGTCCTCGATGAGTCCCTTGCCGACGTACAGCGCGACGTAGGTGAGCGCACCCGCCGCCGCGGCGACTATCAGCCGGGCAAGCTTCGCGCGGCCTTCGGCCGAGGCATAGCTGCGGATAACGCCGCCCGCGATACAGCCGCACACAAAGCCCATCATGAACTTGTTGATGAAGGTTATGGGCGAGGAGGCGATATACTTGGGGTTCGTGAAGTCGTAGAGCATCGAGCCGAGGCCGGCAGCAAATCCGCCCTTCGCGCCGCCGAGCATGAAGCCCGCGAGCAGGCAGAAGATGTTGCCGAGGTGGATGCGGCTCACGTCGAGCACGGTCGGGATGGGTATGCTTATCATCGAGCCGACAAAAACCAGCGCGCTCATGAACGCGATACCGACTATGGTGGTAAGCACCTTGTTATTCTTGGTCATCTGTTACATCTCCTTTGATGTTGTACACATAATATACTTTCGGCGCGGCGGGTTTTCAAGTGCCAGATAAACAATAAAAAGTAGTGTCAGATTTGCATTTATGTGGTATAATAGTCGCAGGAAATCGCGCGCGATTTCCTGCGAGTCGTCGGACAGAGCGGAGCTCTGCCGACGACAAGCGCTCCGCTGCGCAATTCCCACGCGGTCGGCGACCGCGTGGGAGCCCTTCCGATTAAAATGCTCGTGCGGAACACGAGGGCGCCCAACAATTCTTCATCGGAACATATTCAGCCCTCGTGAGCTTTACCCGCTTCGCGGGCAAAGCCGAACACACTACAAAATTCGCCTGCGCAAATTCGACACTTTGCGCCGAATTTAACCGCGCGAACAGGCGCGGATGCGGCTGCGCCGCTCTAAACGCGACCGGCGAGAGGTATTTTCGGCGACGTCCATGCCGCCGCCGAAAATGATTTGAATCTATTTCGCGCCAGAGGCGCGAAACGCTGCGAGGCTGACGCGGGAAATTGTGGGAGTGGGCAAAGCCGTACCGCGCGAACCGCGAGGGCACCAACATATTCCTCACCCGACATTTTACAGCCCTCGCTCGCAATATTCGCTTTGCGAATATTGCCCGACATTGAGCTGATTAGAATGCGGAAGCGGCTTCGCCGCTCGACATGCGACTGGCGAGAGGCGTCTTTTTGCGACGTACACGCTGCCGCCGAAAATGGATTTGAACGATTTCGCGCCTCCGGCGCGAAATTCTATAAAGTTTTCGGTTATTTATGATATGCAATTTGCCACGATATGGTATAATGGAGATAAACAGGAACAACTTGACGGTTTGACTTGCAGAAAATATCAAAGCCCGAGGGAGAGGCTTTCGGCTTTGCAACGGAGGTAAACATGAGCGAGAAAATACTTATTGTGGAGGATGAGCGCTCTATAGCGGACATCCTTGCGTTCAACATATCCCGCGCGGGGTACGATCCCGTCTGTGCCTACGACGGCGCGGAGGGACTGCGCCGCGCCCTCTCGGACGACCCGGATATAATACTCCTCGACGTGATGCTGCCCGAAATGGACGGCTTCGAGGTCTGCCGGAGGGTGCGCGAGAGTGGCTCCGCCGTGCCGATAATTATGCTCACCGCGCGCGAAGAGGAGGCGGACAAGGTGCTCGGCCTCGACCTCGGCGCGGACGACTACATAACGAAGCCGTTCTCGATGGCGGAACTGATGGCGCGGGTGCGCGCGAACCTCCGCCGGGGGAGCATGGCGCCCGCGCCGGCCGCCGGCGACCCGGACGTCATCTCGGTGGGCGAGCTCCGCATAGACCCACACGCGGAGGACGTCTTCCGCGACGGGAAGGCCCTCGGCCTCACGCACAGGGAGTTTGAGCTCATATACTTCCTCGCTCAGGCGCGCGGCAGAGTCGTCACGCGTGAAGACCTTATGAATAAGGTCTGGGAGTTCGGCGGCTACGGAGACGCGCGCACGGTCGACGTGACGATACGCCGCCTCCGCGAGAAGGTCGAGACCGACCCGGCCGAGCCTACGTATATCCTCACAAAGCGCGGCCTCGGCTACATGATGGCGTAGTCCGCCGCGCGAAGCAAAGAATATTTCGATGGATATCAAAAGGTAAGGAGGTGCCGGCAGAGTGTTCCACAATCTGCACTTCAAGCTCGTGCTCGTGCTCGTTCTGCTGATGGTGTCGATAATGACGGTCGTCGGCACCTTCCTTCTCAACAGCGTTGCGGTGTACCACCTCAACGAGTTTTCGGAGCGGATGGAGTCGGTGTTCACGACGAATACGGACTTCGTCTCCTCTCTGCGCCTCGCAAGCGAGGACCCCGACGGCGCGGAGGCTATAGCGGACGTGCTCGGCGCATACGCCGGCACCCTCGGCGTAGACCTCTACAACCGCAACTACTTCGTCCTCGACGGCAGGAGCGGCGAATACATCACCGGCTCTGACCCGTCCATCGGCGCGCGGCTCGACGTGACGCCGAACATACTCACCGCGATAGGCGGCGAGATAGGCTCGGCGCGGTCGCTCTCTGCGAAGTACATCGACATCGCCGTGCCGGTATCCGGCAGCGGCGGCAGCTACATAGTCTACATACGCGACGCGAAGATAAGCGCGGGCGAGCTCTCAACCGAGCTCTTCATGATAATCCTCGAGAGCCTGATGTTCGGCCTCGCCATCTCTGTTCTGCTCTCCTTCCTGCTCTCAAAGACCATCACCACGCCTATCGAGGGGCTCATCCGCTCCGCGCAGGAGATAGCGGAGGGCGACTTCGAGGGGAGGCTGGAGGTACACTCCACCGACGAGATAGGCACGTTGAGCGAGACCTTCAACGACATGGCGGCGCGCCTTGCGCAGACGATGGCGGAGGTCCGGGGCGAGCGCGACAAGCTTGACGCGCTGTTTCTGTATATGACCGACGGCGTCTGCGCGTTCGACCGCGACCGTTGCGTGACGCAGATGAACCCTGCCGCGCGAAGGATGCTCGACTGCGAGCCGGACGGCCTCGCATACGCCGACCTCTTTGAGGAGCCTGCGTGGGAGGAGCTTGAAAAGCTGAAGTATCCCGCCTACCGCGAGACGAACATCGAGCGCGGAGGACGGTCTATCGAGCTCTATCTCACCCCGATAGGCGAGGAGAGCGAGGGCGGCATCATGGCGGTCCTGCACGATGTCACTGAGCAGGCGAAGCTCGACGCGACGCGGCGCGAGTTCGTCGCGAACGTCTCCCACGAGCTCCGCACGCCGCTCACGAACGTCAAGAGCTACACGGAGACCCTGCTCGACGCGCCGGATATAGACGAGGAGACGAGGAAGAGCTTTCTCACGGTCATCCTCGGCGAGGCGGACAGGATGACACGCATCGTCTCCGACCTGCTCACGCTCTCGAAGTTCGACTACGGCGCGGAGGAGCTGAAGCCGGTGAGAACGCAGCTCCGCCCGCTCATAGAGCGCGTGGTGGAGGCCATGCGCCTCGAGGCGGAAAAGCACTCCCACGTAATGACGGTGGAGTTTGCGGAGGAGCCGCCGGAGATACTCTGCGACGAGGGGCGGATAGAGCAGGTCATAACGAACATACTCTCGAACGCCATAAAGTACACCCCGGACGGCGGACGCATAGAGACGGTCGTGCGCCGCGAGGAGGGGTTTGTCTGCATACAGATAACCGACAACGGAATCGGCATACCCGAGGACGCGCTGAAGCGCCTCGGCGAGCGGTTCTACCGCGTCGACAAGGCGCGGAGCCGCGCCGCGGGCGGCTCGGGCCTCGGCCTCTCGATAGCGCGCGAGATAGTCGAGCGCCACGGCGGTGACCTCGAGATAAAATCCATCTACGGACAGGGCACGAGCGTATTCATACGCCTGCCCGTGCCTAAGGAGGATGCAAAGTGAGCCGGCGCGCGCGTGTAATCGAAATATTCAAGAGCGTGCTTATCGTACTGCTCATGGCGGCGATGCTGCTCCTGTTCCTGCTCACATGGTCTACCGACCCGGACTCGCTTCCGGAGGGAGTCGGCAGAGTGGTGAGTGCGGTGAGCGGCTTCTTCGGCGGCGGCTTCGAGGCCGCGCCGGTGGTGGAGGGCTCGCGCGCCGACACCTACGGGGAGGCTTCGCCTCCGAACACGGTTGCGGTCATGCGGAACGGCTCGCTCGAAGGCTTCTTTGCCTTCGAGGGGACGCTAGGCGAGGCGTATTCCCGCGTTCAGCTCACCCTTGCCGACTGCCTCGGCAGTGCGGAGGGACAGTCAAACGTCTCGCAACGGGAATTCCTGCTCGCGGCAAACGAACCGGGAGCGGTGTTTATCAGATACTCCGGTTCGCAGCCGCTCTCGCTTATAGCACTGAGCCACGGCGTTGAGGCTTACGGCGTGGGCGGAGAGATGGTGGACATTCTGCTCCTTGCCCCGGGAGGCGAGAACGTCATACTGTACGCCGCGGGCGGCGGACAGTATATGCGGATGGCGACGGCGGTCGCGGACTCGCGGCTCGGGACTTTGTTCGACGGAATAATCGGCGCGGACGCCGCGTACTCGTCCGACCTCGGCTTTGACGGCACGGAGCTCGCGGTCTACCCGGCGCGGGAGCTCCGCGTGCCGGTGATAACCGTCCAGCCGAGCGCGATGAGCGAGAGCGCCGTCACCGGACTGATGAGCGCGTTCGGAATGAACACCGAGTCGAACTACCGCTACGTCTCGTCGGACGGGACGCAGTATGCGGTCGAAAACGGAGTGACGCTCGCCGTCGGTTCGGACGGCTCGATAGCGTACAGCTCGGGCGAGGACGGAGGTATCGGCCTCCGGCCGGACGCGGCGGACGCGGGCGTGATAGAGTTCTGCCGCGCGATACTCGAGAGCGGCTCCGCCGGCGTCGTGGGCGACGCGGAGTGGACGCTTCGCGGCTTTGTGCGTACGGAGGAGCGTACGGAGGTGCGATTCGGCTACACGGTAAACGGATTGCCGCTGTACGTCGGTGAGTACGAGTCGGCGGCGGAGTTTGTCATAGAGGAAGGCAAGCTCACCGAAGCGCATATCGCGCTCCTGCGGTGCGCCTCCGGTGAGGAGAGTACGCTTATGATGCCGCCCGCGTCTGCGGCGGTCGTCGGACTGAGCGAGCCGGCGTACTTCACCGGCGGCGGATACGGCGAGGTGGTCCCGCAGTGGAGCCGGTGAGCGTTGAGACGCGGCGGCTTCCGCGGCGCGGATAGGGCAAAGGAGATACGGCGTGAAGATATCGCGGCTGAAAAACATAATAATCGCGATGCTGCTCGCGGCGGACCTCGTGCTCGCGGCGGTGCTCGGCGCGCGCGCGTTTGAGTCTTGGCGGCTCGAGGAGGACGCGGCGGCCCGTGCCTCCGAAGCGCTCGCGGCGCTCGGCGCGGAGGTCGGGCGGGACATGCTTGGCGACGAGCCGCCGCCGCTGTACATGGTAGAGATCGAGCGCGACCTCACGGCGGAGCGCGCGCTCGCGGAGACGTTTGTGGGCGCGGGGGCGCTGGTGCGGGACGGCAGCGGCTCATATCGCATAGAGGGCGAGCGCGGGACGGCGCGCCTGTACGGCGCGGGACGCTTCGAGGCGGAGATCACCGCTCCGGCCGCCTGCCCGGACGCGGGCACTTTCATCGAGCTCGCGGGTCTCGGCGGCATCGAGACGGTCACGGGAGAGGATACGGTGACTCAGCTCGTGCGCGGAGCGCCGGTGTTCGGCGGCGAGCTCGCGCTTGATATTGAGAACGGAGAACTGTGCGGCGTAAGCGGGATAGTCCTGCTCGGGGACGACTACATCATCGACGGGACGCCGTCGAAGAGCCTTGACGCGGCTCTGCTTAGCCTCGCGGAGGAGCTGCACGACGCGGACACTCCGGCGGGGAAGATACTCTCGGCGGAGCTGGGGTACGCGGCGTCACTCGCGGCGCCGGGGTACATGCAGATGGCTCCTACCTGGCGCATCGAGACCGAAAGCGCGGGAACGTGGTACGTGGACGCGTTCACGCTCGAGAGTTCCGCACGTCTGCGGTAGGATGTGAAACGAAATTTTCAGCCTCGAATCTGCGTATATCCGGCAAAAAGCGGAACAAAATCCGCCGGTTTTGTGAAATCGGAAAAGTTACAATTGGTTACAAAAGGAAAAAAGAGCTTGAATTTACGGTAAACTGTGTTATAATAGCGTAGGTCAAAATGGTTGATTGTCTCTATTTGCGCCCAAAACGCGCGCAAAAGAAGAAAAATCTGCATATCCGGATCCCGAGGCGTTTGACTCTGCGCCGCCGGGACATACTATATACATATTAAACGGGTTGGGTGCTCTCTCGACCGGAATGGAGGAGCTTATAATGCTGAAATACGTTGTTACGGGCGGCAGACAGCTGCACGGCGACGTTGCGATAGGCGGCGCGAAAAACGCGGCGGTGGCCATAATCCCGGCCGCGCTGATGGCTTCGGAGCCGTGCGTGATAGAGAATGTTCCGCGCATCAACGACGTGACGGTGATGCTCGAGATAATACGCGAGCTCGGTGCAAAGGTGCGCCTCATAGGCAAAAACACGATAGAGATCGACCCGCGCGGCGTGAAGAACGTCTCGCCGAGCTACGAGCTCGTCCGCAAGACCAGAGCCGGGTACTATATCCTCGGCGTACAGCTCGGGATGTACGGCTCGTCGATAGTGAGCATGCCCGGCGGGTGCGATATAGGCGTCCGCGCCATAGACCAGCACATCAAGGGCTTCAACGCCCTCGGCGCGGAGGTCAAAGTGGAGAGCGGCTTCATACACGCGGCGAGCGCCGCCGGAAAGCTCCACCCCGCGCACATATACCTCGACCAGCCCTCCGTCGGTGCGACGGTCAACATCATCCTCGCCGCAGTCCTCGCGGAGGGGCAGACGATAATCGAAAACGTCGCGAAGGAGCCGCACATCGTCGATCTCGCAAACTTCCTCAACACCATGGGCGCGAACATACGCGGCGCCGGCACCGACGTCATAAAGATTCAGGGCGTGAAGCGCCTCGGCGGATGCACCTACTCGATAATCCCCGACCAGATAGAGGCCGGAACCTTCATCTCGGCGGTCACGGCGACCGGCGGCGAGATAACGCTTCGCGGCGTCATACCGAAGCACCTCGAGTGCATAACGGCAAAGTTCCAGGAGATGGGCGTCGAGTTCTTTGACGACCCGAACGACCCCGACGCCATAGTCTGCCGCGCGGAGCACCGCCCCATGCGGACGAATATAAAGACGCTTCCGTATCCGGGATTTCCCACCGACATGCAGGCCGTGACTACCGCGGCGCTCTGCACCGCGTCAGGGGCCTCCATGGTGAGCGAGACGATATTTGAGAACCGCTTCCGCTATGTCGAGGAGCTCAAGCGCATGGGCGCGCAGATACAGGTCGAGGGCAAGGTCGCCGTCGTCGAAGGTGTGGACAGGCTCACCGGCGCGCCGGTGCGCGCCTGCGATCTCCGCGCGGGCGCGGCGCTCATGGTCGCGGCTCTCGGCGCGGACGGCGTGACCGAGATAGAGGGCGTGAACTTCATCGAGCGCGGATATGAGGACTTCCCCGGCAAGCTCGGGGGCCTCGGCGCGAACATAAAGGTCCTGACCGTGCCGGACGTTGAGACGGCGGAGGTCGGCTGAGCGGATGTTTATGGCAACTCTTGCCTCCGGTTCGCGCGGGAACGCCGCCGTTATCGGAGACGGAATTACGAATATACTGATAGACGCGGGCGTGAGCTGTCGCCGCATATGCGGCGGACTCACGCTTTTCGACGTTCGGCCGGAGGACGTGAGCGCTATCCTCATAACTCACGAGCACATCGACCACGTCGCAGGGCTCGAGCGCTTCGCCGCGAAGTCCGGCGCGAAGGTCTACCTCACCGCCGGGACGGCGGAGGCGCTCGACCGCAAGGGCATAGCGCGCGGCGCGGACTTCGAGATAATCCGCGCGGGCGAGAGCTTCGAGGTCGGGAACTTCGGCGTGACCCCGCTCGCGACCTCGCACGACGCGGCGGAGAGCGTCGCGTACCGCTTCGAGGCGCATACGAAAAGTGCGCTCTTTGCCACCGACCTCGGGTACGTGCCGGACGATGTCCGCCGCGCGGCGCTCGAGAGCGAGTGCGTGTTCATCGAATCGAATCACGACGTCTACGCGCTCCTGCGCGGGAGCTACCCGGAGCCGCTGAAGCAGAGGATACTTTCGCCGCGCGGGCACCTCTCAAACGACGACTGCGCTGACCTCATCCGCGCGGCGGCGGAGCACGGCACGCGCCGATTCACGCTCTGCCACCTCTCGCGAGAGAACAACACGCCGGAGCTCGCGGAGTCCGCGAGCCGCGCGGCGCTCGCAAAGCTCGGCGCGCGGGTAGAACAGGAAGTGTGCCTGACGGTCGCGCCGGAGGCGGCGGCGTCCGAGCCGTACATATTCGAGCTATGCTAGGGGTAACGCTGATATGCGTGGGCAAGCTCGGCGAGAAGTACTATGCCGACGCCTGCGCCGAGTACCTGAAGCGCCTCGGCGCGTTCTGCCGTCCGAACGTTGTGGAGATACCGGAGGAACGGCTGAGGCAGGACCCGTCCACGGGTGAGATATCGGCGGCGCTGAAAGTCGAGGCGGGGAAGATCCTCGCGGCGGCGGACAAAAGGTCGCTCATAGTGCCGCTCTGCGTCGAGGGCGAGGAGCTTTCGAGCGAGGGCCTGGCGGAGAAAATCACCGGATGGACAAACGCCGGACATTCGCGCCTGACCTTCATTATCGGCGGCTCGTTCGGGCTCGCGGACGAGGTGAAGCGCCTCGGCTCGTTCCGGCTCAGCATGTCGCGTATGACCCTGCCGCACCACCTCGCGCGGGTGTTCCTGCTCGAACAGCTCTACCGCGCGTTCAGCATAAATTCCGGCGGGAAATACCACAAATAGGGAGAAAAAGTATGCTTCTCGTTATAAGCAGAGTGAAGGACGCGTATGTCGAGGTCGCGAGCGAGCGCGTCAGCGAGACGGGGAAGGGATTCCTTATCCTCGCGGGAGTAATAGAGGGAGACACGGCGGAGGACGCGGAATGGCTTGCGCGCAAGACCGCCGCCATGCGCATCTTCGAGGACGAAGACGGCAAGATGAACCGCAGCCTTCTTGACGTCGGCGGCGCGGCGCTCGTGGTGAGCAACTTCACCCTCGCGGCGGACTGCCGCCGCGGCAACCGCCCGAGCTTCTCGACGGCGATGGAGCCGTCCGGGGCGAACGACCTGTATCTGTACTTCTGCGAGAAGCTGCGGGGCGAGGGCGTTTCGGACGTGCAGACCGGCGTCTTCCGCGCGGACATGGCCGTCGGCTCGACGGGCGACGGCCCGGTGACGATAGTCCTCGACAGCAGGGTGAGAAACGAACCGCGCCGATAGCCCTATCAGCGGGCAGAGCCCACACCCATCTAGCGGGGCAGACCCGCACCATCTAGCGGGGAAGGCCCCGCAAGCATTTGCGGGGCGAGCCCCCGCGTCCCCTCAGCGGGCGGAGCCCGCGACCGCTTTATCTATACGAAGTAAAACTTCGAGGTTTTATGCGGAACCTGGCGGTTCCGAGACCTTCGCGGGGCTGTGCCGCCCCGCGCCCCTGCGCTACTTTTTGCTCGCGCAAAAAGTAGCCAAAAACGCGCTTAAGGGAGAGGGCTCCGCCCTCTCCCTTAATAATTCCTCTCCCAACACGACACACAACCGCCACCCACATAACAGGGCAAACTCCGTATCAAACAAATCTATCGTCCCACCGGGTGAGTTTCTGGGGAGAACATCAAACTTGCCCTAGGCATTCGACAACATCGAACGATTCCTGCGTAGTAGAAATAATAGTCCGGTCCTACGCTCACACTATAAGCGTAATGCAGATACTTCCCCGCGAAAACGGAACTTTCGGTTCTGGTGGAAAGTTTGAGCGGGGATGCTTGTACTAAGCTACGGACCGGCGTCCCGCGTGGCAGAAACCTTCCGGTCAAAGGAAAGAGGGGTCCGAAGGGGAGAAAACCATAGGTTTTCTCCCCTTCGTGTGCTTTTTGGTTACTTTTTGCACAAGCAAAAAGTAACGCAGGGCGCGGGGGCGCAGCCCCCGCAAGGCAGCGTGAGGCTCTGCCTCACTTCGGGACGCGGGGCTCGCCCCGCAGATTCCTGCGGGGTCTGCCCCGCTATACGGGTGTGGGTTCTGCCCACTCGGGCGCGGGCTCTGCCCCGCAAAACCCGCAGCTTCGCTGTGATTACAGCGCGCTAAAGCTCTATCTCTGTCTCGAAAATATTCTTCTCGGCCTGCTTCGGGACGTCCATCGGGTAGCGGCCGGTGAAGCACGCGTCGCAGAGCGAGAGGCGGCAGTGGCGGGCGCTCTCGAGCACGCCCTCCTCCGAGAGAAAGCCGAGCGAGTCCGCGCCGATGAGCCCGCACATCTCCTCGACCGTCCGCTCGTAGGCGAAAAGATGCTCGCTTGCGGGGATGTCCACACCGAAGAAGCAGGGGTAGCGGTAGGGCGGCGCGGCTATGCGGACGTGTACCTCCGCCGCGCCGGCGTCCCGCACGAGACGGACGAGCTGCGCAAACGTCGTGCCGCGCACGATGGAGTCGTCAACCATTATAACGCGCTTGCCGCGCACGGCGGCGCGGAGGACATTGAGCTTCATGCGGACCGAGCGCTCGCGCTTCTCCTGACCGGGCTGTATGAAGGTGCGCGCGATGTAGCGGTTCTTTATCAGTCCGACGCCGTAGGGTATGCCGCTCGCCTTGGCGTAGCCTATCGCGGCGGGTATGCCCGAGTCGGGCACGCCGATGACCATGTCCGCCTCGACGGGGTGCTCCCGCGAGAGGATCTTTCCCGCGTCCTGCCGCGCGAGCTCGACAAGCGAGCCGTCTATGACCGAGTCGGGGCGGGCGAAGTAGATGTATTCGAATATGCAGAGAGCGCTCTGCGGCCGCTCCGCCGCGTGAAGCGAGCGGACGGAGCCGTCCGGGTCGACGATGACGACCTCGCCGGGGTCGATGTCCCGCACGAACTCCGCGCCGAGCGAGTCGAGCGCGCAGGACTCGGAGGCGAACACGACGGCGTCTCCGAGGCGGCCCATGCAGAGCGGACGCATCCCGCGCGGGTCGCGCGCGGCGATGAGCTTGCGCGCGGACATGAGGCAGAGCGAGTACGCGCCCTGCACGACGTTCATGGCGTTCACGACCGCCTCCTCTATCGAGTGGACCTTCAGCCGCTCGCGGACTATCGTGTAGATAAGCACCTCCGTGTCCGACGAGGAGCGGAATATCGCGCCGTGCAGCTCAAGCTCGCGCCGGAGCGCACCGGCGTTGACGAGGTTCCCGTTGTGCGCGAGCGCGAGGTTGCCCTTGACGTGCGTTATCGCGATAGGCTGAGCGTTCTCACGGCGAGGGTCGCCGGTAGTGGAGTAGCGGACGTGGCCAATAGCCATCCGTCCCGGCATGGAGGCAAGCTTCTCCTCGTCAAACACCTCGCCCACGAGGCCGACGTCCCGGTGGCAGCGTATGACGCCGCGATGGTTTACGGCGATTCCGCACGCCTCCTGCCCGCGGTGCTGGAGCGAGAACAGAGCGGAGTACGCCTCATGCGCGGGGCTGAGGGAGCTCCCCTCCGGCGTCCAGATGCCGAAGACGCCGCACTCCTCGTGCAGGCTGTCCTCAAACGGCGAGGACGTGAACATACTGCGGTCTATAACCATAGATCACTCTCCGAAGACGCGGCGCATCATCTCCTGATACGCCTCCTCCACGTTTCCGAGGTCGCGGCGGAAGCGGTCCTTGTCCAGCTTCTCGCCGGTCTTGGCGTCCCAGAAGCGGCAGGTGTCCGGGCTTATCTCGTCGGCGAGGACTATCGTGCCGTCCGGCAGGCGGCCGAACTCGAGCTTGAAGTCGATGAGCCGAACGCCGCAGGAGAGGAAGAACTCCTTGAGTATTTCGTTCACCTTGAGCGCCATCGTGCGTATTGTCTCTATCTCGTCCTTGGTGGCGAGCTTCAGCGCGAGGGCGTGGGAGGTGTTGAGGAGCGGGTCGTGGAGGTCGTCGTTCTTATAGGAGAACTCGAAGGTGGGCTCGTCGAAGGGTATGCCCTCCTCGACGCCGTAGCGCTTTGCAAACGACCCGGCGGAGACGTTGCGGATTATCACCTCGAGCGGGACGATCGTGACCTTCTTTACGAGGGTCTCACGGTCGTTCAGCTCCTCGACGAAGTGGGTGGGAATACCCTGCTCCGCGAGCTTCTTCATCAGGAAGTTCGACATGCGGTTGTTGACCGAGCCCTTGCCGCGTATGGTGCCGCGCTTAGTGCCGTCAAAGGCGGTCGCGTCGTCCTTATAGGAGACGATGACGAGATTCGGATCCTCGGTGGCGTAGACCTTCTTTGCTTTGCCCTCATAGAGCTGGACTGTCTTTTCCATAGAGATGACCTCCGCAAAATAGTTTCCGCGCGACGCCGGAGCTCCGCGCGGACAATTCTCCTTATACAGATAGGATAACATTTTCCGAGTAAAACTGCAAGTCGGAGTATTGTATGAATCGGAGGCGGTTTTCTCCGTCTTTTTTTGTGATAGTCCTTGCGTTTTCCCGCGCCTTGCTATATAATGATTCGGTTGAATTTTTTGACAAGGGGTTTTTGATAGATATGCTGGTACTGATACAGCTCTCTGTGGCTATGATAGGCGGACTGCTCATGAGCCGCCTTGCAAAGAAGCTGAACCTCCCCGCCGTGACGAGCTATCTCGTTGCCGGCCTCGTTCTCGGGCCGTTCTGCATAGGCGCGCTCGGGCTCGGAAAATTGGGCGTCGGCTTCGGTTCACTTGAGGACGTGGCGTCGCTCGACATCATCAGTCAGACGGCGCTCGGCTTCATCGCGTTCAGCATCGGAAACGAGTTCCGCCTCGAGCAGCTGAAAAGCATGGGTCGCCAGGCCATAACCGTCGGCATCCTTCAGGCCGTCATAACGACGGTGATGGTCGACATAGCGCTCGTTGCGCTGCATTTTATAGCGCCGTCGGTGATATCGGTGTCCTCGGCGATAACGCTCGGCGCCATCGCCGCCGCGACCGCGCCGGCCGCGACGCTGATGGTTGTCCGCCAGTACAAGGCGGACGGACCGATGACGAAGCTCCTGCTCCTCGTCGTCGCTATAGACGACGCTGTCGGTCTCGTCCTGTTCTCGGCCTCCTTCGGCGTCGCGCAGGCACTCGAGAGCGGCTCGGTGAGCCTCACGACGGTCATACTCGAGCCGATACTCGAGATAGTGGCGTCGCTCGCGCTCGGAGCCGCCGCCGGCGGACTGCTCCACGTCATAGAGAAATTCTTCCACTCGCGCAGCAAGCGCCTCTCCATCTCGATAAGCTTCGTCCTGCTCACCGTCGGTATTTCTATGGTCGAGTTCGAGGCCGGCGGGATCCACGTCGGCTTCAGCCTGCTGCTCGTCTGTATGATGACCGGAACCGTGTTCTGCAACGTCTGCGACACGTCCGAGGAGCTGATGGAGCGTGTGGACGGCTGGACGGCGCCGCTCTTTGTGCTCTTCTTCGTGCTCTCCGGCGCGGAGCTCGATTTGAAGATACTCTCGAATCCGCTCGTGCTGCTCGTGGGCGTCGTCTACATCATCTTCCGCTCGGCGGGCAAGTACTTCGGCGCATACTCCAGCTGCTCGCTCACGCACTGCACGCCGAACATCACAAAGCACCTCGGCATAACCCTCCTGCCGCAGGCGGGCGTGGCGCTCGGAATGGCGCTCACCGCGCAGCAGCTCTCGGACGGGAGCATGGTGCGGAGCGTCGTGCTCTTCTCGGTGCTCGTGTATGAGCTCGTCGGCCCGGCGCTCACGAAGCGCTCGCTCATCGCCGCGGGCGAGATCAAGGTCGAGGGACGCACAAGCGCCCGCCGCCAGAACACAAAAAAGGAACCGGTCGTTCTGACGAACTCCGCAAAATAAGCATAGCGGCATAAAGTATAACAGCGGGGCGGTACGTTTGTACCGCCCCGCTTCTGTCCCGCAGATTCAATAGCGCAGAGCCGAACCCATTTCATGCAGCCTCAGCTTGAGGGTCAGCGTGTAGCAGTCACCGGAACCGTCTTCGCTGGTGTAGAACTGAAGCGTCAGGCGGTAGTCGCCGGGCTCCGGCGTCTTCTCGTAAAACTTAAAACTATATGAATAGGTCGTGGCATCCAAATCGCCTCCCGGACGTGTGTATCGGGGCTCGGATTCCGGGTCGTCGTCATAGTATGAGTTATGATATCCGCGCATGACCTCGGTGTAGCCGCCGCTTTCCTCTTTCTTCTCAAGCAGGAACGAGTCCCGGTCGAGCCAGAGTTTTATGTCCTCACCCGTGTTGTTTCGTATATAGAGCGTTCCCCGGTCAGAGAAAACAAAGTCAAACGCGGCCACATCGAACATACTGCGGCTCTGCTTCGGCAGGTCCATCTCGAACACAGCAGAAAGCAGCTCGCCTACGGAAGTCACTGCTCCGCTTAGCTCGCTGCGGACGCACTCCCGGAAGTAAAGAGTGATCCTGACCTTGCCGCTGTATTCATACAGCGGCAGCCTTAACAGAAAGGCACAGCCGCCGCTGTCGCTGCGCCAGAGGTAAAAATCCTGTCCGTGAACTAAGGAGAATGCTCCAATGACAGCTATGTCCTCCGGTTCTGACCATTTGCCGTTTATCCTTTCGCTGAAGGTTCCGCTGACAAGACTGCCCCGTATCTGTTCATCTGATCTCCACTCTGCGGAGGTCAAGGTGTAATCCGCGTCGCTCCTTTTAGGAACGACCCTGAAAAACGGACAGTCCGTAGATATGCCGCAGTAAGAAATGTCGAACAGGTCCCCGCCCTCGATAAGCTCAAGCGGCTGCGGCACCGCGTCATACAGCCTGTCCGCGTACCCAAAGGTCGGCACGGGCAACAGGCACCATAGGACGAACGGCAGAACTATTACTGCCGCCGCTGTCCACGCTGCGATTTTACGTCTCTTTAACCTTTTTGTGTTATCCATTTATTCAATACCCCCCGGAGATGAAATTGCCCTGTCTGCCTGTATATGTCCGCACACCCGGAAGTCGAGACAAAAATTTTTTGTTTTGCGGAGAAATTTTTTGTAACGCAGTCGCCGCGCCGGATATTCCGGCGCGGCGGCTTAAACTGTGCTGTGCCGAGTGGGCGGCACAGCCCCGCAAGATGTCGGTGAGGCTCTGCCTCACTTTGGGACGCGGGGTCTCGCCCCGCGATTGCCCACGGAGCTTCCGCGCTGGAGGGTGGGGGTTGCCCAAAGCCTCCGATAGCTGTATAATAATACAGAAAAAGCGCGCGGCGGGACGTCTCCGCTGCAGAAAAGGGGAGAGAACGGATGAAAGTCCTGTTTATCGGCAACAGCCACACCTTTGTACACTATGTGCCCGCGCGGGTCGCGCACTTCTGCGCGGAGCGCGGAGTGTCGGTCGACGCGGTGATGCTCACCCATCCCGGCATGGGGCTCGACTGGCACCTCAAACAGTCGCAGACATACTTCAACCTTATATGCGGTGGGTATGACGCTGTGGTGCTCCAGCACAACGCTCACCCATTCCCCGGGCGCGACTCGCTGCTCGCCGCCGGCAGGGCGATGGCTGTAATCACCCCCGAGAAGACGAAAATCTACCTCTACATGACCTGGACCGAAAAGCGCAACCCGGAGGGACAGGCCGCGATGTGTGAGGCATACGAAGCCCTCGCGGCGGAGGTCGGCGCCACGGTCTGCCCGGTGGGACGCGTGTGGTGGCCGCTCGTGCACGCGCACCCGTCCGAGGAGTTCTACTTTGCCGACGGAGAGCACACCTCGCCGCTCGGCGCATCGCTCGCGGCGGCGGTCATAGGCCGGACACTGCTCGGGCTCGACGCCGACCCCGAGTCCTGCTACGCGGACGCGAAGAATCTCGAGAAACTCGAACTCGACCCGCGCATGATAGACCTCGTCCTGCGGGACGGAAAATACGGCATGGAATAAAGGTTTCGGTGCGCGGCAAAGCGGGAGGGACTTTTCGCCCCTCCCGCTTTATCTGTAAATTGTGAACTATCCGTTAAATGTTGTAAACTCTCTTGACAACCTTTGCCCACGGGGATATACTATCAATAGCACAACATTAAATCTTGTATAATGAATGGAGGTAGTACAATGAACGTCTATGATTTCAGCGTCACGGCGCAGGACGGCAGTGAGGTCTCGCTTGCCGGGTACAAGGGCAAGGTCCTTCTCATCGTGAACACGGCGACCGGGTGCGGCTTCACGCCGCAGTATGCCGACCTTCAGAAGCTCTACGAGCTTCACGAAAAGGACGGGCTGGAGATACTTGACTTTCCGTGCAATCAGTTCGGCGAGCAGGCTCCGGGCAGTGACGAGGAGATTCACACCTTCTGCACGGGGAGGTTCGGCATCACGTTCCCGCAGTTTGCAAAGATCGACGTAAACGGGGAAAACGCGATACCGCTCTACAAGTATCTGACTGAGAACACCGAGTTCGGCGGATTTTCCGGCCCGATGGGGCTGATACTGAAGGGCGTCGCGAAAAAGATGGACAAGGACTACAAGACGAACGGCAAGATAAAGTGGAACTTCACGAAGTTCCTTATTGACCGCAGCGGGGAGATCGCGGCCCGTTTTGAGCCGACCGACTCGCTCGACGAGGTGAAAGCAAAAGTAGAAGCACTGCTCTGATATGCGGGCGAAGCCCGCAACTTTGCGGGGATTGCATCCCCACCCCTCTAGCGAGGCAGACCCCGCAGGCAAGCGGGCAGAGCCCACACCCCTCTAGCGGGGAAGACCCGCGGGCATCCGCGGGGCGAGCCCCGCGTCCCTGGTAGAGCGGAGCTCTACCGGCACCTTGCGGGGGCTGCGCCCCCGCACCCTGCGTTACTTTTTGCTTGTGCAAAAAGTAACCAAAAAGCACACGAAGGGGAGAAAACCGTAGGTTTTCTCCCCTTCGAACCCCTCTTTCCTTTGACCGGAAGGTTTCTGCGACGTGGGGCGTCCATCCGTAGCTTAGTACCAGCTTCCCCGTTCAAACTTTCCACTAGAACCGAAAGTTCCGTTTTCTCGGGGACGTCTCTGCATTACGCTTATAGTTTGAGCGTAGGACCGGACTTTTGTTTTTACTACGCAGGAACTGTTCGATGTTGTCGATATAGTAGGACAGTCGGATATTCTTCCCCAGAAACTCACCCGATGGGATGATAGATTTGTTTGATACAGAGTATGTCCTGTTCTGGCAGTAATGGTGTTGTGTCTGTGTTGGGAGAGGGATTATTAAGGGAGAGGGCGGAGCCCTCTCCCTTAAGCGCGTTTTTGGTTACTTTTTGCGCGAGCAAAAAGTATCGCAGGGGTGCGGGGCGGCACAGCCCCGCCGGGGGTGCGGGGGCAGCGCCCCCGCAAACTGTCGGTAGAGCTCTGCTCTACCAAGGACGCGAGGGCTCGCCCCGCGGTTGCCCGCGGGGCTTCCCCGCTAGATGGGAGTGGGGCACATGCCCCACATCTGCCGGTGAGGCTCTGCCTCACTTCAGGACGCGGGCTCGCCCCCGCGGTTGCCCGCGGGGCTTCCCCGCTATACGGTGGCGGGTTCTGCCCCGCGTTTATTCTCTTTTTGCTCCGCTGACGATGTTGTAATACGCGTTCGACGTTATCTTGTACACCAATGTGTAGAACACGGCGAACACCGCGAGGCTTATGCCGGTCGTCGCGAGGAAGATGCCGCTGTTCGTGAGATTGAAGAGCATGAGCAGCTTCCTTATCATCGGGAAGGCGAACGCGAGGTGACACACTGCGAGCCCGAGCGGGAGGAAGAACACCGTGAGAAGCTGGCTGTTTATGCTCTTTCGGATCTCGCGCTTCATCATGCCCACCTTCTGCATTATGCCGAAGCGTTTCTCGTCCTCATAGCCCTCGGATATCTGCTTGTAGTAGATGATAAGCACCGCCGCAAAGACGAATACGACGCTCAGCGTTATCCCGAGGAACAGGAAGCCTCCATAGAGCGTGTAGAAGTCCGCGCGGTTTGTTGAGCGGCAGGTCGTGTTTGTAGAAATGCCGGCGGCCTCCGCGTCATCTCGGAGACCGCTCACGAGCACCGAAAAGAGCGCTCGGTCGCCGGCGGCATCCAGACCGGTGTCGAAGCCATAGTGCCAGCTCCACACGCCCACATAGTTCCGGAACAGCGGGAACGACTCGATGAACTCATCGAGGTCACTGACCACGACCGTCATCGTGGGGATTATCGACGCGGCGCTGTCGCCGTCCTTTGCAAAGTCCGCCGCCTCCCGCTTGACGCGCAGCGTCCGTTCGCCGTTTATCCTCAGCTCCGAGGGAACGCCGCCCCATCGGGACATATACGCGAGAACTTCGTCCGGCCCGAGCGTCTCACCCTCGCCCGTCATAGCGTTGTAGTCGTCAAGGTCGGTGAACACCACGACGCATCCGGCGGTGAAGCTCACGCTGTTCTCCGCGGAGAAGGTCGTGATATCCCCGCCGTCGAGCTGTGCGTACACCGTCGCCGCGCGGTAATCGAGAATGTTTGCGGGCTTTGCGCCGAAACTCTCCGCCGTATCGAGGATCTTTCCGCGAACCGCCGCGACGGTTTCCGTGCCGAGAGCGCCCATATCCGTGCGCGGGCGCACCGTGACGTTTATCCCGCGCGGATAGCGCTCCAGAAGCGCGCTCTCGGTGCCGAAGTAGAGGCTCGTCGTGCTCGAGAGCATGACGAGCACCATCGTCGCGAGGACGCATATCGACGCGAGCCCCGCGCCGTTCCGCTTCATGCGGAAGCGCATCGACGCCGTCGAGACGAAGTGATTCGGCTTGTAGTAATAGCTCTTTCGCGACTGAAGGAAGCGGCAGAACACGACCGAGCCGGAGATCATTATAACATAGGTCGCGACAATCACCATCAGCACCGCGAGAAAGAACCATGTGAGCGCGGAAAGAGGGTCATCTATTGTGACGGCGATGTAGTACGCACCGCCGAGCAGGGCAAGTCCGGCGAGGCCGAGCAACGCGTTCCCCTTCGGCGGGCGCTCGCCCGCCTGCTCGCTCTGCAGAAGCGCAAGCGCGCCGGAGAAGCGAACCTGCCTAAGCGAGTTGAGAAGGATGAGCAGGAATATGACGCCGAAGACGGCGGCGGTAAAAACGAGCGACGCGGGAGAGACCGAGAGCGAATAGCCGATGTCGCCGAGCGCGAGCCGCACAAGGACGAGCTCCGCGAGCTTCGAGAACGCGACGCCCACCGCAAGTCCCGCCGCAAGCGACAGCGCGGCGGAGATGAGCGTCTCCCAGAACAGCACGCGCGCGAGGTTCCGCTTGCTCATGCCGAGGATGTTGTAAAGCCCGAACTCCTTCTTCCGCCGCCGCATGAGAAACGAGTTGGTGTAGAAGAGGAAGATGCACGCGAATACCGCGATGACGCCCGTCCCGAGCCGAAGCATGATACCGAGCGACACCGCACCGGGGAGGCTCTGCATCGCCGGACTGTCGCAGAGGAACGCGAGGATGTAGAACATCGCCGCCATACCCGCACAGGTGAGGAGGTAGGGAACGTACATTCGGCGGTTCTTGCGTATGCCGTCCATGGCGAGCTTTGGATAGAAACCGAGGCTCATTGCTTACCGCCTCCCGTCGCGAGCAGGGTGAGGGTGTCGGATATCTTCTGGTAGAACTGCTCGTCAGTGTCGGTGCCGCGATAGAGCTGATGGAAGACCTCTCCGTCCCGAATGAACAGCACCCTCCCCGCGGAGCTTGCCGCCTTTACCGAGTGAGTGACCATGAGAATAGTCTGACCGAGGCGGTTGACCTCCGTGAAGAGGCGCAGAAGCTCGTCGGTGGAGCGGCTGTCGAGAGCACCGGTCGGCTCGTCCGCGAGTATCAGCCGGGGCGAGGTTATCATAGCCCGCGCGACGGCGGCGCGCTGTTTCTGCCCGCCGGACACCTCGTAGGGATACTTCTTCAGTATCTCGACTATCCCGAGCCGCGCCGCTATCGGCATGAGAAGCCCCTGCATATCGCGGTGGTTCTTTCCCGCGAGGACGAGCGGGAGATAGATGTTGTCCTCTATCGAGAAGGTGTCGAGCAGGTTGAACTCCTGGAACACAAAGCCGAGGTTCGAGCGGCGGAACGCCGCCGCCTGCGACTCCTTCACAGTCGAGAGGTCGCGCCCGTCGAGCAGGACGACGCCGCCGGTGGGACGGTCGAGCGCGGCGAGGATGTTTAAGAGCGTCGTCTTGCCCGAGCCGCTTTCGCCCATGATGGCGACGTACTCGCCCTCCTCCACCGAGAAGGTGACGCTTTTCAACGCCTCCACCCTGCTCGCGCCGAAGCGGGAGAAATATATCTTTTGCAGGCCGGAGGCCTCGAGAATACTCATGTTATCCTTCCTTTCGTATATCGCTGACTTGAGGCGGAGCCGCCGCCGGAAACCGCCGCAGGCCTGCCTCACGTCGGATATTATAGCAGAGGCGGGAAACGTCCCGCCATTTCTTCGGCTTACATTTCCCGCCCCGGTTCTTACATTTTTGTAAGGCGCGCGATTCACTCGTAACGCGTCCTGCTCTGACTGAGGTCTATCCGCACCGACGTGCCCTTCCCCGGCTCGGAGGAAATGCTTATCTCCGCGCCGAGCTCGCGGCATATCCTGCGGCAGAGGTAGAGCCCAAGGCCGCTCGCGTGTCCGTCCGCGCGCCCGTTGAGGCCGGTGTAGCTCTTCTCGAACACGCGCGGAAGATCCTCCGGCGCGATGCCGATGCCGGTGTCGTCAATATAGAGGGTCTTGCCGCGCATATAGGCCCTTATCCCGCCCTCAAGGGTGTACTTGAGGGAGTTAGAGAGCACCTGTTCCACGACAAACCCCAGCCACTTCCCGTCGGTGACGGCGGTCTCCTCCGTCGGCTCGAGCTCAAAGGAGAGGCGGTGCGCTATGAACTCGGTCGAGAGCCGCGCCGCCGCCGCGCGGACTATCGCGTCTACGCGCTGTTCGCGGAAGACGTAGTCGTGCGAGTCAGAGCCGAGACGGATGTACGCGAGGACCATATCCACATACCGCTCTACACGGCTGAGGTCGAGCGCGAGCCGGCGGCTCGCGGGGGTGTCCTCGCTCTGGAGAGTGAGGCGCATGGAGGCTATCGGCGTCTTTATCTGGTGGACCCAGAGAGTGTAATACTCCTCGGCGTCCCGCTCGCGCGCGGCGGCGTCCCGCCGAAGCGCCTCCGCCTCACGGCGGAGCGACTCGATTATCGCGCGGCAGTCCGCGCCCTCGACGCCTGCGGGCTCGGGCAGGTCGGTAAGAAGCGCGGACTGCAGCTCCGCCGCGCGGACGAGCCGCCGGTGGCGGCGCATGGTGCGGACAAAGCCGAAGACGAAGAAGCCCGCGAGCGCCGCCGCCGAGAGCAGAGCGGGGTAGACGACCGCCCCGAGCGGCAGACGGTAGAGCGCAAACGTCGCGCCGAACAGCGCCGTGCAGACGAGGAACGCGGCGGCGGCCGCGCGCTTTTCCTTCAGATACGCGAAAAACAGCTTCATTTTACGCCCTCTCCGTCCACGATGTAGCCGACACCCACCTTCGTTGCGATGAAGTCCAGAAGTCCCGCCTCCGCGAGCTTCCTGCGGAGGCGCGCGACGTTGACGGTGAGGGTGTTCTCGTCGATGAAGGTCTCGGTCTTCCACAGCCGCTCCATCAGCCGTTCGCGGCTCACTACCTTCCCCCTGTTTTCCATGAGGCAGAGGAGTATGCGGTACTCGTTCTTTGTCAGCGGTACGTTTTCACCGTTATAGACGAGCGTGCCGTCGCCGGTGTTGAGAAAAGCTCCCCGGCACTCGAGAAGCGGCATGTCCGCCGAGAAGTCGTAGCTCCGCCGAAGGAGCGCCTGCACTTTCGATATCAGCACCTCGCCGTCGAAGGGCTTTGCGACGAAGTCGTCCGCGCCCATGTTCACCGCCATGACGATATTCATGTTGTCGGAGGCGGAGGAGATGAATATTATCGGCACCTTCGACACGCGGCGTATCTCGCGGCACCAGTGGTAGCCGTCGTAGAACGGAAGCGAGATGTCGATGAGCACGAGATGCGGAAGGTACTCCGCAAACCCTCGCATGACGTCCCGAAAGTCGTCCGCTATACGCGTCTCCATGCCCCAGAGCGCGGCGCGCTCCGCTATCCCCTCGGCGATGCCCCGGTCGTCCTCTATGATGAAAAGCCTGTACATTCTGCGCCTCCCGTGTGTGTTGAAAACAGTATAGCACACTGCCGCGGGATTTTCCACCCACCACCCCGCGCTTGACTTGCGCCTCCGCGCCGTGATACTATATGCGTAGCGAACGGAAACGGAGGAAAAACCATGACTGTTGCGATAGCTTACGCGATGCCGGCGGAGGCGGAGAGCCTCATCCGCGCCTCCGGGGCGGAGCCGGTGGAGAGCGCGGCGGGAGTCGCGATATACCGCCTGCCGTGCGGGGCGTACGCCTACGTCGGCGGCGTCGGGAAGGTGAACGCCGCGATGTCGGCGCAGCTCGTCATCGATCGCCTGCACCCGGATATGATACTGAACGTCGGCGTCGCGGGCTGCTTTGAGGAGCTGCCGATAGGGACGCTCGTGCTCGCGGATGAATTCATTCAGCACGACGTGGACACCACCGCCGTCGGCGACCCGATAGGACTTGTGAGCACGGTGAACCGCGTGGAGTTTCCCGCGGACGGCGCGGAGACCGTGGGGAAATGCCTCGACGCGCTCGGCGTCGGGTACGTCACGGGAAGGGTCGCGACCGGCGAAGTGTTTCTGAAGAAGGGCAGTCGCGCCGACTGGATACGCTGCACCTTCCGCCCGCTCGTCTGCGAGATGGAGGGCGGAGCGATAGCGCAGGTGTGTCTGCGGAACGGCGTGAGGTTTGCCGCGCTCAAGTCGGTCTCCGACCACCTCTCGAGCGAGAACAACGCGGAGGAATACTTCGACTTCGGCGCGGCGATGGATACGCTGAACCGGACGGTGCTCGCGCTCGCGCACGAGCTTGCAAAGCTGTAAGGAGGCTGTGAAGATGGAGAAGATAGCGAGCTTTCAGGTGGACCACACGAAGCTGGTGCCGGGGATGTACCTCTCCCGGCGGGACGGAGACGTCACGACTTTCGACCTCAGATTCAAGAAGCCTAACACCGGTGACCTGCTCACGAACGCCGAGATGCACTCGGTCGAGCACGTCATAGCGACGCTGCTCCGCAACGGCCGCGCGAAGGAGGGCATAGTCTACTTCGGCCCGATGGGCTGCCAGACCGGGTTTTATCTGCTTGTGGACAGCCGCGTTGCCCCGGATGCGGACGCGGTGGCGCTCGTGCGCGAGACCTTCGCCGCGGGAGCGGAATTCGAGGGCGAGATGCCCGGCAAGAGCCCGATGGAGTGCGGCAACTACATAAACCTCTCCACGGAGCTTGCTCGGGAGCAGTGCGCGTACTACTCCCGCATAATTGCGGACTGGACCGAGAAAAAGCTGCAGTATTGAGAAAGCGCCGCATGTCCGCCCGCTCGTCTGCGAGATGGAGGGCGGCGCAATAGCGCAGGTGTGTCTGCGGAATGGCGTGCAGTTTGCCGCGCTCAAGTCGGTCTCCGACCACCTCTCGAGCGAGAACAACGCGGAGGAGTACTTCGACTTCGGGGCGGCAATGGAGACGCTGAACCGGACGGTGCTCGCGCTCGCGCGCGAGCTTGCGGGACTTCGCGGGGACTGTTAGGCGAACCGGGATTTGCGGGGGAGAGATTTATGGATCAACTGAAATACAGAAGTCTGACGGAAGCCGATAAACGGCAGATTTGTGCTTGGGAATATACCGGGGAGTACAAAATATACAATCTCCCATCTTATGATGTGATGAAAGCGCGGCAAAGCGGTTTTATGAATCCGGAGAACGAGAAAAATTACTTTGCTTTTCTGGATAGAGATGCGCTTGTAGGATTTGTGAATATTGCAGAGAAAGACACCGAAGTCTTCATAGGCGTTGGCGTCGATCCTGTTCTTTGTGGGAAACATTATGGCCGGAGGATATTGGAGGAGGCATACCGCATTTCAAAGAGGCTGTATCCCGAAAAGCCGTTGTATCTCGAAGTGCGTACCTGGAACATGCGGGCTGTAAGGTGTTATAAAAACGCAGGGTTTCATATTGACGGTGAGCCGTATGAATTGACAACGGAGGCGGGAACAGGTACTTTTTTCAGAATGGTAAGAGAATAACTGCAAATTTCCGTTTATCGAACTGAACACCAAAAAAGAGACCGCCCGCACACCGGCACACCGGCGAGCGTCAGCGGTCTCTTTAATGCTGTTTAGCATCGGCGCGGCATTAGCCGCGCCGACGTGTTGTACTATCCGTAGTTTTTTAGTCGAATTATACCGTTTGCCGTCGAACTTACTCCTTTGGCTCTATGACGCCCTCGTAGCTGAGGCCGAAGCCGTAGTCGTAGGCGTTGCCCGCCTCGTCGACGTGCGGCTCCATGTCGAGTGCCTTGTCCTCGCACTGATGCTCGACTGTCGCCATATCCTTCGGCATCTGTATCGGCAGGCGGCCGGTCGGGTCGTA
>CANPWY010000013.1 GCA_947585215.1 uncultured Clostridia bacterium
GAGGAGCGACTGCGTCTTCGGAAGCAGGAGGTCGGCGCGGTCGCCGCCCGGCATACCGTTGGAGGTGTCCCCCTCCTCGCCTTCTATTGCGTAATTGAGGCCGAGGCAGAGCACAACGACGTCCGCCTCCTCCGCGACGCTCAGCGCCTCGCTTATAAAGCGGTTCGGCTTTGCGAGAGCCTCGTCCGCCTCGCGCGAGCGGTCACAGCCTCGGCTGTACATCACGCGGACGCCCTTCGCCTCCGCCGCGCGGCGTATGCCGTCAAGATAGGTAACATATTCGCTTGAATCGCCGTTGTAGTTGCCGAAAAGCGCGTCCGCAGAGTACGCGTTAGGGCCTATAACGCCGATAGTCTTTATATTCGAGAGGTCTATGGGCAGCACGCCGTCGTTATGCAGAAGGACGGCGGAGCGCTCCGCCGTGCGGCGCGCAAATTCGCGGTTCTCGGGGGTGTCGACGGCGGAGTACTGTATCGCGTCATACTCGCAGTCGTCGCTGAACATGCCGAGGCGGATGCGGGTGCGCATGGCGCGCTTCGCGCTCGTGCGTATCTCCTGCTCGGTGACAAGGCCCTGTTCGAGTCCCTCAAGCAGGCGGCGGTAGGTGCATCCGCAGTTGATGTCGCACCCCATCCGCACCGCGAGCGACGCGGAGTGTGCGCCGTCCGGAGTGCACTTGTGGTTCTCGTGGAAGTCGCGGACGGCCCAGCAGTCGCTCACGATATGCCCATCAAAGCCCCACTCGCCGCGAACCTTCTCCGGCAGGAGGTGCGAGGCACAGCACGGCTCGCCGTTGAGACGGGTGTATGCGCCCATTATCGCCTCGACGTGACCCTCCTTCACCGCCGCCTCGAACGCGGGTAGGTAGGTCTCCTCGAGGTCCTTTTCGCTCGCGTGGACGTCCATCCTGTGCCGCTCGGCCTCCGGGCCGGAGTGCGCGGCGAAGTGCTTCGCGCAAGCGGCTATCTTGAGATACTTTCCATTGCCCTGGAGACCCTTCACCACGGCGACGCCCATCCGCTCGGTGAGGAACGGGTCCTCGCCGTAGGTCTCCTGACCGCGTCCCCAGCGCGGGTCGCGGAAGATGTTGATGTTCGGCGTCCAATGCGTGAGCCCCTTGTAGATGTCGCGGTCGCCGTGCTTAGTGGCAGCGTTGTACTTCGCGCGCGCCTCGGTGCTCACCACGTCGAAGACGCGCTCCACCCACCCGTCGTCAAACATGGCGGCCATGCCGATAGGCTCGGGGAACACCGTCGCCGTACCGGCGCGCGCCGCACCGTGCAGAGCTTCGCTCCACCAGTTGTACTCGGGTATGCCGAGCCGCTCTATCGCGGGCGAGGAGTGCAGGAGCTGGCTTGCCGCCTCCTCAACGGTCATGGCGTCTACAAGTTCCTCCGCCTTTCGCTGTATCTCGTCGTAAGTCATAAACAATACCTCCTTCATTTTTTGATCTATAGATGAAATAATTGTAAATCACCCATGGCGTCAAGTCAAGGCTTGAAGGAGCTTTCTTTTGATGTTATACTTCATTCATCACCTGCGGAGGAGGACGGAATGAGGATAGCTATATACGGCATAGTCGCGAGCGGCAAGAGCACGCTCGCGCGCGAGCTCGGCGAGCATCTGCGCCTCCCCGTTGTCGGCGGCGACGAGATAACCTACGGCTTCCCCACAGAGGAGCGCTTCAAGCGCTCGGATACGGAGCAGCGCGAGCGCTCCGAACGCTTCTCCTCCTGGGACGGATGGGTCTTCGAGGGAGTTCTGCGAGACACGCAGAGTGTATTCTTCGAGCGCGCGGACAGGATTATCTTTCTCGACACGCCAAAGCGCACCCGCCTCCGAAGGATAGTCACGCGCTGGGTGCGACAGCGCCTCGGCTTGGAGAAAGCTGGATACAAGCCCTCGCTCGAAATGCTTCGGATGATGTTCAAATGGACGCGGGACTTCGAGCACGGCGGCCGCGCGGAGTACGAAGCGATGCTCCGCCGCTTCCCGGAGAAGTCGGTACGCCTCAGGACAAAGCGGGAGATCGAACTCGCCGCGCGCAGCGATTTTTCTTCCGGTGCTAAAGCGAAAAGATAACGAAACGCAGACAGCAGGCGGATATCCGCCTGCTGTCAATTCTTTTGCTTTACATATTTTCCGTAGCGTAAAGTATTTCTCTTTACGACGTTTTGTGCGGACTCACATCAGTCCTCCCGCGCGTTCCGGTGCTCGACGATGCACATCGTCTCGTACATTGCGGTGCGGTTCGAGTCGTACTCGAGGCGTCGCCGCGCCTCGTCATACGTCAGCCACGCGAAACCGGTGTGCTCGTCGGATATTACCGGCTCCTCGCCGCACTCGAAGGCGAAGCTGTGCTCCGGCAGGACGTACAGGTCGTCCGGCCAGCTTGCGCGGGCGACGGCGGAGTATACGTTCGTGCGTATGTACGCAAGCGACTTCAGCGGCAGAAGCGTCTCCGTGCGGATGCCGGTCTCCTCAAAAAGCTCGCGGCGCGCCGCCTCCGGCGGCGTCTCGTCGTCCTCCCCGCCGCCGCTCACAAACTGCCATATGTCTCTGTCCGAGCGGTGGAATACGCAGAAGCGCAGTCCGTTCGCCGTTTTTCTGTACGGTATTATCAGAACCTGAAACGGTGCTCTCACTTGCCTTTTCCTCCTTTTTCACGCAGTTTGGCCGCGTTCCATTCCTTTGTGAGCTCCGCGAGGGACTGCTGCCGCTCCCCGCAAGCTTCGCTTACGGCGCGCGCCGCGACAACGTATGTCTCCCGCCCGAGCGGCCACGCCTCCGGCGAACGGTCGCCGTCCGCGAGAAACGCAAACGCCGTCGCCCCCGCCGTGTAGACATTCGTCACCTCGTCGAGCCCCGCGCCGAGCGTGTACTCCTCCGGACTCATAAAGCGGGAGCTTCCCCACATCCGGCCGATGTCGTTTTGCGCGGGAATCGGCCGGAAGAAGTCTATGTCGCAGACGGTGAGGCGGCGCCTGTCAAAGTCGTATATGAGGCTCCCGTCGTAGAAGTCCACGGCGAGGTATCCCCGCTCCGCCGTCTTCCGCAGAAATTCAAGCGCTCTCTCGTCTGCTCGGACACAGACAGTTCATTGAACCTCCTGTGCGGGGACGGGTACATAAGCCCTATCCCCTCGCCCTCCGCCCAGCGGAATACGGCGGCGTATCCACCGCCTATATCCTCCGCCGAGACGAGCTCGGTGAGGCTGTCCTGCCTCAGCGCCTCATACAGCGGGACAGCCCGCTTCAGGCGCTCTATCGCGTCCGCCGCCGTGCCGTCGTACCGATATGTCGCCGCGCCCGCAAACTTGACAAAGTACCGCTCCCCGTCCCGCTCGACGCCGAAGCAGATGTTTCCCGAGTCCTGATCGTCAAATACGCGAAAAACCCTGCCGTACTTCCCTAGAAACGAAAAGTCGAAGCGTTCCTTCATCCTGAAGCGCACGCCGTCCACGGCCTGTACCGTGTACTTATCGCTGTACCATCTCGGTACTATTCGCTCCATGTTGTCGTACCAGTCGAGGACGTCCGCCGCCTGACGGAGCGCTGTTTTCTTCTCCTCCTCGCTGTACGCCACGGCCCACGGTATCGTGCTCAGAGTGTTCGACGAGATGTAGAGCGCGAGGAGCCGCCAGAAGTCCTCCGGCACGCCCTCCGGGAAGTATCCGTCAAGCGTCCCGCGCGCAAACGCGGGCACGGCCTGCGCGCTCCAGACGATGCGGTTGAACTCCTCCCACGGGTCGCCGAAGTCGTACTTGTCAAAGTCGATGACGACGAGCGTGCCGTCCTCGAGCATCATATTTCCGATGTGGTAGTCTCCGTGCTGGAAGGTCTGCGGACGTCCCGCAAGCAGACCGCGGTTCCTCTCAATGTACCGCAGGAAGTTCTCCCCGCCCTCGACCTTGACGGGGCAGGCGTTGTAGGCTTCAATCTTTCGGTCCATCTTGCGGTTAAAGCGCGTCTCCCAGTCCTCCGTGCCCTCCGGCGCGGGGATGGAGTGTATCAGGCGGGCATACCGCCCCGCGTCGAGGCCGAGCGCATACTGCTCCGCTTCCGGAAGCTCCGGAACGGCCTCCTCCGCGTCCGTTCCGTTCACCCAGCGGTAGAGGATATACACGCCGTCCGGACGTTCCTCCCGCTCGACCGGCTCGCTTATCGGAATGCCGAGCGCCGCCGCCGCCCTTTCGAACCGGGTGAGCTCCGGACGGCTCGCCGCCTTCTCGGGCGGCATGACGCGAAGCAGGAACACACGTCCCTCCGCGTCGGTCACGCGGTACTTCCTGTCCCCCGACCAGCCCTTCTCCACCGGCTCACAGCTCACAAATTCGCGCATCCTGTCACCTGTCCGCCGTGCAGACGGCCGCCTCGACAAAAGCGCGGAAGATCATCCTGCTGTGCGCGTCGTTTTTATGCGAGAACTCCGGGTGCCACTGCACCGCCCACACGAACTTCTCCGAGGGCATGTACACAGCCTCGACAAGGCCGTCCTCCGCCCGCGCCATCGCCTCAAGCGCGGGCGCGAGGCGCTTCACGCCCTGATGGTGGCAGCTGTTCACGCCTATCTCCGTCTCTCCGAGGACTTCTGCGAGCGGCGACCCCTCCGCGATTTTTACCGTGTGCTCCGCGCGGTCGTACGGCGGCTCCATGTGGTGCGACACTCCTCCCTCAAGCTCGGTCGGGAGATCCTGATAGAGCGTTCCGCCGAGGCAGACGTTGAGGAGCTGTATCCCGCGGCATATCCCGAGTATCGGACGGCCGAGCCGGAGCGCCGTCTCCGCCAGGCGCGGCTCCATCGCGTCGCGTGCGGGGCAGACCTCGCCGCAGGTCTCCTTTGCGGACTCGCCGTACAGCTCGGGCGACACATCCTGCCCGCCCGTGAGGAGCACGCCGTCCACCGAGAGCACGAGCCGCTCGAACGCGTCCCCGTCGGCGGTCATGGGAAGCATCAGCGGTATCCCTCCCGCCTCCTCTATGCCGTCAAAGTATCCCGGAAGCATCCAGTATGAGTCCTTCTCCCTGTCGTACAGCGGTACGACGCCGATAAGCGGCCTTCCGTGCATCGAATCACCCCTCGATATGATAAATGAACCGTAATACTAAACAAACGGCGCTCTCGAACCGAGAACGCCGTTGCTCCCATTAGACGATATAAACTTGTAAATTGAACGAGCTTTGTTGAATTTACTTCTGATTTTTGCGACGCTGTACGGAGTCTGTGACGGTATTGATTATCGCTATGACAAGACACACGGCGGCCACAATCAACAACAATTTCTGCACCGGTTCGCCGCTTACCTGCCAATCACCGCCCGCGTAATCGGTTTGCGCCGCTATAAGCCGTACACGGCAGGCCGTTTCAACGGCTTCTTCACAAAATCTTACGACCGCGTAAAGCAAAAGCGAAATAACGGATAAAACCGCAAACTTGTCTTTAAACATATTCTGTCCTCCTAAATTTATCTATCCTCTAAGCGCGATTTCCGCATTGTATGACGATATATGATTTTAGGCTATATGCCCGAATCACAGCTTTTTCTCAAATACATAGCGTTGGGGCGTCATTCCCATGGTCCGGTACATGGCGACAGCTTCCTTGTTGAAATCCCATGTGTGCAGCTCCAGACGCACGGCCCCCTGCTTCTTTGCCCATGTCTCCACCTCGCCGAAGAGCTTTGCCGCGATCCCTCTGCGGCGATAAGCGGGCAAAACATAGATGTCATCCAGACAAACGGTCCTCAGGCCCTTGACCATACCGCTTTCTTCCCAAAGCGTTGCCCTGACAATGCCTACGAGCCGATCATCATCAAAGGCACCCAGCTGCAGCACGGCGGGGCTGGCCAAATTCTCAAGAAAAGCCTCCCAGGGATAGGATTCATCCTTTTCCCGATGTACAAAAAAGTCCGGCCGCGCCTGCGCATGAAGCTCATCCACAGCCGCATATTGTTCAAGGACCTGTTCATAATCGGATTCTGCCAGTTTTCTTATCTCCATGTATCAGGCTCTTTTCATTAAATAAAATACAGATCTACCGAACTGTCCGATCCTTCTGAAAGCACAGCACATATTACAAAGCGGCTGCAAGCCGTCCGCGCCTGTTCGCGCGGTTGATGTTGCCGCAGGCAACATCGCGCAGGGGCGATTCATTCGCCCCGAGCATTTTAATTGGAAGGGGCCCCAAACGTTTCCTACGGAAACGTTTGGGGAACCCAAAATAAAAGCCGCGACTCCGTCGCGGCTTTTATTTTGGTCGAGGCGACAGGATTCGAACCTGCGGCCTCTGCGTCCCGAACGCAGCGCTCTACCAAACTGAGCCACGCCTCGACATCAACGATAGGAATTATACCAAAGGGCAGGACAAAAATCAAGGGCTTTTCGCAAAAAATTTTTGCGGGCGCCGGATACTCCTTGCAAACTCCTTTTGTTTGATGTATCCTTAACCTGTCGGAACCGTGTTCCGAGAGCCTAAAACTTTACCCGGAGAGACCCCTATGATTTTACTTCGCCCCGCAAATGAGCGCGACTGCCGCGACATTCTCGACATCTACGCTCCGTACATAACCGACACGCCCGCCACCTTCGAGACCGAGGTCCCGTCCCATGATGAATTTCTCGAGAGGATGCGCGGGATACTACGCTTCTTCCCCTACCTCATAGCGGAGGAGGATGGAGAGACCGTCGGCTACGCCTACGCGCACTTCCAGCACGAGCGGGCGGCGTACCGCTGGAACGCGGAGCTCTCGGTGTATCTGAAGCGCGGCCGTGAGCGGCGCGGCATCGGAAGCGCGCTCTACCGCGCGCTTATGGAGCTTTTGCGGCTCCAGGGCTTCATACGCGTCTTCGGAGTGATAACCATACCGAACGACCCGAGCGTCGCACTGCACGAGCGCTTCGGCTTCCGCCGCGCGGCGCTCTATCCCTCGATGGGATACAAGTTCGGGGAGTGGCACGACGTCGCGTGGTACGAAAAGCTGCTCACGCCCATACCCTCGGAGCCCGCAGAGATAGTCCCCTTCTCCGCGCTCGACCCCGCGCTCGTCCGAAGCGTCCTCGACGGCGCCTTCGCCGTATAGACATCGGAGCGCATCCGTGTTAAAATAAGAAAAACCATCGTCCGAAACCCGGAAAAGGAGAGATACCGCTATGGAAAACATTCTCAAGCTGCTCGAGCGCGACGCGCGCCTCACAAATTCACAGCTCGCCGCCATGCTCGGCACCGACGAGGAGTCGGTCGCGAGTGAGATAAAGCGTCTCGAAAACGACCACGTCATACTCGGCTACAAGACCGTCATAGACTGGGAAAAGACCGACAAGGAGGTCGTCACCGCAATCATCGAGGTGCGCGTCACCCCACAGCGCGGCGAGGGCTTCGAGAAGGTCGCGGAGCGGATATATCAGTTCGAGGAGGTAGAAAGCCTCTACCTCATGAGCGGCGGCTTTGACCTCGCCGTGTTCATTGTGGGACGCACCATGCGCGAGGTCGCGCTGTTCGTCGCGACGAAGCTCGCGCCGGTCGAGGGCGTCGCGAGCACCGCCACGCACTTCATACTGAAAAAATATAAGGAGAGCGGCGTCTTCTTCGAGACCGAGCCGGAGGAGCAGGAGCGCGGCTACCTGCTGTAAGGAGAGAGTATGGACTACGAAAAGCTTCTCAGCCGGACGGCGGCGGACATCCCTCCCTCCGGCATACGCAAATTCTTTGACTATCTCGAGACCATGCCGGACGCCATCTCCCTTGGTGTCGGCGAGCCGGACTATCAGACCCCGTGGCACATCCGCGAGGCCGGCATCTACTCGCTGACAAAGGGATTTACTAAGTACACCGGCAACGCCGGCCTCACCGAGCTGCGCCGCGAGATCTGCCGCTACCTCGCGCGGCGCTTCTCACTCGACGGTTACGACTGGAAGAGCGAGACGATAGTCACCGTCGGCGGAAGCGAGGCTATTGACCTCGCGCTCCGCGCCCTCATAAACCCCGGCGACGAGGTGATAGTCCCCGAGCCGAGCTTTGTCTGCTACTCGCCTATTGCCCGTCTCGCGGGCGGCGTTCCCGTCACCGTCGCGACAAAGGCGGAGAACCGTTTCAAGCTGACGGCGGAGGAGCTCCGCGCGGCGATAACGCCGCGCACCAAGGCGCTCGTCCTCCCCTTCCCGAACAATCCGACCGGCGCTATAATGGAGCGCGGCGACCTCGAGGCGATAGCCGAGGTCCTGCGCGGCACCGGCATCTTCGTCATCTCCGACGAGATCTACGCCGAGCTCACCTACGGCAAGCGGCACGTCTCGATAGCCTCGCTCGAGGGTATGCGCGAGCGCACCGTCGTCATCGGCGGCTTCTCGAAGGCGTACTCGATGACCGGGTGGCGGCTCGGGTACGCCGTAGGTCCCGCGCCACTCATAAAAGTGATGACGAAGATCCACCAGTACGCTATCATGTGCGCCCCGACGACGAGCCAGTACGCCGCGATAGAGGCCATGCGCGCGGGCGACGAGGACATCGAGGCCATGCGCGAGGACTACGGCTACCGCCGCCGCTACATACTCAAGCGGTTCCGCGACCTCGGGCTCGACTGCTTCGAGGCGGAGGGCGCGTTCTACGTCTTCCCCTGCATACGCTCCACCGGCCTTTCGAGCGAGGAATTTGCCGAGAAACTGCTCATGGCGGAGCACGTCGCGGTCGTCCCGGGGAACGCCTTCGGGAGCAGCGGTGAGGGCTTTATACGCTGCTGTTACGCCGCGAGCATAAAGAATATAGACGAGGCGCTAGACAGGATAGGCCGCTTCCTTGACACTCTTGAGAAAGGCCGATGACGATGGATAAACGCGTTTTCCTCGCCGGATGCGGCGAGTATACCGAGGAGCAGGTCTTCCCCGCCGTCCACCGCGTGCTCGAGGGCTTTGGCGGAGCGGAAGCCTTCGGCGTCGCGGGAAAGAAGGTGCTCATCAAGGCGAACCTTCTCTCCGCGCACAAGCCGGAGGAGGCCGTCACCACTCACCCGCTCGTTATCGAGGCGCTCTGCCGCGAATTTATCGCGGCAGGCGCGGAGGTGACCGTGGCGGACAGCCCCGGCGGGCCGTTCAACGAAACTCTGCTCCGCCGCTGTTACCGCACGACCGGCATGGAGGGGGCGGCGCGGAAGTCCGGCGCGAAGCTGAACTTTGACACCTCCCACCGCAAGGTCGAGTGCGGCGGCGAATACTGCCGCTCCTTCGAGCTGCTTGATGCAGTCCTCGACGCGGACCTTGTCGTCTCGGCGGCAAAGCTCAAGACCCACGGGCTTGCCTACTACACCGGCGCTGTGAAAAACCTCTACGGCTGTATACCCGGCCTTGACAAGGCGGCCATGCACGCCGCCTACTCTGATAAGCGGGTATTCAACCGCGTGCTTGTCGATCTCTGCGAACTCGTAAAGCCGGGATTTTCGCTTGTAGACGGCGTCATCGGCATGGAGGGACCGGGTCCCTCCGGCGGAACGCCGAAATTCGCGGGCGTGATAGGCGGTGCCACGAACCCCTACGCGCTCGACCTCGCGATGTGCGGCGTGGCGATGCTCCCCGCGAGCCTCGTCCCGGTGCTCGGAGAGGCGGCGGCGCGCGGGCTCGCGCCCGCGGACGAGCGGGAGCTCGAGTACATCGGCGAAGCGCCCGACGCCTACCGCACCGAGTTCAAGCCTGCGACCGGCTCGCACCGGTCGCGCGGCAGTATGGGCTTCTTCGCGTCCTTTGTCCTCCCGCGCGGACTGCGCGAGGCGATACGCGACCGTCGTAGCCCCTACCCCGTCATACAGCAGAACTGCGTCGGGTGCGGGCGCTGTGCCGAGATCTGCCCGCGCGGCGCGATCTCCGTCGCGGACGGCCGCGCGAATGTGCGTTACGACGATTGCATTCGATGCTACTGCTGTCACGAGATGTGCCCCGCGCGGGCAATCGAGCTGAAACGGGGCAGGCCGCATGATTAGTCTCGAAGCAAACGCCAAGATAAATCTCACGCTCGACGTCGTCGGACTGCGTCCCGACGGCTACCACGAGCTCTCCACCGTCATGCACGAGATACCGCTTGCGGACACCGTCACTCTCTCGTTTGAGGGCGAGGGCGTCCGCTGTACGACAAACCTGCCGTACATCAAGAGCGGCACAAACCTCGCGCTCCGCGCCGCGAACGCTTTCTACGAACGCACCGGCATAAGTGAAGGGCTCTCCATCCAAATTAAGAAGCGCATCCCCGTCGGCGCGGGTCTCGGAGGCGGCAGTTCGGACGCCGCCGCAGTCCTCCGCTTCCTCAACGAGCGCCACCGGAACCCGCTCGGCACGGAAGAGCTTATGAGCCTCGGCGCGGAGCTCGGCGCGGACGTGCCGTTCTGCATCGCGGGCGGGTGCGCCCTCTGCGAGGGCATCGGCGAGAAAATGACCCCGCTGAAGCGCCTCCCGCACTGCACCGCAGTCGTCGCAAAGCCGCAGGCGAGCCTCTCCACGCGGGAGATGTTCCGGCGCATCGACCGCTGGCCTCGCCGCCGCGAGCGTCCCGACACCCGCGGCTTTCTCGCGGCGCTCGAGGCGGGCGACCTCGACGGGCTCGCAAAAAGAATGTACAACTCCATGGAGCCCGCCGCCTCCTCGCTCGCGGGCGAGATAGCCGAGATAAAGACCTCCCTGCTCCGCCTCGGCGCGCTCGGAGCGTGCATGAGCGGCAGCGGTTCCTCGGTGGCGGCGCTCTTCGACACGCGCGAAGCCGCGCAGTCCGCGGCGGATGCCCTTGTCGGCAAGGACAGGGAGATATTCGTCCTCGACCTCTGATTTTTCCGAAACAATGTATGTTTCCCCGAAAACACGTCAATATTCATGGCAGACTTTGTTTTCGGAGGTGCATATAATGAAGAACTTCCTGCTCCGCTCAACAGCGGCAATACTTATTGCCTGTTCGCTGTCGCTCGTGACGGCCTCCGCCGAGCAGCACGTCCTCGCTTCAAAGCTCGTCCGCCTGCACGTCATAGCGAACTCCTCCTCGGAGGAGGATCAGGCGCTGAAGCTCCGCGTCCGGGACGCCGTGCTCGAAGCGGCCTCCGGTCTCACCGAGGCAGACCTCCCGGATTCGCTCAGCACTCTCCGCCTCGCGGCGGAGCGCGCCGTGCGGGAGGCGGGCGAGGCGTACCCCGTTACGGTGAAGCTCGGCCGCGAGGAATACGGCACGCGCGAATACGATACCTTTTCGCTTCCCGCCGGCGAGTACCTGTCTCTCCGCGTGGAGATAGGCGCGGCGGAAGGACGGAACTGGTGGTGTGTGCTCTTTCCCCCGCTCTGCTTTGCCTCGAGCGAGGAGTTTGAGGAGGAAGCCGCCTCCGCCGGACTCACCGAAGCCGACCTCGAGCTCGTCCGCGGGAGCGGTCAAGATATACAAATACGCTTCCGAATTCTGGAGCTGATTCAGAAGCTTGCACATTTATTTCACGATTGACCCTTAATTGCGTCAAAATTCCGTTTTTCGGTCACGTAAAAGGCTCCTTCAGAATTTTTCGTTTTTTTTGCACATTTCTACTTGATAATTTTCGCGGTTTCTGCTAAAATATAAACAAATATTAAGGCGCGTCTTTCCGACGCTCGGAGCCTTCACCTCCGAACAGACGAACCGTGCGGGACGGTTCTTTACTCTCGCCCGGACGGCGTGTCCAAAATTATTTTAAAGTGAGGGTTATTAGGTATGGTAGAAATTCTCTATATGTTCAGCAGTTTTAGCCCTGCGGTTTTTACCGTTGTCGCTATACTCTGTCTGGCCGTCGGCGTCATAGGCTATCGCTTCGATAAGCCCTGTGTCGTCGTCGTTTCGCTGCTGCTTGGCTTCGGTATCGGATACTTTGTCAGCATGGCGGCGTGGGATGAAGGCATCGGTACTCTTTACCTCGGTTCCTGTATCGGCCTTATCTCGCTGCTCGTCTCCATCAAGGTCCTGCCCGTCAAGCGCTTCTTCCTCGGCGGCGTAAGCGTGTTCCTTGCCGTGGCAGTTGCCTGCGTTGTTATCATCAACGCCATCACCGGCACCGACGTTACTTACAGCTTCCAATCCCTGTCCTCCGGCTCCTATCAGGATGTCCAGGCTCCCGGCCGCAATAACGACATCAAGGTTGCCTTCGCCGAGGTCGCCAACATGGACAAGGATGACGTCAAGGCCACCATCAGCGAAGACAAGATGACCGTTAAGATCCACATGCCCGCCAGCAACCTCGCCCAGCTCACCGAGTACGGCGAACAGCTCGCCGCTCATGGGACGTTTGCCGGCATCGATCAGCTCACAGTTGAGAGCTACTCCAGCGCGTGGACTCCTTCGCTGATAATCGCGGCTGTCTTCGGCGTTGCGTGCGGCGTTCTCACGATGTTCAAGCCGAAGATCATGCAGATAATCGGCACCAGCGTCTTTGCCGGCGTCTGCGGCTCCGCCTTCGCCTACCTCGGCCTCGGCGAGCTCGGCTTCATCCTCACCGGCCCGATCTTCTGCGCCGGCGGCATCGCTCTCCAGCGCTTCATCAACCGCAACAGGGATACCGACGTCAAGATCTCCGAGGACTACCGTTCGGAGCTCGTCGCAGACACCCCTGTCTGAGTGTGAGGCAAACAACAAAACCAACAAGATCTTCAAACCCTCAAATACCCTGCGGCTTTGCCGCAGGGTATTTTTTAATGTCGTGAGAAACAGTTCGCGGGCAAAGCCCGCGAACTGTTTCTCACGAACCACCGGACAGAGCAGAGCTCTGCCGGCGGCGGCGCCGTTCTTCGCTCCTCGCGGGCTTTGCCCGCGCGAAGCGCGAACGGCGAGAGGTGTAAATTTCGCCGTACACGCCGCCGAAATTTACCGATCGAAATTTATTTCGCCGCTGTAGGCGGCGAAACTTTACGAGACTTTCACTTGAAATTGCGCAGGCGCAATTTCAAGTGAAGCTGTCGGATAGGGCGAAGCCCTACCGACAGCTTGCGCTACGCTACGCGCCGAGTTTTCCGCCTTCGGCGAAAAATCGACGCATTCCCACGCGGTCGCTGACCGCGTGGGAGCCCTTCCGATTAAAATGCTCGGCGGAAATGAATTCCGCCTGCGCGATGTTGCCTGCGGCAACATCAACCGCGCGAACCGGCGCGGTTTCCGCCTTCGGCGGAAAATCTACGCACGCTCCGCAAGAAGTATTTTCTGCGAGGCTTTGTTGGATGGCGCGCAAGGAGCCGATGTCGACAGTGCTAGGATATTTTCCGCTCGGCTTGAAAGCGGCTGTGTCCTATGATATAATACATTTGATTCAATCCGTTTTGCTCCCGCCCTCCGGGCGGAATCGCAAAACATGGCGCATTATAGCATATCGCGTAGCGATATGCTATAATAATTACATAACTTACGCCCCCGCAGTTCGGGGCGTTTTTATTCCTCAAAAGGAGGATTTTCAATGCTGAAGCTGTTCTTTGCGCCTCCTTCCGCCGACCTGTTCGGTGCGGCGGTCAAAGCCTCGGTGCGCGAGGACGAACGCCTTTTCATCGTAGTTCCCCGCCACTACTCCCACGAGTGCGAACGGCGGCTGTGCAGTCTTCTCGGGGACGGCGCTTCCCGGTACTGCGAAGTGCTGTCACTCAACCGGCTCCGGTCGCGCGCCGCGACGGAGTGCGGCGGCAGTGCGGAGCGCTTTGCGGACGATGCGGGGCGGCTCCTCCTCACCTACACCGCAGCGCAGCGCGTCTCGGCAAATATGCGTGTCTACGGCGGAGAAGTGCGCAAGCCGCGCTTTCTTGCGGAGGTCATGCAGGTAATCGACGAGTTCCGCACCTTCCGCGTTCCGTTCGATACTCTCCTCTCAGCCTCCGCGAAAGCCGAGAGGCACCTCGGCGACCGTCTTTACGACCTCGCCCATATAGGCGGAGCTTACGAGGCGGAGCTTGTCCGCTGTGACTCGCGCAGGTCCGAGACCGAGGCTCTCCGCGGCCTTCTTGAGCTCACCGGCTGGGCTGAGGACAAACGCTTTCTGTTTTACGGATACACGGAGTTCAACGCGGAGGAACTCGAGCTTCTGCGCATACTCTGCCATTCCCGCGAGCTGGCTGTGGCGCTCGGCTGTGACCGACGCAGGATAAGCCCCGACCTCGGCGAGCTGGATCCGCTCTACACCTACGCCCGTACCGAGGCGCGCCTCCGCCGCCTTGCCGAAAGCGAGGGCGTGCGAACGGCGGTCGAGGAGATCCCGTCGGACGACGGCGCCCGCCCGGACGCACTCCGCTTTTTGGAAAGCGAATTCATGCGCTCCGGCGAGGCGGAGTTCCGCGGCGACGGCTCCGCAGTGACCTTTGCCTCCGAGGGCTCGATTTGGGACGAGTGCGAGCGTGCGGCGGCGGAGATACTCACCGGCGTCCGCGAGAAGGGATGGTGCTTCCGCGACTACGCCGTCGCGATACCTCAGGACGACGAGTACGGAGCCGCCGTTGAGGCGGTTTTCGGCGCGTGGGGCATCCCGTTCTTCCTTGACCGAAAGACGAGTGCGCTCTCCGCCCCGATACTCTCGGCTCTCTCTGCGGTGCTCGACATACTGCGCGACGGCTTTTCCCGCGAGTATGTGCTTCGCTATCTGAAGAGCGGCCTCTCACCCGTCGGCTTCGAGCAGTGCTGTGAGCTTGAAAACTATATATACATCTGGCGCATAAACGGCAAGATGTGGCTGAAGGAGTGGGACGGCAGTCCGCGCGGCTTTTCTTCGGATCCCTCCGGCGCGGCGGACTCTGCGGCGCTTTCGCGGCTCAACCGCTCCCGCCTCGCTATTACGGAGCCGTTTGTCAGCTTCCGCGAGAAGATACGTCCTGGAGAGACATACAGCGCGGACGAGCATCTGAAGGCGTTCTACTCCCTCCTCGAGGAGCTCGGGACGGAGAAGCGCATCGCCGGTGCCGCGAGGAGCTACGCCGAGGCTGGCGACCTGCGCACCGCAAACGAATACAGTCAGCTCTGGGCAAAGGTGTGCGGTCTCATAGACGAGTTCTCCGAGCTTGCCGGAAGCGAGCCGATGAAGTTTGACGAGTTCTCCCGCCTGTTTGAAATGCTTCTCGAGGGAGTTCAGGTCGGCACGATACCCCCGTCGCTTGACGAGACGGCAGTCGGCGAGCCGGGACGTCTGCGCCACCGCAGTCCGAAGGTGCTTATGCTTCTCGGAGCTTCCGGCGGGAATTTCCCGCCGGAGCAGGAGAGCGGAAGTCTCCTCGACGAACGCGACCGCGAGGCGCTCGAAGCGCTCGGCATAAAGATAGAGCCGCCCGCAAGACGGCTCGGATGGCGCTCGCTCGACGCGGCGTTTGCCGTCCTCACCCTCCCCTCCGAGGAACTGCACATATCATGGGCGCCCTCCGGCGAGGGCGGAGCGGCTGTACCGAGTCCGCTCGTGAAGCGTCTCTGCGGCGCACTGCATGCGGAAATACTTCCCCCGTCCGATGAGAAGCGGCTGCTGAACGCAGTCCGCCCCGCGCTTGAGCTTGCCGTGCGCTCATCCGGCGGCTCTGGAGGCGCTACGGCGCGCGCGGCGCTGGAGAGCTTCAGGCGGAGCGGCACATATTCTCGGGAGCTGGACGTTGCGCGCGAGGCGGCGGAGGGACGCCGCGGTTCCCTCTCCGAGGAAGCGGCGCACGCGCTCTACGGCGAACGCGCCGGTCTCACGGCGTCGCGCAGTGACCTCTTTCGCGAGTGCGCGTTCAGATACTTCATGCAGTACGGGCTCAGGGCAAGCGAGCGGCGCATGGCGGAGTTGGACGCGCTCGAAAGCGGTACGCTTATCCACGCGGTCCTCGAGAACACCGTCCGCCGCGTGAGCGCGGAGGGTCTGCTCGACGGCGAAATAGACGACAGCGTAAAGCAAACAGCACGGTCCATAGCGGTGGAAGAGCTTCGCCTGTATCGCGATACGCGCCTCGGCACGGCGGCGGCCTCGGGCGCGCGGACAAAGCACCTCTTCCGACGCATCGAGAGTTCGCTTATGCGCGTGATAGACAGCATCATGGACGAATTCGCGCGGAGCCGCTTCCGCCCCGCGGGCTTCGAGATCGGATTCGGGACCGAGAACTCACCGCTCGCCGCTGTGAATGCCGGCGAGCACGGACAGCTCACCGGCGTTATCGACCGCGTGGACGTCTGGCGCGACCCGGAGACCGGCGTCCCCTACTTCCGCGTCATAGACTACAAGAGCGGCAAGAAGCAGTTCGACTATACCGACATCTATCACGGCGTTTCGCTCCAGCTTCCTATATATCTGCACGCTCTCCGCTCGTTTGCGGAGTCGCGCGGAGAAGATGCGGAGGAAGCAGGCGCGTTCTACTCCTCCGCCGCAGAGCCGTTCTACGCCGGCGGACGCGGCGCGAGCAGTGACGACATCCGCGTCGGCCTCGAACGCGAGGAGCGCAGGAGCGGCATCTATCTGGGCGACCCGGCAGTGGAGAACGCGCTCGAAGGCAGTAAGGAGCGCCGCTTCCTTCCGACGGAAGGACAGTACCGGCTCTCAAAGAAGCAGTTCGACCTGCTTGAGAAATACGTAAACGCCGCGCTCGAGGAGACGGCGGAAAGCATCCTGCACGGCGACATAGCGGCGCACCCGACTGTGCGCGGAAGCTACAGCGCGTGCGACCGCTGTCCCTACCGCACGGCCTGCCGCTTCGACCCGAGCACGGAACATGACCTTGAGAACGTCCTCAACTCGGTCTCGGCGGAGAAATTCTGGGACGCTCTGAAGCCACTGGACGCCGAGCCCGATTCGGACGCCGAAGAAACCGAAGAAGAAAAGGAGGCGGAGCAGAATGAACAGTCTGACTGACGAACAGCTTGCCGCGGCAGAGTTCAAGCGGCAAAGGCTCCTTGTGAGCGCGGCGGCGGGCTCAGGCAAGACCCGTCTGCTCGTCTCGAGAGTTATAGGCAGGATAGAGCGCGAACGACTCGACCTTGAGGACTTTCTCATCATAACCTTCACACGCGCCGCCGCCGCAGAACTGCGGGACAGGTTCGGCGCGGAGCTCAGCGCCCGCGCCGCCGAGACCGGCGACCGTCACCTTCTGCGGCAGGTCACCGCCTCGAGGCAGAACATCACCACTATAGATTCGCTCTGTCAGGCGATCGTCCGGGAGAATTCCCACCTCTCCGACCTCGCGGGCTTCCGCATAGCGTCGGAGGGCGAGCTTGAGCTGATGCGTTCGGACGCGCTCGCGTCCGCGCTCGAACGGATATACTCCTCCGCGGACAGCGACAGCGACGTCGCCGCCATGTGCGAAGCCCTCGGCTACGGCCGCGCCGACCGCAAGATCTCGGACGCCGTGACCGCGCTGTACGACAGTATGCGCGCCCATCCGTTCCCGGAGCAGTGGGCGGAGCAGATGATCTCCGAGTACGATAAGGCGGACTTTGCCGATACTGGATTTGGCGCGGAGCTCTGCGATTCTGCGATGCGCTTGCTGCTCGGCGGGGAGGACATCCTCCGCCGAGCGCTGAACACGGCATCAAAGGTCGCCGCTCTTAACGAAGCCTACGCCGGCGCTCTTAAGAGCGACCTTTCCTGTGCGCGCTCCGCGCTTGCGGCGCTTGGCAGGCATGACCTCACCGCGGCGGCTGATTTTCTCGCCCTGCCGGACGCGCGGCTCTCGGCCGTGCGCGGCAGCAGCTTTGAAAAGGAGCAGGTAAAGTCCATGCGCGATGCGTGGAAGGGCATCAAAAAACGCGCGGCGGAGCTTCTCGCCGGCGCGGACGAGTGCACGGCGGAGCTTCGGATCCTGTCCCCCGCCGTGCGCGGACTGTTCAAGGCCGCGGCGATATTCGGCGAGGAGTTCGGAGAGGTGAAGCGCCTCCGCCGCTCCGCCGAGTTTGACGATTTCTCTCATGAAGCCGTGCGGCTCCTCGCCTCACCCCTTCCGGACGGCGGCTTCGAGCCGAGCGAGACGGCGCGCACCGTCGGCGCGCGCTTCCGCGAGGTGCTTGTTGACGAGTTCCAGGACACAAACGAGATACAGTCCTTCCTCTGCCGTCTGCTCACCGCCGGCGAGGGACAGACCCTATTTATGGTTGGCGACGTCAAGCAGTCGATCTACCGCTTCCGGCTCGCGCGGCCGGAGATATTCCTTTCGCTCTACAAAGAGTATCCTCCGATAGACGCCGGTGCGCCGGAGGCGCGGCAGAGCCTCACCCGCAACTTCCGCTCCCGAGCGGAGGTGCTGGACGTGACGAACTACTTCTTCCGCCGGCTGATGGACGGCGGCTCCTCCGAGATACTTTACGACGAGGAACAGCGTCTCTCTCCCGCGCGCCCCGACTCACCGAACGCCGCATACGACACCGAGCTGTGTATCGTCGGCGTGGCCGAGGAAGCGGCCGCGAGCGCCGACGCGCAGTCCGCGGAGGCGGCCTACGTCGCCTCTCGGGCAAAGGAGATGCTTGACGGCCGCCTGCTCATCCCGGACGGACACGGCGGGACGCGTGTGCCGCGCCCCGAGGACATAGCGGTGCTCCTCCGCGCCGCAGGAGGGCGCGGCTGGATGTACCGTCAGGCGTTTGAAAACCTCGGTATACCCTGCGGCTCTGTGGGCGAAAGCGACGTCAGCGCGGAACTGCTCGCGCTCCTCTCGATACTTACCGCCGTGGACAACCCGTATCTCGACGTCCCGCTCGTCGGGGCGATGCTCTCCCCCGTCTTCGGCTTCACGCCGGACGAGGTCGCGTTCATCCGCGCGGCGAGCGGAAAGGGTATGCCCGTCTACAGATCCGTAAAGAAGGCGGCAAGCGAGGGAAATGTCCGCGCGCAGGAGTTCCTGTCGCGGCTCGAGACCTTCCGCCGCGAGTCGGGCAAGACCTCGCCGGACCGCTTCCTGCTCTACCTCTACGCGGAGACCGGCATAGTCGGGATATACTCCGCCCTCACCGGCGGCGCGGCGCGGCGGGAACGCCTCAACCGCGCATACATGAAGGCGCGTTCCTACGCCGCCTCGTCAAACGGTGGTCTCCACGGCTTTGTGATGTACCTCGAAAGCGCGATAGAGCGCGGCGAGATAGCCTCCGGCGGAGGCGACAACGGCGTGCGGATAATGTCGGTACACAAGTCGAAGGGGCTGGAATTCCCCATCGTCTTTTACTCCGCCCTCACCACCCGATTCAACTTTACGGACACGCGCGGAGATCTGCTCTGCCACCCCGACCTCGGCGTCGGCCTCCGGATATACGACCGCAAGAAGAGATATGTCTACCCCTCCGGCGCTTTCGCCGCCATATCCGAGAGGATGCGCCGCGAAACGCTTGCGGAGGAGCTGCGCATACTCTATGTCGCGATGACCCGCGCAAAGGAGAAGCTCATCCTCACCTGCGCCTACTCAAATCCGAAGGCCAAAGTAAAAAAGATGCTCTCGACGGGCTTCCTCGGCGAGTTCACGTTCGTCACGGCGCAGAGCCCCGCCGACTGGCTCATCCCGCTTGCGGCGGAACATCCCGACGGCTTGGAACTGCGCGCCGCGTCCGGCTCGAGCGAAATCGACCCGGACGCCAAGGGACGCCTCTACGTCCACTTTGTCAATGTGCCCGGGAAGAACGGCAGTGCCGGCGGGGCCTCCGAGCCGGACGGTGAGAACGAAGCGCCGGACGAGGCGCTGGTGGACGAAATATCTCGCCGCCTCGAGTACCGCTATCCCGGTGAAGTCCTCCGCGAAATACCCTCCAAGCTCACCGCTACACAGCTCAAGGGGCTTCGCGGCTACGACGAGGAGGACGAAGCACCGGCGGCGGAGGATGCGGAAGACGAAGAGGATGCCGCCGGGGAGGGCCCGGAGGAACACGCGGCAAAGTATATCTTCCGCCCCGCGCGTCCCCGCCTGATAAGCGGCGACACCGGCCTTTCCCCCGCCGAGCGCGGCACCGCTCTGCACACGGTCATGCAGTTCGCGCGTCTCGAGGAGCTCACGACAACCGACGGCGCGCTCCGCGAGATAGACCGCCTCGAGCACGATAGGTTCATCACCCCCGAGCAGGCGAAGGCCGCCCGGGACGAGGCGTTCCGCCTCTGCGCGTTTGTAACTAGTCCGCTCGGACAGCGCGCGATTGAGAGCGGGACCCTGCGGCGTGAGTTCAAGTTTTCCGTCCTCGACGACGCCGTGCGCTACTTCCCCACGGCTCCCGATGGCGAGAAGGTCCTGCTTCAGGGCGTGTGCGACCTGTTCTTCGAGGAGAACGGCGGCATCACGGTGGTGGACTTCAAGAGCGACCGCATAAGCGCCGGCAAAGCCTCGGAGCGGGCGAGAAGTTACGCTCCCCAGCTCGACGCTTACGCGCGGGCGCTCTCGAGGATATTCGGACTGCCCGTCCTGCGGCGGGTGATCTGGTTCTTCTCTCTCGGGCGGGAGGAGGAGGTCCCCGCGCTCTGAGCCCGCGTCCGCGCCGCAAAATGCATTCTCTCGCGCGGTTTTTCGCAAAAAATTTCTTCAAAACCCTTGCATATTTACATCCGACCTGCTATAATACCATTTGTGACTTCGTGATGAAAGAGGTGAAAGAGATGAAACAGGGTATACATCCGAACTATGAGAAGACTACGATCACCTGCGCATGCGGCAACGTGATCGAGACCTGCTCCACCAAGAAGGACATCCGCGTTGAAGTCTGCTCCAGCTGCCATCCCTTCTTCACCGGAAGGCAGAAGCTGGTGGATACCGGCGGACGCGTCGATCGCTTCAACAAGAAGTTCGGTCTCGGCGGCGCAAAGAAATAAGCGTCAGAGCGATTGCGGGCGGTTTTACCGCCCGCTTTTGGTTGCGGAAATATCTCCTCGGGTCAATATGACCGGCGGCGAGGCCGCCCTCTTTTGCTGTTCGGAGATATTTGTTTCATATATCAACAAAAAGCGCCGCCGCTTTCCCCCGGAAAACCGTGATTTTTAGAGTAGCATTTTCCGGCGTCCGGTGCTAAAATTACAGTGTATTGCAAGGATTGCACGGCTTGTCGAAAAGCCCCGGCAGGAAAAGGCCGCGCGGCTTTTTACAATGCCACAAACGGGAGGCTGTCACAGTGGACAGAGACGAAATAATACGCCGCATCGTCGAGGCGGATACGGAGGCGCAGGCGGCGCCGTCGGCGTCGCGGGAGAAGCTCGAAGGGCTCGACGAGGAACTGAAGCTCGAGCGCGAGGCCATGCGCAAGGCGTTCTACGCGCGTGCGGAGCGGCGCATCGACAAGGTTCGCGAGACCGAAAATGAGTACGCCGATATGCAGATAACGCGCATAGACCAGGAGCTCAAGAGGAAAATCGAGGACTTCGACCGCGAGGCGGAGCAGAAGCGCGAGCGCTGGGCGGACTATCTGTTCCGCACCGCCACCGCCCTGCCGGACGACGCGAAATGATACGCCAGACCATGAAGTACGGCGGAGCGGCGGCAAAGATCCGCTCCATGTACGGACGGCGGCTCCGTCCCGAGGACTACTCCGCGCTGCTCGGTATGCACAGCGTCCGTGAGGCGGCGGAATACCTGCGCGGCTTTCGGAGCTATACCGACGTACTGCGCGGCGTGGACGTCGCCGCGCTCGGGCGCGCCGATCTCGAACACGTTCTCAGCGGTGCGCTGAATCAGGAGTTCATCAGGATATACCGCTTCATGAGCAAGGAGGATCATCCCCTGCTCGGACGGCTCATCGAGCGCGCCGAGATAGACGAGATCCTGTCCTTCCTCCGCGCGTGGGACCCGGCGCTCGACCACGAGTACGTCTGCCGTATGCCGGATGACTTCCTCAAATACTCTTCCATCGACTTCAAGAAGCTCGAGCACGTGACCGACTTCGAGCAGTTCTGGAGCGAGCTCGAACACTCGAAATACTACCTCCCGCTTGCAAACCTCCCCCGCGACCGGGGCGCAAGTCCCGAGTATCCGCTTGCGAAGTCCGTCATGGACGCGAAGTACTACACCGACCTCTTTACGCTTATCGACAAGCGCTACTCCGGCGACGTCGCGCTGAAGCTCAAGGAGGGCTACGGCGCGGAGGTAGACCTGCTGAACATCGTCGCAGTACTGCGTATAAAGACCTACTTCCCCACCATGGAGCAAGACATACGCGGATATCTGCTCCCCGTCGGAGGAAGAGAGCGCGAGCGGTTCCTTGACGCGCTCGTCGCGGCTCCCGATGCGGACGCCGCGCTCGCCGTCGTGAAGGCATCGCCGTACAAGGCTCTCTTCAGCGGCGGCGTCCTCCGTACGATAGACGACTATGCGGAGATGTACCTCTACCGCTTCAACAAGAAGATAATGACCGTGCCGGTCCCTTCGGTATATACGCCGCTCGCGTATCTCTACCTGAAGCAGACCGAGGTCCAAAATCTGGTAAAAATCATCGAGTGCATACACTACGGCATGACGCCGGAGGAAGCCGGCGTTATCCTGCCCGGCGCGGCGCCCGAAGAAAGGAGATAGGCATGTCTGTCGAAAAGATGAAGCTGCTGCGTATACGCGGCCCGCTCGAGCGCTTTGACGAGATCGTGTCCGGATGCATACTCGGCCGCGAGTTTCAGCCGGAGAATGCGCTTGACGTCATGCAGAACGTCAGCACGCTCAAGCGTATGGATATGCACAACCCGTATACCGACACTCTGCACAGAGCCGCGTCGCTCGCGGACGCCAACGGCATAGCCCTCGGCTATGCGCCCTACTCGGGTCTCGGCGACGACGCGGACGAGGCGAAGGAGTATTTCCGCCGCTTTGAGGAGACCGTCGGGAAGCTCCGCACGGAGCAGGAGGCGCTCGAAAAGGACTCGACGGACGACCGCACCGTCCTCGACCAGCTCCGATACATCAAGGGCATGGGCAATATACGGGACGTGAGCGACTTCTTCCGCCTCGAATACGCCCGCTTCCGGTTCGGACGGATGCCCCGCAGTGTCTACGACCACTTCTCGCACTTCCTCGACAACGGGCGGGACTTCTACTTCTTCCCCACCTCCGTCGAGCGCGACTACGTCTACGGCGCGTACCTCGTCCCGCGGCGCTACGAACAGCGGGTGGACGTTCTCTTCGCGTCCTTCCGGTTCGAGAGGATATACATCTCGGACCAGGTACACGGCAATCCCGAGGAGGCCGAGGCAGAGCTCGAGCGGAAGCTGAACGCCGAGCACGCCCGCGCCGCCGAGCTCGAGGAGGAGCGGAAGCGCTTTGTCCGCGAGGAGCAGGGCGCGTTCCTTGCGAGGTACAGTCTCCTCCGCCACCACAGCGAGGTCTACGACATGCGCCGGTACGCCGTCACGGCGGACGGAAGCTTCTTCCTCTACGGATGGGTGCCCGCAGCGGACGCCGAGCGCTTCCGCGCGGACGTACTGAACTTCCCCTCCACCTACTGCCAGGTCTACGAGCCGGACGTCATGGAGTCGGTCACGCCGCCGACGAAGCTGAAAAACCGCAAGGTGTTCAAGCCGTTCGAGCCGTTCATCGAGATGTACGGACGGCCGAGCTACGGCGAGTTCGACCCCACCCCGCTCATGACCGTGATATACACCCTGCTCTACGGGATAATGTTCGGCGATGTGGGACAGGGCATCCTGCTCGCGATATGCGGATACCTCATGTGGCGCTTCAAGAAGATGTGGATAGGCCGCGTGCTTGTCTACACCGGCATAGCGGGTTCGCTGATGGGTCTCGCCTACGGAAGCGTGTTCGGCTTTGAGGACATCCTGCCCTTCGGCTTCCACGTTCTCGAGTCCCCGGCAAACACCAACACGGCGCTCCAGTTTGCGGTGTACATCGGTGTCATCATCATAACGCTCGTGATGCTGATAAACATCATCGAGGGCTTTAAACAGAAGGACTACGCAAAGGCCGTCTTCGGTCAGAACGGCATAGCGGGCGTGGTATTCTTCTACGGCGTGCTGTTCGTGATACTCCCGATGTTCGGGTACCTCGACGTAAGTCTCCCCGGATGGGCGCTCGCACTGATGCTCGTGGTGCCGCTGATACTCGTCGTGCTCCGCGAGCCTCTCGGAAAGCTCTGCGCGGGCGACCCGGACTGGAAGCCGGAGAGCATAGGAAACTTCCTGCTCCAGAACGTATTCGAGCTCATCGAGGTCCTGCTCTCCTACGTCACGAACACCGTCAGCTTTATGCGTGTAGGCATATACGTGATAAGCCACGCGGCCATGATGAACATAGTGTTCATGCTTGCCGGCGGCGCCGAGTCGCCGAACATGGTGGTCGTGGTGTTCGGAAACCTCATTGTCATGGCTCTCGAAGGACTGCTTGTCGCTATACAGGTCCTGCGTCTCAACTTCTACGAGATGTTCGGCCGGTTCTACGACGGCGGCGGGCGCGAGTTTGTACCTGCGGCCATCGACTTCACCACCGTCGACTGACGGCTCCCCTCTAAGACTCACAAAACGGAACAACACGGTTATCCGACCGTAAATAATGATTTGGAGGCTAATAAAATGGAATTCCTTACATCTCTTCTGCTCGTAGTGCTGCTTCTCTCCCCGCTCTTTGTCATCTACTACCTCAATAAGAAGGGCAAGAACGTGAAGAAGGGCATGATCGCAAACATCAT
>CANPWY010000014.1 GCA_947585215.1 uncultured Clostridia bacterium
TGCCGGGGTCACGCCACGTCGCGCTGCCCTCGGGGATCTTGCCGCCCGTAAGAGCGTCCGCCATGACCTTGTCGTTGAGCGTATTGCCGTAGGAAACGTGAGTATCGCCCACGTCGTACTCCGTCAGCGCGTCGACGCCGCCGCAGTTCTTCACCATCTCGGCATAAAGCGCCTGCACGAGCTTCAGCACGTCCGCGTCGCTCGTATCATCCGTGAGAGTGAGCGTGTAGCCGACGCCGGACATGTAGGACTTCATGTCCTCAGTTTTCACCTTCGCCGTGTCGAGCGCCTTGTTTGCATAGACGCTGAAGGCGACCTGCTTTTCAAACTCATATCCTCCGAACTGCGTCTTTCCCGCGACGATATAGTTTCTGCCCGCGAGGTTGACGTCGTCCTTATTCAAACCGAGGATGTCTGTCATTTCCTCGGCTGTTTTCAGCTGTATGTAGCCAGCAAGCGAAAAGTCGAACGTCTCCGCGCCTCCGTCCTTCGATTTCAGCACGACGGTGTTCGTCTGCTGATCCCAGTCCACGTCAAGACCCAGCGCGCTCGCCAGTGCTCTCACGGGCAGGTAGGTGGTCCCGTCGACGATGAACGGTTCGACGGTATTTCCGCCGGCGTCCTTCGGCTCGACGGTGGCGCCGTCAAGCGTAATTGTGATACCATTGTAGGTCGCGTTAAGCTGCTTCTTCACCGCCGTCGCCGCTTCCGCCGAAATGCACACGGAGACGACAATGCCGATTACGCAGACGAACGCAAGAACTCTGCGCAGATACTTCGATTTCATAAGTCCTTTCTTCATTTTTAATTCCTCCCGTAAATAGAATCAATAATTTGCTTCAACTGCTTTACGCTGAGGCTGCTGCCGGCAAGGATACATTCGCAGTTTTCGTTGAGCCAGCTTGCCTGAGTGTACCGGAGGTTCGTCATGATGTAGTGATCTATGCCGCCTGTCTCATATATCTCTACATCTCCGGCGTCCTTTTCCACATAGCTGAAATCCGGATTTGTCCGAATATGGATGCTTGCGGTGATTTCCTCGCCGTCGGAAGAAACATAGTTTGCGAAAAAGTGGATCTCTTCAAGAATCTTGGCTGCCGAAACGCCGTTGAAACTGTACTCCTTCGGTATCCACGTAGGAGCGAGCGGAACGTTCACATCGTAGGCGTCGAGCGCCTGCTGAAGGCTTGTATACACCACCTCACCCTCCGGCACGTCGGACGGGACGTCCATCGTCAGCCTGCCGCCGCGCTCGGACTCGTAAGCAGTATGCGCTTGTCCTTCCTTGTCGTAAATCGAGCTTACGATCATTTCTAACTGGTCGAAACTAATGCCGGTCCCGGCTATACCGCACTCGAAATTCTCATTTATCCACGCCGCCTGTATATTTTTGCTGTTGGTCATGAGATAGTGGCATATCCCGCCGTCCCAATACTCCAGCACCGGGTCGTCCGTCTTTTCAAAAATGCCGAAGTTATCGTCATTGCATCGCAAAGCGAAAAAAGATATGCACACATCTTCATCTTCGTCGAGCGTATACATGGCGTAAAAGGCAAGCTCGTTGTCGTACTGAACGACGTTGACCATGCTTATCGAGTACTCCTTCGGTATCCACTTCGGCGCAAGCGGAAGGGTCACGTCGTAGGCGTCGAGCGCCTCCTGAAGGCTAAAGTACTTTGCACCGTCCGGCGAATCGCACGGGACGTCAAGCGTCAGCTTGCCGCTCCTGCCGCGGAAGGTGAATATCTCGTCCGTCCATGTGCCGACCGCACCGAACAGGTCGTAGCCGGACGCGCGCGCGACGCCGACTCCCGCAAATCCCACCGCGAGAATAACGAGCGCTGCGCAGGCGACGCGGGTGAGAACGGTAAAGCGCCGCCGTCCGCGAGGCTTCCGAGCGTTGGGGTCGTCATGGGTTTCGGGCTGTATGTGCTTTCTGTTGTTCTTCTCCGGCGCGTCTGCGCGGGGCAGATAGTTTTCCGTGAAGTCGCGCCACGCTTCCTCCGTGTTCGATTTATATTCGTTTTCTCTTCTTTCGACCACCTCCATGACGTACAGCACGGCCTCCATCTCCGCGCTGTCCTCCGCTATTTCCGGCGCGTCGAGATAACCCCGAAGGAACAGCTTCAGCTCCTCCGTAGTCATGGCGTCGAACCGGGAAAAGTCGTTTTTAGTTTGCCCGCCCATGAAACAAACCCCTTTCAGTGTATATATGTCAAAAGAGAGAGAAAAATATCGCGTCTCTAAGAAAAATTTTTCAGCGCCTTCATCAGCTTCTTTTTTATTCGGACGGCACGGTTGCGGCAGTTGGCGCCCTTTGTGCCGTACTTCGCCTCAAGCTCCCCGTCCGAGAGCTTATAGACGCGGACGTCCTTGAACAGCGCGTAGTCTTCTTCACCCACCGCCCGCGTGAGGAGATCCTCAAGCTCGAAGCCGTAGTCGTCCATGCTAGACGGGACGTATCCGCCGTCCGGGTCGAAGCTGTCTTCCGCCGCAGGAAGTATCATCGGCGACTTTGCCCTGTCCCGCTTGTCGTTTTTTATCAGGTTTTTGAGGGTGTTCACAAGCCACCCCTCGCGGTTCCCGCTCGCGAGGAGCCGGTCCGAGTTCCGAACGGCCGTGCAGAACGTGTCCTGCACGAGCTCGTATGCGTCGTCCTCGCCGTATCCCGCTATCCGCGCGAGGCGCAGCAGCTTTGCAAACATTTCGGAGTACAGTTCCGCTATGAGCTCTGTAACGTTATCCGTCGCCACGCCGTCACCTCCCGCCGGTAAAATTCAAAACTACGATGTGTTCTGCGGATATTATAAAACATTTCGGACGGTTTTTCAACAATTATCGACACTTCGCGCCGTCCATAAGAATACGACAGCAAGAACGGACGGCGAAAATTCGCCGTCCGTTCGTTTTCCGCAATTATTCTCTTGGCAGAAGCTTGTAGTCCGCGTCGAGCGAGGCGTAGGCGTTCTGCTCCATGCCGGACGTGTGACCCGCCATAAACTCGTAGTAGCCCTGCGCGCCGATCATCGCCGCCGCGTCTCCGCAGAGGCGCACCGGCGGAATGAACAGCCGGAGCGACTTCTCCCCCGCCGCCTTCGTCATCATCTCGCGCAGGCGCTTGTTCGCGGCGACGCCTCCGGCGAGCACGACCTTTCCGTACCCCTCGGAGACGGCGCAGTCGATGACTCGCGGGACTATCTCCTCGCAGACCGCGAGGCGGAAGGACGCCGCGAGGTCCCCGACGGGCAGCGTCTCGCCCTTCTGCTCCGCGTTGTGGACGAGGTTTATCATGGCTGTCTTGAGCCCGGAGAAGCTCATATCGTGCGGCGCGCCGTCCACGCGGGACTTTGGGAGCGTGTAGGCGTGCTCGTCCGCGCCCTCAGCCGCACGGTCTATCGCGACGCCGCCGGGGTATCCGAGCCCCATCACCCGCGCGACCTTGTCAAACGCCTCGCCCGCCGAGTCGTCCCGCGTGCAGCCGAGGACGCGGTAGTCGGTGTAGCCGTCCACGCCGAGGATGAGCGTGTGTCCTCCGCTCGCGACGAGCGCACAGAACGGCGGCTCGAGCTCTGGATAGGCGAGGTAGTTTGCCGCGACGTGTCCCCTGTGGTGGTGGACCGGCACGAGCGGACGGTCGAGCGCGAACGCGAGCCCCTTCGCGAAGTTCAGCCCCACAAGCAGAGCGCCGATGAGTCCCGGCGCAAATGTCGCCGCGACGGCGTCTATCTCCTCCGGCCTTATGCCGGCCTCGCGTATCGCCTCGCGGTACAGTCCGGCAATCGCCTCCGCGTGACTGCGGGACGCGAGCTCCGGCACGACGCCGCCGTATATCGCGTGCATTTCGACCTGACTTGCGACCTTGTCCGAAAGGACCTCCCGTCCGTCCCGCGTGACGGCGACGGCGGTCTCGTCGCAGGAGCTTTCAACAGATAAGATAAGCATTATTCGTCCTCTTTTAATATCTTTTCGTATATCACGGCGTCCTCGGTCGGTCGGATGTAATACCTCGGGCGCACTGCTATCGCCTTGAAATCCAGCTTTTCGTATGCGGCGCGCGCCGCCGAGTTCGACTCGCGCACCTCGAGAAGCATCCGGACGGCGCCGCTCCCCCGCGCGATGTTCTCGAGCCGCCGCATGAGCGCCGTCGCCACGCCGTTGCGTCTTGCGTCCGGGCGGACGGCGACGTTTGTTATGTACGCCTCGTCGAGGACGACGTGCATACCGGCGTAGCCCGCGACCCTGCCGTCCCCGTCCTCGGCGACGTAGTAGACGGCGTACTCGTTTGAGAGCTCGTCCTGAAGGCTCGCGCGGCTCCACGGCATCGAGAAGCAGACCTGTTCTAGCTCCGCTATCTCGTCTAGGTGCGAGAAGGTCATCGGCAGTATGGCGAAGGTCATTTCAGTCTCTCCTTCAGCGCGGGAAGTATTGAGTCTATCGCGTCGCGGATCTCCTCCGCGCACTTCCGGTAGTCGTCGAGAGTGCCTCCGTATGGGTCGGCTATATCGCGGCCGGAAAGCGTGAAAATTTTGTCGGAATACTTCGGAAACGCATTTTTCAGGGCGTAAAGGTGCCTCGCGCTCATGCAGAGGACGACGTCCGCGCGGCGAAGCTGTTCCTCCGTCACCTGCCGCGCGGTGTGGCGCGATATGTCCGCGCCGAGCTCCGCCGCCGCCGCGACGGCGTTTTCGCTCGCGGGAGCGCTTATCGCCGCAAGTCCGCAGGACGAGGCGTGTATCGGGAGGTTTTCCCGCTCAGCCGCGAGGTTCATCAGTCCCTCCGCCATCGGACTGCGGCAGGTGTTGCCGGTGCATACGAAAAGTATCTCCAAAGACCGCGCCTCCTCAGTTCTTCGCGTCGTACCATGTGCGGCCGCTTGCCGCGTCCGCCACGAGCGGGACGCGGAGCTGCATCACGCCCTCCATCTCCTCGCAGAGCAGGCGCTTGACCTCCTCCGCGCGCTCCGACGGCGTCTCGACGATGAGCTCGTCGTGAATCTGCATGACCAGCTTCGCCTCCGGCACGTCCCGGCGGAGCCGGTCGCGGACGCGGAGCATCGCGAGCTTTATCACGTCGGCGGCGCTGCCCTGTATCGGTGCGTTCATCGCCGCGCGCTCGCCGAACGAGCGCAGGTTGAAGTTCTTCGACTTCAGCTCGGGGAGGTAACGTCTCCGCCCGAGAAGCGTCGTGACATATCCGAGCTCCTTTGCGCTCTCGCGCGAGCGCTCCATGTAGTCCCGGATACCGTGATAGTGGCTGAGGTAGCTCTCAATATAGTTCTTCGCCTCGGCATTCGAGACGTGCAGGTCGTCGGCCAGAGAGAAGGCGGATATGCCGTACACGATGCCGAAGTTGACGGCCTTCGCGCGGCGGCGAAGCTCGCCCGTGACCGCGTCGCGCGGCACGCCGAACACCTGCGACGCGGTTATCGTGTGGATGTCCTCGCCCTCGGCAAAGCCCTTTATCATCGCCTCGTCGTCCGCTATGTGTGCAAGGAGGCGAAGCTCTATCTGCGAATAGTCCGCGTCGACGAGGGTGCATCCCTCTTCCGCGCGGAAGCAGCGGCGGATCTCGCTCCCGAGCTCGCGCCGCACCGGGATGTTCTGGAGGTTCGGGTCGGTGGAGCTGAGGCGGCCGGTGGCGGTGGCTGTCATGTTGAAGGTCGTCCTTACGCGCCCGTCCGCGTCTATGACCTTGAGGAGTCCGTCGCAGTAGGTGCTCTTGAGCTTTGTGAGCTGTCTGAACTCGATTATGCAGTCGATTATCGGGTGCTTCCCGCGGAGCTTCTCGAGTACGTCGATATCGGTCGAGTAGCCGGTCTTGGTCTTTTTCACCGGCGGGAGACCCAGCGTCTCAAACAGCAGCTCGCCGAGGAGCTTCGTGGAGTTGATGTTGAATTTTTTGCCCGCGAGCGAGTATATGGTTGCCTCCAGTTCCGAAATGCGCGCGCCAAGAGTATCACCGAAGGCGCGGAGCGCCGCTCCGTCAAGAGACATTCCCGCGCGCTCCATCTCCGCAAGTACCAGCGCGAGCGGCTGTTCGAGCTCGCAGAGAAGCGGGCGCATATCGAGCGAATCTATCCTCTTTCCGAGCAGCTTTCGAAGCTCCCAAACCGCCTCGGCGTGGGAAAAGAGCGCGTCCGAGGCCGCCTCCGCGTCGCCGAGCACGCCGAAGCTGTCCTCCCCGGCATACGCCGACGCGGACGGAAGCTTGCGGCCGAGATAGGAGAATCCCACCCGCTCGAGCGGGTACTTCCCGAGCGACGGGTCGATGAGATACGCCGCGAGTTCTGTGTCAAACTCCGCCGGGGACGGCTCCACGCCGCACTCCATAAGCTCCCGGAAGAACTGCTTCGAGCCATGCAGAGCGAGCTTCTTTTCCCCGCCGAACGCCTTTTTTAGCAGGTCGTCGTAGCCTTCGCGCGTGAAGCCGGAGGCGCGGACGAGGAAGCTCTTTCCGTGCGCCGCCGCCGCGAACGCGCCGAGACCCGGCTGCCACGCGACGGCAAATCCGTCGAGCGCGAACAGTTCCCCCTCCGACGCTTCGTCGAGCTCTTTTCGCTCGAACTTCTCCGCGGTATGCTCCGGGGCGGAGCCGCCGGAGTCGTCCGAAAGTCCGAATTTCTCTATGAATGAGCGGAACTCCAGCTTCACGCAGAGCGCGTACAGCTTGGAGTTGTCCGGGTTTGCCGGTCCGATGTCGTCCGGGCCGAAGTCGAGCGGCATGAACCTGTCTATCGTCGCGAGGTCGTAGCTTGAGTAAGCGCTGTCCTTCCCCTCGACGAGCTTGCGGCGCATGGCGGGCTTTATCCGCTCGTCGTCAAGATTTTCGTACACGCCGTCGAGAGTACCGAACATGTGAAGCAGATCACCTGCGCCCTTCTTTCCTATGCCGGGAACGCCGGGGATGTTGTCCGACGAGTCGCCCATAAGCGCCTTCAAATCGATGAGGCGGAGCGGCTCGAAGCCGTACTCCTCGAAAAAGCTCTCGGGGGTGTAGACCTTTGTCGTCGTCTGGCCCTGCGCCGTCGAGACGAACTTCACGCAAACTCTCTCGCCCGTGAGCTGGAGCATGTCGCGGTCGCCGCTGACGACGACCGTCTCCCCGCCGTGCTCAGCGTTGAGGCGGCTGAGCGTTCCGATGATGTCGTCCGCCTCGTATCCGTCCGCCGAATAGCGGCGGACGCCCATGGCGTCAAGCAGCTCGTCGACAAGCGGCATCTGTTCGAGAAGCTCAGCGTCCATCGGGGAACGCTGAGCTTTGTAGGCTTCGTATTTCTGTCTTCGGAAGGTGGGCGCGTGTGTGTCCAGCGCGACGAGCACCCCGTCCGGCTTCTCCTCCTCAAGGAGCCGCACAAGCGTCGTGAAAAAGCCGTAGACGGCGTTCGTGTGCAGACCGTCCTTTGTTGTGAACGGGCGTATCCCGTAGTAGGCGCGGTGGACGAGGTTCGTCCCGTCGAGCAGCATGAGCTTCATGTTGCGCTTCCCTCCGAATATTTTTGTCGGCAATTCCGCAAAGTCTTACACTTCACAGTATTTCACACGTTGTAAAGTTGAATCCTTTACGCTTTTACCGCCTTCACGCCCTGCGGCGTGTCGATGAGCTTTATGCCCTTGGCCGCGAGCTCGTCGCGGATGCGGTCGGCCTCGGCCCAGTTCTTCGCCTTCTTTGCGGCGGTGCGCGCGTCAATAAGCGCCTGAGTCTCGGCGTCCGGGACGTACTCGTCCTCCGCCGGCTTCTCCGGCTCGCGCGTGATGTCGACGGCAAGCACCTCGTCAAACTTCCGCATCAGCTCATAGACGTCGTTCGACTTCTCCGCGCGGCGAGCGGCGCCCCAGACGACGCCGAGAGCTTTGGGGATATTGAGATCGTCGTTTATCGCCTCGTCAAACGCGGCGACGACCGACGCCTTCTCCTCCTCCGGTAGCACGCCGGGCGCGCCCTTGTGCGCGTGGACGGCGGCGCGGAGATTCTTCAGACCGGACTTTGCGGAGTCCATTCCCTCGAAGGTGAAGTTCAGCTTGTTACGGTAGTGCGCGCCGAGGCAGAAGTAGCGGAAGTCGAGCGGGTCATAGCCGCGCTCCATTAGCTGGTCTATCGTGTAGGTGTTGCCGAGCGACTTGCTCATCTTTCCGCCGTCGACGAGCATGAACTCACCGTGCATCCAGATACGCGCCGCCGGGTGGCCGAAGAGGCCCTCCGCTTGCGCTATCTCGTTCTCGTGGTGTATCGGTATGGCGTCCACGCCGCCGGTGTGGATGTCGAACTCCTCGCCGAGGTACTTGAGGCCCATCGCCGAGCACTCGATGTGCCAGCCTGGGTAGCCCATCCCCCACGGCGACTCCCACTGCATGATGTGCTCCTTGGGAGCCTTCTTCCAGAGCGCGAAGTCGGCGGGGTGACGCTTCTCGGTGTTCACCTCGACGCGCGCTCCGGCCTGCTGTTCCTCGAGGTTCGCGCGGGAGAGCTTGCCGTAGTCCGGGAGCTTGCCGATGTCGAAGTAGATGCCGTCGGAGGTCTCGTAGGCATAGCCGCGCTCCACGAGCGCCACGACGTAGTCGATCATCTCTTTGATGTGGTCGGTCGCCTTGCATATTATCTCCGGCCTGCCGATATTCAGCCGGTCGATGTCCGTCATAAACTGCGCGGTGTAGAACTCCGCAATCTCCCACGGGGTCTTCTTCTGCTCGCGGGCGGTCTTTGCCATCTTGTCCTCGCCGTCGTCCCCGTCGCTTACAAGGTGGCCGACGTCGGTAATGTTCATGGCGTGGCGGAGCCCGAAGCCGTTGTACTTCAGCACGCGGCGAAGCTCGTCCATAAAGACGTAGGTGCGCAGGTTGCCGATGTGCGCGTAGCCGTACACAGTCGGGCCGCAGGAGTACATGCGAACCGTATTGCCCTCGAGCGGACGGAACTCCTCCTTCTCGCGGCTGAGCGTATTATAAACTCTCATAGCAGTATTACCTCCGTATCGTTATTCGACGGTCGCCGTGGACACCCGCGGCAAAAGCCGCCGGCTCAGAAACTGTTTATCACGTCGCGGTTTTTCGCGAGATATTCTATGCCCGACCAGAGCGTCACCGCCGTCATGAGTATGACGAGCAGGTCATTCACTGTGACCGCGCCGAACACCGCGACGGAACCCACGCTTCCCGCCGCGCCGAATACAGGCTCGATGAGCAGGGCCGCGAGCACGACGCACTGCACCACCATCTTTATCTTGCCGGAGACGGATGCGGCAAGCACCCGCCCGTCGCTCATCGCGACGACGCGCAGGCTCGTCACTATAAACTCCCGCGCGATTATGAGGATGGCGTACACCGTGCCGACCGTTCCGCTCTTCACAAAGAGCAGAAGCGCGGAGGTTATGAGCAGCTTGTCCGCGAGCGGGTCCACAAATTTTCCGAAGTTTGTCACCTGGTTGTAGTGCCGCGCGATGTATCCGTCGAGCTTGTCTGTGACGCTCGCGACGACGAACACGGTAAACGCCGCGTACCACGGCAGAAAGTACCACGCCGCTATGAACACCGGCACGAGCGCGATACGTATAAGCGTGATGATGTTTGCTGTTTTCAAGGGGGATTCCCTCCTTATGAGTTCCGGCGGAGGCAGTCTCCGCCGGAGAAGTCAGCGTCCGTCGCGGACGGACGCGCCGCATGCCGGAGCATCCTTTGTTCTTACGGCTCAGAGCATCTTGCCGAAGAGGTCTCCGTCAATGACTTCGTTGATTAGCACCTGCCGGATGTCGCCAGGCTTTGCGCTGCCGCGCGGCGGGAAGAACACCTTCCCGTCTATCTCGGGCGCGTCTGCATAGGTGCGGCCGTAGGCGAGCTTGATTATCGGGTCGGCGCCCTCGCAGAGCACGTCGACGACCTTGCCTACAAGGCTCTCGTTGTACTCCTCGACTATCTCGTCGCGAATCATCTCCGCCGCCTCCATGCGGCGGGAGACTATGTCCTCGTCGGGGTAGTCCATATCCGCCGCCGGCGTTCCGTCCTCCGGGGAGAACGCGAAGAACCCGGCGCGCTCGGGACGGTACTCCCGCAGGAAGTCGCAGAGCTCCGCAAATTCCTCCTCCCCCTCGCCGGGGAGGCCGATGATGATGCTCGTGCGGAGCACGACGCCCTCCAGCTCCTCGCGGAGCTTGCGGAATAGGGCACGTATCTCGTCGCCGTCGGTGCGGCGGCGCATCTTCTTCAAAATTCCGCTGTTGATGTGCTGGATCGGTATGTCAAGACAGCGGAGAACCTTCGGGTTGCGCTTTATGCACTGTATGAGCTCGTCCGTGACTCCCTCCGGGTAGAGGTAGAGAAGGCGAAGCCACTTTACTTCCTCTATTTCGCATATTCTGTCTATCAGCTCGGGGAGCATCGACCGTCCGCAGAGGTCGCGGCCGTACATCGTGAGGTCCTGCGCGACAAGGATTATCTCCTTTGCGCCCATCTGCGCGAGCGCTTCCGCTTCCTCTAGGACGCGCTCCGGCTCGCGGCTGCGGTACTTTCCGCGGAGCTTCGGTATGACGCAGTAGGCGCAGTTGTTCGAGCATCCCTCCGCTATCTTGAGGTACGCGGTGAAGCTCTCTCCCGTGATGAAGCGCGGCGTCTCGGTCATCGGCGCGTTGATATCTCCGAACTCGCTCACGCGCTCGCCCGCGAGCACCCGCTCCACGACGTCCTCTATCTCGTCATAGCTGCCGCAGCCGACGACGGCGTCGACCTCGGGTATCTCCTCAAGTATCTCGTCGCGATAGCGCTCGGCCATGCACCCAGTCACGATTATATGCTCCACGTTGCCGCCGATGCCGTCTATGCGGTTCTTTACCATGGCGGCGATTATCTCGTGGATGTTCTCCACCGACTCCTCGCGCGCAGGTTCTATGAAGGCGCAGGTGTTTACAAGCACGACCTCCGCCATCTCCGGCATTTCGACTATCTCGTGACCGGCGCTCATCAGCCGCCAGAGCATCTGTTCTCCGTTGATAAGGTTTTTGTCGCACCCGAGCGACACAAGACCCACTTTTGCCATAAATCCTATTCCTCCGTGTACTCTCTCAGAATGGGCGCTATATCCTGCCAGCGGAAGCCTCGGCGCATGAGCGCATCGGACACCTTCTTTGCTTCCTTCCTATCGAGCAGTCCGTCCCCTGCTTTTGAGAGGATGAAGCTCTCGATAGCTTCCTCGCCCGTGCCGAGCTCGTCAAGCACTTCCTCGGTTATATCATCGTCCACGCCGCGCCGCCGAAGCTCGCTCCGTATCCGCATCGAGCCCCAGCCGCGCGCGCGGCGTTCCTGCGCGAACATCCTCGCGTACTCCGCGTCGTCAAGAGCACCGTAGCTCTCGAGCCTGTCCGCCGCGCGCTCCGCGAGCTGTTCGTCGTGACCCTTGTCCTCGAGCTTCTCAAGAAGCATCGCGCGCGTCATGGGACGCATCGCGAGCGCCGCCGCGCCGTCCGACAGGGCGGGCTTTGTGAGTACGCCCCACAGCTCCTCCTCGTCCTCGCGGTCGAGCTCCGCGCCGACGAGCGGGCGGAGCGGTGCGAGGTCGCCCTTGAAGGATATCTCGCCGTAAGGCTCGAGTTCTATAACGTATCCGTCCTCCGACGGGGAGAGCGCGAGTATCCTCGCCATCGCTTACTCCTCGCCGCCCTCGGCGTCCTCGTCTCCCGCGTCGATGTCTACAGCCTTCGCGGACGACTTCGCGGGCTTTGCGGCCTTGGCCGTCTTTGCGCCCTTCTTCGCGTTGAAGATGGCGGGATCGTCGCGGTAGAGCTCGTGTATCTTGCGGTCGAGCTCCTCCGCCACTTCCGGGTGGTCGGAGAGGTACTGCTTGACACTGTCGCGCCCCTGACCGACGCGCTCCTCGCCGATGCTGTACCACGAACCGCTCTTGCTTATCAGCCCCGCGCGCTCGCCGAGCTCGACTATCTCGCTCTCATGGCTGATGCCGGTGCCGAACATTATATCGAAGTACGCCTCACGGAAGGGCGGCGCCATCTTGTTCTTAACTACGCGCGCGCGGGTGTAGACGCCGATATTTTCGGTGCCCGACTTTATCCAGTCGGCGCGGCGGATGTCTATACGCACCGAGGAGTAGAACTTCAGCGCGCGGCCGCCGGTCGTGACCTCCGGGTTGCCGTACATGACGCCGACCTTCTCGCGGAGCTGGTTGATGAATATGACGGCGCAGTTGCCCTTCGAGACGACGCCCGCGAGCTTGCGGAGCGCCTGGCTCATCAGCCGTGCGTGCAGACCGACGAAGCTGTCTCCCATAGCTCCCTCTATCTCCATCCTCGGAACGAGCGCCGCCACGGAGTCGACCACTATGACGTCGACCGCGCCGCTCCGCGCGAGGGCTTCGGTAATCTCGAGGCCCTGCTCGCCGGTGTCCGGCTGGGAGATAAGAAGATCGTCCACCTGGACGCCGAGCGCCGCGGCGTATGTCGGGTCGAGCGCGTGTTCTGCGTCGATGAACGCGGCGACGCCGCCGAGCTTCTGCGCCTCGGCTATGATGTGGAGCGCCACCGTCGTCTTGCCGGAGGACTCCGGTCCGTATATCTCGACTATTCTTCCGCGCGGTATGCCGCCGCAGCCGAGCGCGAGGTCGAGCGAGAGCGAGCCGGTCGGTATCGAGCTGACGTACATGTCGCTCTTCTCGCCGAGACGCATAACGGCGTTCTTTCCGAACTGCTTCTCGATACCCGCTATCGCGGTCTCCAATGCCTTTTTCTTTTCGCTGTCCATATCCTTACCTCCGTATATTTGTCCTAATTAGTATACATCCGAAATGCACTTTAAGCAAGCGTACATTTTACGACCCTTTCAATGCCGGAGAGGTCGCGGAGTATCTCCGGCCCCTGCCATCCGTTACGGCGGAATATTTCCGCAACTTCTCTCGCCTCCCCCGCTCCGACCTCGACGGCGAGAAGTCCTCCGGGCTTCAGCGCACGTTTCAGGTTCCGGGCAAACGCGCGGTAGAAGTCAAGTCCGTCCGCGCCGCCGTCGAGCGCCATGCGCGGCTCGAAGTCTCTCACCGACGGGTCAAGCGACGTTATGTCGCCCGCCGGTATGTAGGGCGGGTTTGAAACTATCACGTCAAACTGTCCTAGCGCTTCCGCCGGAGGCTCCGTCGCGTCGCCGCAGATGAAGAACGCTCTGCCGGTTACTCCGAGCCGCCTCGCGTTCCGCTTCGCCACGGCAAGCGCCGGCGGCGAGAGCTCCACCATTACGGCGTTCACGTCCCTCCGCTCCGCGAGCGCGGAGAGTCCGACGCACCCGCCGCCGCAGCAGAGGTCAAGGAGCTTGCCGTTCCCCGGAAGCGCCTCGAGCGCGGTCTCGCAGAGGAGCTCGGTATCCGAACGGGGAATGAGCGTATCCCGCGTCACCTCGAAGATGCGGCCCATGAAGCCCCACTCCCCGATTATGTACGCGAGCGGTTCGCCCGAAAGACGGCGGCGGAGGTATTCCGCCACGGCGTCCAGCCGCTCTGCGGACGGGTACATCCGCAGGTCACGCAGGAGCTCGTCCGGCGACTTCCCCGCCGCCGAAGCGACGAGCAGCCGCGCCTCCAGTCCGGCGGAGCTGACGCCCGCCTGCTCAAGCGCCCTCCGCGTATCGACGACTATCTCCTGATACGACGCGCTCACCAGCGGTCCTCGCCTTCCACCTCGGGTATGACCGCCTTCAGGGACGCTATGGCGACCTCTATCATCGAGTCGTCCGGTTCGTTCGTGGTGAGGTTCTGCAGCCACATCCCCGGCGCGCGGAGCACGCGCGAGACTATGTTGTCGTGCCGCCCGGCCCACATATTGAACTCGTAGCTTATGGCGACTATCACCGGCAGGAGCGCGAGGCGCAGTCCGGCACGCGCAAGCGGGTTTGATATGTTCGCAAAGCCGAGGAGGCTCGTGACGAGTATGCTGATGATTATGACGACAAAGAGGAAGCTCGTGCCGCAGCGCGGGTGCTGCCGGCGCTGGACTCTCACGTTCTCGACCGTGAGGTCAAGCCCCGCCTCGTAGCAGTATATCGACTTGTGCTCCGCGCCGTGGTAGGCAAACGTCCGCTTCATGTCCTTCATGAGGCTAATGAGGAACAGGTAGAGTATGAATATCGCTATCCTTATCGCGCCCTCGACGAGGCTGCGGAGAATGCCGGTGCCGAGCCACTTCCCGAAGAGTCCCGCAATGAAGCTCGGCAGGAGGAAGAACAGCACTATCGGAATAGCTATTCCGAACACCAGCGCGACGGTGGTTACCATCGTGTCTATCGTCTTTTTGGAGAAGTGGCGGTCGAGCCACTTATCAAACTTCGAGGGCTCCTCCCCGTCGTCCGTACCCTCGACCGCGAGGTCTGCGGAGCGGAGGAGCGACTTCACGCCTATCTTCATCGACGAGCCGAAGCCGATTATGCCGCGTATGAACGGCACGCCCCATATTTTGTGCTTCTCCTTCGGCGCAACGTAGTCCTCCACCTCGGTCACTATCCCGTCCGGCGTGCGGACGGACATTGCGATCTTGTGCGGCCCGCGCATCATCACGCCCTCGATGAGCGCCTGACCGCCTATTGACGTCTTGAATTTTCCGTTCTCCTGCTTTTTCACTGCTTTTACTTCCTTTTCTTCATATCTGCTTCCATCGAGAGCGGCAGGCGTATCGTCACCGCCGTGCCCTCGCCCTCGTTTGAGTCTATGTCAAGGCTCCCGCCGTGCAGCTCGACTATCTCGTTTGCCACGGCGAGACCTATGCCGCTTCCGCGCGTGGAACTCGCACCCTTGTAGAACTTCTGCTTGACGTAGGGCAGGTCCGCCGCGGGGATGCCCGCGCCGTAGTCGCGCACCCTGATAAGTATCTCGCTCCCGTTGCAGGTGACCGAGGTGGTTATCTTTCCTCCCGAGCCGCCGTGCTTTGCGGCATTGTCGAGTATGTTGTAGAAGACCTGCTTGAGGCGCTCCGCGTCTCCCGTTATCTCGGGGATGTCCTCGCCGCAGCTGTACTCGAGCTGGATGTTCTGCGCCTTCAGCGTGTCGCGGTAGACAAACATTACCTCCTCAAACTCCGCCGCCGCGTCCATCTGCTCCATGTGGAGCTTCATCCGCCCGCCGTCTATCGACGTAAACACCAGGAGCTCCTCGACAAGCGACGTGAGCCGCCGCGCCTCCTTGAGTATCGTCTCAACGCCGCTCTTCATCTCCTCCGGGTCGTCCATATACATTACCGTCTCCGCCCAACCGGCTATGACGGTGAGCGGCGTGCGGAGCTCGTGCGAGACCGAGGCTATAAAGTCGTTTTTCATCTTCTCGGTCTTGGATATCTCGGCGGACATCTCGTTAATCGTGTCGCAGAGCTCGCCTATCTCGTCGTCAAACTTCGCGTCTATCTGCGCGCCGTAGCTGCCCTTGGTTATCTGCTTTGCAAAGTCGTTTATCTCGCGGACGGGGTTGACTATCGAGCGGATGAAGAAGCGGTTCGACGCCACGACGAACGCGACTATCACCCCGCCTATCGCTATCGCGCCGAGGACGAAGGTTATGACGCGCGCGTCCACCTTTGAAAGCGAGGAGACATATCTCACGAGCCCGACCGGCTGTCCGTTCGCAAGCGTAATGGGACAGCTCACCGCCATGATGCGCTCGCCGGTCTCGGGGTCGCGTCCGCTCCAGGAGGAGGTCTCGCCCGACGAGAGCGCCATCGCTATGTCCTGCGTGCCGGGGTCGGAGCCCGCGAGCAGTCCGCTCGAGGAGAAGTTCAGCCTTCCCGTGGAGCTGATAAACTGGAGCTCGAGGCGGTTCCTCTCGGAAAAGTTCTCGACATAAGACTTTGCCGACGCGTAGTAGGTGCTGTAATTTGAGGTGTAGTAGTCACTGAATACCTGCGCCGTTGACTTCGCGCTCTGCTCCAGAGACGTCCTCATATTGGAATAGTAGTAGCCGGAGACAAAGGTACTCACCGCAATGACCGCCGCAAGCAACACGATAAAGACGATGCTGAGGCTGTTGAGCATCCAGCGTCGCTTTATCCCCGGCCCGCGTCGCGGCCGTTCCGCGGTTATCGTATCAATGGCTTCGTTCACTCGGCGCCTCCGTCGGTTACTTTCCCCACTGGTAGCCGTAGCCCCAGACGGTGGTTAGAAATTCGGGATTCTGCGGATCCTGCTCTATCTTCATGCGGAGGCGGCGGACATTCACATCGACTATCTTGAGGTCGCCGAAGTAGTCCTTGCCCCAGACCGCGTTCAGTATCTCCTCGCGGGAGAGCGCTTTGCCCGGGTTCTCCATAAAGAGCTTCACTATCGTGTATTCGACCTGCGTGAGCTTTATATGCCTGTCCCCCCGGTCAAGCGTGCGGTTTTCCATGTTCAGTATGAACGGGCCGCTCCGAAGCTCGTTCCGCTTTGGCTGAGGCTCCTCGCCCCGGACGCGGCGGCATACCGCGTCTATCCGCGCGATGAGCTCCGTCGGCGAAAACGGCTTTGTGACATAGTCGTCCGCGCCGGTCATGAGACCCGTGACCTTGTCTATCTCCTGCGTGCGCGCGGTGAGCATGATTATTCCCACCGACAGGTTCATTGCGCGTATCCTGCGGCAGACCTCGAACCCGTCGATGTCGGGAAGCATGATGTCAAGCAGTGCAACCGATACGTCGGGATTTTCGACGAGGCGCTCGATGGCCTGCTCGCCCGTGCCGGCCTCGACGACGTCGTAGCCGGCGCGCTTGAGGTTGATGACGACGAAGCTGCGAATCGACTCCTCGTCCTCGAGTACAAGAATCTTTCTCATCAGTTTGTCAACTCCCCGGTTATCCATTCTGTCTGAGTGAGGCGGAAAGCGTCGGTCACCTGCTCCTCGGTGAGCGCATAGCGCTCAAAGGCGGTGCCGGTGAGGTCGAGAAGCTGTGCCGCATATATCGTTGAGGCGACCGTTCTCGTCTGCGAATTGAGTATGGTAAATCTCCCCGGAAGCTCACTGCGGCTCACACGGTTGTCGCCCGTGAGCGTGAAGAGCCGAAGCAGCGGGACAGGCTCGCCCGTATCCGGGTTCAGCACGGAGAAGGTGATCGTCCTCTCCCCCGTCACGCCGGACGGCCTGTCCGCCGCTATCTGCGCGTCGTACCAGGTCTCGGGCAGGACGAAGTACCATCCGTCCGCCTGATTGTGGAAGGTCTGGAGCACCTCCGCGCTCGAGCCGTCGAGCGAGTAGTCCCGCCATATCGTCTTGCGGAAGACCTCGTTTGAATTCCTGCCCTCGTAGGTCGCGAGCAGTACCGGCATCGGGAGGTCGAACACGCCGTCTCCGTTGATGTCCGCCGCGTTCACGTCGTAATTCGGCACGACCTCGCGGCTGCGCCCGAGCTCCGGGTCGAGGGTGATGTTTGCAAGCGTTCCGTCCCTATAAGCGCAGACGTCGGTGAGCATCTCGCCGGAGTTCATGGCGGCGGTGACGAACACGGCGGGAACGCCGTCTGTGAGGTATCCGGTCCTTAGGCGGCGCAGGGACGATATGTCGCGGCTGAGCTCGGCGTTTCCGTCGAGGAGCATCACGCCGTCCGCGGCGCTGTACCGATAGACCTCGACGACGCCGCTCGAAAGCTCCAGATCCTGCCGCGCTATTATCAGCTCGAGGCGTCCGTCCGAGTCCATGTCGAGCTGGGTGCATCCTGAGTAGGTCGCCGAAAGCAGCTGGGAGAAGCCGTCCGGCCCGAGAGAGAGCACGGAGAGCGCCTTCGGGACACCGCTGCCGAGGCTTCGTCCGACAAGCAGGTCAAGCGTTCCGCCGCCGGTAAGGTCGGCGTAGCCGACGCTGTCGAAGTTCACGCCTTCGCCCTCCGCCTCCGCAAAGAGCGAGTAGTTGCCCTCGGAGTCCTGCTCGTAGACGCAGATCTTCAGCGTCTCCGGCATTCTCAGGAAGAGTATGGCCTCCTCCGTCCCGTCTCCGTTCAAATCGGACATCTGCACGGACTGCCGGTTGATTCCTCCCACCGGCGCGGAGTATTCTCCGCCGCCCTCCATCGCTTCGTCTATCGCGGACTGGAGTGCGAGTATCGTGCCGGCCGTTCTTGGGAGCGCAAAGAGCTCGTCGCCCGACCCGTCGAAGCCGGAGCATCCGCCGAGCATGAAGCAGAACGCGAGCGCAACGCACAGAGCCCGCGTTGCCGCGCGCCGCAGACCTGCTCTATTTGCCGCCGGGCGGCGCTTGTCATCCATTTTGCACATACGAATATATTATATCATAAGAGCGAACGAAAGTACAGAGCAGACTTTGCCTAAACAATGAAATTTTCTTATTCGGTTGACAATCGGCTCCGGTGATGATATGATTAAGTTACAGCAGACGGAGGGTTTAAGATATGTTTGCAATACTTGCGCACAACTGCATAATTACCGTCGTTATGTCGATAGGCTTTGCCGCCGTATCGGCCTTGCCGCCTGCATCGTTCTTTTGAGTTATAAAAAATATAACATCAAAAAGGCGGTGTGGCGCGTATAGTTACCACACCGCCTTATATTTTTGCCAGCAGCTTTCGATGGCATTTTGAATTGTTCCGATGCCCCGGCATCTGCCTCCCAAAACACAAACTTTCAAAGGAGAAACCACCATGGCACTCAACCACACCGGCACGGTCGAACTGGAAACAAACAGGCTGAAGCTCCGCCGCTTCGTCCCCGAGGATGCGGAGATGATGTTTGCAAACTGGGCGGGCGACCCCGTCGTCACCGAATATCTGTCGTGGGACCCGCACGCCTCCCCCGACGCGACCAAGTCCCTACTCGACATCTGGTGCGCGCAGTATGAGAATCCTGACTACTACAACTGGGCGATAGAGTACGAGGGCGAGATAGTCGGCAACATCTCGGTCGTGCAGATCCGCAATCGAAACGAGCGCGCCACTATCGGCTACTGCCTCGCGCACCACCACTGGGGCAAGGGCATAATGCCGGAGGCGTTTTCGGCGGTCATCGACTATCTGTTCGGCACCGTCGGCTTCCATGCGATAGAGGCCGAGCACGACTCGCACAATCCAAGGAGCGGGCGCGTCATGGTAAAATGCGGCATGACGCGGGACGGCGTCCGCCGCGAGGCGTGGCACCACCGGGACGGGACGTGGCACAACCTCGAGGTCTACTCCATCCTCCGGAGCGAGTGGCGTCAGTCGTGGCTCAAGCGCTGCAAGGCGTAGCGGTATACATATTTCGGCGGCAGTTCGCGGAATATCAAAAACTCCTCGACAGACGCCGCGATGTATGTTATTATATTTACATGAATTTACGCGGCAGTCCTTCATGTCCGCGACACTCCCCCGAAAGAAGGAAAAAGTATGCTGATACTGAAAATTGCCGCGATCTTCTTCCCGATCGCAGTGGTCTTTGAGATACTTCGCCACAGAAGAGATAAGATATGAATCAAAAAAATCCCCCGGTGTGAACCGGGGGATTTTTACGTATGGAGGAGCTGCACCCCGCAAAGTACCCGCGGGGCTCCGGCTCACTTCGGAGCATCGGGTCAATGCTCCCAGGCAAGCTCCGTTGCCGTCGCTTCGGGGACGTCCTCCCCTTCCCAAAAGTGTCTTGTGATGCGCAGATACTCGCTCGTGACGTTGAAATATTGGTGCTTCTCAAAGTCGCTCTGCGTGACGAGTCCCACCGGGTCGTCCCACGTCACGTCGACGCAGTACCACTCCCCGCCGAGGCGCACCATGTTCCACGCGTGCTCCTCGCGGTCGGCGTTTGCCGCGCCGTTCACCGTGATGCACTCGATGCCGAGCATATCCATAAACAGCTGAAACGTTCCGGAATACCCGGAGCATATCGCGCGGCCGTTGATGAGCGTCCCGTAGGGATTTGAGTTGTCCGGGTCGGGCGAGCCGAGGCCGGGATAGAGCTCCGCGCGGTCGTAGTCGCTGACGTCGATGATGTAGTCGTGGAGTGCGAGTTCCTTCTCGTAGTCGCTCATGCCGTCGGTGACGAGCGCCGCTATCGCCTCCGTCATGCACTCGTAGATGGCGGCGTTCTTCGGCGTGAGCGCGGATGCGTCGCCGCTAGTGTATGCCGCGAGCACCGCGTCGTGGTCGTACAGGTCGTCCGGCGAGGGAGAATATGTCTCCGGCTCGGGAGAAGCCTCACGGGACGGCTCCGCGCTCGGCGAAGCCTCCGGGGGCGGCGCGGCGGTCTCGGGCGGCGCCTCGCTCGACTCCGCGACGGTTTCGGCGTCGGACGGCTCCGGGGACGGCGGCTCGTCGCTCTGCGGCGGCGTGACCTCCGGCGACGGCTCCCCCGCCGGCGGTTCCGAGACTTCGGTCGAGGGCTCCGCGCTCGGCGACGGCTTCGCCGCGAGCAGAGCGTCGAGCGTCCCAGACGGCGCCGCGCCGTCCATGCACGCTTCAAACGCCGCGACCGCCGCGTCCGAATCGCCGAAAATCGCGAGCAGGACGGTACGCCCGTCGCGGACTACCCTGCCGCTTTCCACGAGCGCCGCCTGCTCGGGGGCGTAGCCCTCGAACGCGGAGGCGCGGGAGAGAAGGTAGTCCGTCGCGCTCTCCTCGGCGGTCTCCGCCGCCTCCGTGTCCGCAAAGCGGAGCACCGCGAGCTCGGTCGCGTCCACGCCGTAGGGGTAGCATATCACGCCGTCCGCGACGGCGGCGACGTCCTCGACGTACAGCGCGGCGTAGTCGTCAAAGCCGTCCTCTCCGTACCGCACGGCGTAGAGCGGCGGGGTCTCGCCCTGACTTGCGAGCACGGCGGCCGCAAGCTGTTCCGCGGACGGCTCCGCCGCCTCGCTCCTCTCGGCGCAGGACGCAACTGCAAATATGAAAAGCAGGCACACGGCCGCTATTCTTTTCATTATATCTTCCTCTCAAAGGGTTTCCGAAAATCATTATATCCCCGCGCCCCGGGCGAGTCAATAAACAAATTGTGAACTAAAAAGAGGAGCCCGTAGAAATGCGGGCTCTTTTCTTGCCTCCTGATATTTATGTCAGGAATAACAGAGCGGGCAGCGTAGCTGCCCGCTTTGTTGTGTTATCGACACAATATGGCAAATAGGGAAGAAGCGGGCGCAAAGCCCGCCTCTTGTATCTGGTCAATTAGTCGCTAAGAAAGTTCTGAACAGCGTTTCCACCAAGAGGATTGTTCCAACTGACGAAAACGCTTGCAATCATTCTACGGCAATTTGGAGACAAAATGTTTGCCCTATGTCCCTCAGAATTCATCCAAGTATCGAAATAATACTTAGCAAGAGTCTTTGCGTCATTATCAATAAGAGAACGGCTGGCGTCTGGATAGCTTGCGATATTTTCTCCGACCCCTCTATAATATCCTACGTCATAGAAAGCTGTGCTTCCGCTCTGCCCATTAGGACGTGTATGGCTATACTTCTCTATGAGTTCTTCGGCTCGAATATCCGACCCACCCTGATACTCGTCAGCATAAGTCATAGCAGCGACGCCCACTTCTTTACGCGCCTCGTTGCACAGTCTGAGCAGCTCGTGTCCGAACTCATCACGATACTCAGCGCTATTGACATTGTAAACAGGAAGATAACGAACGGTGACAGGAATAGTAACGCTGGTCCCGTCCCATGGAGAAGTGATAACCACGCTAGTCGTCTTGGGAGCATCGTCGGGCATAAGGTAAGAGATGCATCTCACAGTGCCGCCTTCGCTTACGTCAACCACATCCTGAGGCCCAACAACCTTTATGGTATAAGGAGTGCGAAAATAGCTATTAAGATTAGTCGGTTCCGTGGCGAAAACTTCGCCGGTCCACAGGCTTTCACTTAGCTTACCAGAGACAAGGCTAATTGAGACACCGCTGTTGAGTATCTTGCCGTTTCTTTTCGACACGTCATAGTCATAGTATTTTCCCTTCCAGTAGACGTTCTCGCTTGCCCCAAACATCGTCTGAATATCAGCAGACCAGAACTCTATCTTATCGACATCAACCGTGAAACTCGCCGCACTGTTATCCACAACAGTCACTTCGCAAGTCGCCATGAAGCCACCGGCAGTCGCCGTAATCTTTGCGCTACCGGCCTTCTTTGCGGTCAGCTTACCACCGTCAACGCTCACAGTACCCTCGTCGGAGCTCTGCCACACGACAGTCTTGTCGCTTGCGTTCGTCGGCTGTACAGTCGCCTTCAGCTCCGCTGTGCTGTCCTTAGTCATGGTCAGTTCGGTTATGTCAAGCGTCACGCCAGTCACAGCAACCTGTTTCTCGCTGACGGTAATGTTGCACACGCCCGTTTTACCGCCAGCCATCGCTGTAATCTGTGCCTGACCATTAGCCTTGGCAGTTACGACGCCGTCCTTGACCGAAGCTATATCCGGGTGGTCGCTCTCCCACGTTACCTTCTTGTCGGTAGCGTTGTCGGGAACGATAAGCGCAGTCAGCCGCAAAGTGTCGCCTATAACCATATTCGCCGAAGCGTAGTTGATTACGAAGCAAGGCAGCGCAGCCTTTACTACCTTATACAGTCTCAGGACCGTAAGAATAGCTGCCTCGCGGGTATACGGCGAACGGGGAGTAATCCGGTTGTTCGTATCGCCGTTCATTATGCCATAAGCCCGCATTATTGCCAAAGGTTCGGCGGCATAAGAGGGTATCTCCGCAGCATCGTCATAGTCGTGGGACTCAGTATCGTTAAGCCCGAACAGCGATATGGTCCTCGCAAGCATCGTCGCCGCATCTGCGCGAATCAGAGTGCGCTCCGGGGCAAACGCTCCGCCGCCCACGCCGTTGACAATGCCAAGGTTGGCGGCGGCAAGAATATAGGATGTGGTGGTGTCATTGAACGATACGTCGATTCCCTTGTCGTAAATCGCCGTGACGTCCGATATCGGCTCGTCAAACAGAGCTTCCAGCAGCGTCGCGACGAGCAGACAATACTCGGCGCGGGTCGTTGACGCTGTATAGCTGGACTGAAGCGCAGTAGGGACCAGACCAAGCGATATAGCCTCGTTGACCTCAGCCTCGGCCCAAGCACTAGGTCCGTTAGAGACGGCGAGGGTAGGAGCCGCAACAGCCAGAGCGATAGTCAGAGCAAGAATGAGTGAGAAAAAACGTTTCATAAAAACCTCCCGGAATTTGGTGATGAGATATGTAAGGGGTCCCCAAAACAAAAAACAGCCAAACGGCTGTTTTTTGTTTTGGTGGAGGCGGGGGGAGTTGAACCCCCGTCCGAAAACACTTCCTCGTGATCTTCTCCGGGTGCAGCCGAATGTTTAAGCTTCCCTCCCCGCATCGCCGATCGGCGGGCTATGCGGAGCGGTAGTCCGATAATTCATGCACCCCGCTCAGGACATTGCGGGGGGCACGTTCACCGCTGAATCACGCCCGAGCCGGAGCCGCGGTACTCTCCGGGCGGACGGCAGCCTCTAATTAGGCCGCGTAAGCAAGACTATTGTCGTTACTTAATTTATAAAGGTTGCCCTTTTAACGTGGTGGGCGCCACGACCCGCTTATCACGCACCCGCGTCCCCGTCGAAACCGGTACGCCCCC
>CANPWY010000015.1 GCA_947585215.1 uncultured Clostridia bacterium
CTGCTCCGCTTCGCGGTGCAGACAGCCGCCGCGATAATCGTCGTGGCGCACGGCGTTCGGATAGAGTTCCTGTCGAACATCAACATCTTCAGCGACCAGGCGTACCTTCACCTCGGCGAGTGGATATCAAACATCGTCACGGTGATATGGATAGTCGCGATAACCAACTCCGTCAACTTCATAGACGGGCTGGACGGGCTCGCCGTCGGCGTGAGCACTATATCCTCGCTCTGTATGCTGATAATCGCACTGCTCGTGAGCGAGCCGAACGTCGCCCTCGTGATGGCGGCGCTCGTCGGCGCGTGCGCGGGATTCATGCCCTACAACCTCAACCCGGCAAAGATCTTCATGGGCGACGTCGGCGCGATGTCGATAGGCTTCATCCTCGCGACGATATCCATACAGGGACTTTTCAAGTTCTATGCGGTCATCAGCTTTGCCGTGCCCTTCCTCATACTCGCACTGCCGATATTTGACGAGGTGTTCGCCGTCGTGCGGCGGCTTCTCAAGGGTCAGAACCCGATGAGCCCGGATAGGGGACACGTCCACCACCGCCTCATAGACATGGGCTTCAACCAGAAGCAGGCGGTCGCGATAATGTACACGATGAGCGGCATACTCGGCCTCACGGCGGTGGTGCTCACCGCCTCCGGCGAGATACGTGCGATGTTCCTTCTGCTCGCGTTCCTGCTCGTCGGATTTGTCGCGTGGCGGCTGATAGGCTTCGGAAGAAAGAACGCGCCGTCGGGCGAGGCGGAGAGAACGGAAGACGAGAGCGTAGTCGCGGAGCCGGAAGCGCAGACAGCGCAGGACGCCGGCCCGTCCGACGGGGCCGGCGGAATGGACGGAGAAGCATCCGTAAAAGAAGACAAGGGGGACAGCGAAAGTGGAAAAGATTAAGGTCATGACGGTGTTCGGAACCCGTCCGGAGGCGGTCAAAATGGCTCCTCTCGCACTCGAGCTCGCCTCGCGCGAGGAGATAGAGAGCATCGTCTGCGTGACGGCTCAGCACCGCGAGATGCTTGACCAGATACTGGAGATATTCGGCATAGTCCCGCGCTACGACCTCAACATCATGAAGCCGGGGCAGACGCTCTACGAGATAACCGGCAGAATACTCGAGGGAATGGACGGCGTATTGAAGGACGCCGCGCCGGACATCGTTCTCGTCCACGGCGACACGTCGACGACGTTTGCCGGGGCGCTTGCGGCGTTCTACCGCCAGATACCGGTGGGTCACGTCGAGGCGGGACTTCGCACCTACAACATCTACTCGCCCTTCCCGGAGGAGATGAACCGCCGGCTCGTCGGCCAGATAGCGTCGCTGAACTTCGCGCCGACGCGCCGCAACGCGGAAAATCTCGCGCTCGAGCACGTCCTCGGCGAGACATTCATCACCGGCAACACAGTGATAGACGCGCTCAAGACCACCGTGCGGAGCGACTACCGCTTCCGCGACCCGGTTCTGCGCGAACTGGACGGCCTCGGCCACAGAATAGTCATAATCACGGCGCACCGCCGCGAGAACTACGGAAGACCCTTTGAAAACATCCTCTCGGCCATACGGGAGACAGCCGCGCGGTATCCGGAGGTCGAATTCGTGTATCCGGTCCACCTCTCCGAGTACGTCACCGAGAACGCACACCGCGTGCTCGGCGGCGTGAGGAACATCCACCTCATAAAGCCGCTCGACCTCGACGAGATGCATAACCTCATGGAGCGCGCCTATATGGTCATGACCGACTCGGGCGGGATACAGGAGGAGGCTCCCGCGCTCGGCAAGCCGGTGCTCGTCATGCGCCACGAGACCGAGCGTCCGGAGGCGGTCGAGGCCGGGACGGTGAAGCTCTGCGGCATCGAACGGGAGGATATAATCGCTATGGCCTGCGAGCTCCTCGACGGCGGCGCGGCGTATGACGCCATGGCGAACGCCGTCAATCCCTACGGAGACGGGGAGGCTTCGCGCAGGATAACCGACGCGATACTTTGGCACTTCGGGCGCGGCGAAAAGCCGGACTCCTTCGGAGGCTGAGAGAATGAACAAGGGGCGGATAATGCTCTTTGCGATGCTCGCCGCGGCGACGATAGTCATAGCGGTGCTGATGAGCATATTCGCGACCGGCGCGACGGGCGAGCGGCCGGAGATAGTCCTGCCGCAGGAGCTCCCCGAGGGACTTCAGCCCGGGTGGAGCTTTGACGGCTCGGACCGTGCGCTGGACGCGGGAGACGTGAGCGCGGAGACGCTCGCGGCGCTTGTGCTGTCGCTCGAGCGGCCGGAGGAGTATTACGCCACGATGAAGGTCGGCCTGTATTGGGACGGCGGCTCGTCTGAGACTCGCCGCGAGGTGTGGTCGACCGGCGGATATGAGCTTATCCGCAGCTACGACGAGTCCGGCGCGCCCGAGCGGAACTGCATCGTCGCGGGCGAGGACACCTACATCTGGTACGAGAACGAGACGCAGTATTACGTCGGCGCGACGGCGGCGTTCAGCACCGACGACGAGGCGCAGATACCTACCTACGAGGATCTTGCGGCGGTGCCGCCGGAAAGCGTGACGCTCTGCCGGTACGAGGCGAGCGGCGATATCCCATGTCTCTACGCCGAGACCGTGGACGACATGGGTCAGACGAACCGCTGGTGGGTGTCACTCTCGAGCGGACTTCTGTGGAAGTTTGAGACGTGGGACGGCGGCGAGCTCGCATATTCTATGCAGACGCTCTCACTTTCCACCGACGCGGTGGACAGGGGAGAGTTCGTCCTGCCGGACGGGAACAATGTTTTTGCGGAGTAGAACTCCGTAGGTTTTGTGGGCGGAGCCCACACCATCTAGCGGGGCAGACCCCGCAGGGATCTGCGGGGGCGAGCCCCGCGTCCTGAAGTGAGGCAGAGCCTCACGGGCACTTTGCGGGGGCTGCGCCCCCGCGCCCTGCGTTATTTTTTGCTTGTGCAAAAAGTAACCAAAAAAGCACACGAAGGGGAGAAAACCCATGGTTTTCTCCCCTTCGTACCCCTCTTTCCCCTGTCCGGAAAGTCTCTGCTACGCGGGGCGTCTGTCCGTAGCTTAGTACAAGCATTCACGCTCAAACTTTCCACAAGAACCAAAAGTTCCGTTTTCTCGTGATGGTGTCTGCATTACGCCTATAGTGTGAGCGTAGGACCGGACTTCTATTTCTACTACGCAGGAACTGTTCGATGTCGTAGAATAAAATGGGACAGTCGGATATTATATCCCCAGAAACTCACCCGGTTGAATAATAGATTTGTTGGAATCAGTGTGTCGTCCTGTTCTGGCAATAATGGTGTTGTGTCTGTATTGGGAGAGGGATTATTAAGGGAGAGGGCTCCGCCCTCTCCCTTAAGCGCGTTTTTGGTTACTTTTTGCACAAGCAAAAAGTAACGCAGGGCGCGGGGGCGCAGCCCCCGCATGATGTCGGTAGAGCTCCGCTCTACCAAGGACGCGGGGGTGGGCTCTGCCCACTCGGGCGCGGGGTCTCGCCCCGCGAAATGCTCGAAGCTCTGCTTCGGCTGTCAAAGCCTGATAATGTTGACCTCCTCGCGACCCGCGCACATTCTCGCCTCGCGGCTGTGGCAGGTGAAGAGAAGTATCTGCCGCGTCTCGGCCTCGCGCTCGAGGAGACGGAGCGCCGCCTCAAGGCGGCCGTCGTCGAAGGTGACGAACGCGTCGTCGAGGATAAGCGGCGTGTCGTCGGGGAGGACGGTGTGCGCCACGGCGAGCCGAAGCGCGAACCAGAGCTGGTCGGACGTCCCCCGGCTGAGCTGTGCGCCCGAGCGGAGCGGAGACGCCTCGCGTCCCGCCTCCGGCCTGAACTCGCGGCTCACGGTCACGCGGTCGTAACGTCCGCCGGTGAGCTCGCCGAGTATCCGCGCGGTCTCCTTGCCGAGGGCGGGGGAAAAGCGGCTGCGGAGCTCGTCGCCCGCGCGACGGAGCGCCTCGAGCGCCGTGTCGATGGCGCGGTAGCGGCGCTCACGTTCGGCGAGGCGTTCCTCGAGCCGCCCGCGCTTCTCGTCGATGATCGCCGCGTCGCGCGCGCCGAGCTGTCCTTCGGCGCGCGCAATGTCGCTTCTGAGCCCGTTCAGCCTGAGCCGGAGGTTCTTGAGCTCCGTATCCGCCTCTTCGCGCGTCACGCCGGAGAAAGCTTCGGCTTCCGGAACGTCCTCCTCGCTTCCGTCCGCGCCTTCCGCGAGGACGGAGCTTTTCAGCGCGTCGATAGCGGCGCGCTCCTTGAGTGCGCTGACTTGCAGAGCATCGCGCTTCTCGCTCCACGATATGAGCGTTCTCAGTGCGTCGAGCGGCTGACCGCGCTCGCCCGTGAGCGCCTCGAGCTCGTCCTCGGCGGGGGACGGCTCGCCTTTGAGACCCGCCGCGCGTTCGGCGCACTCGGTGCGGCGAGCGTCCGCCGACCTCGTGTCATCTATGAACTCGCGGAGCGCATCGGGGGAGTCCGCGTTCCAGCCCCTAAGCAGTTCTTCAAGCGACGTGCGAGAGAGTGTGCGCTTCCGCGAACTCCTTGCCGCGAGGACTGCAAGCACAAGGCAACAAACTGCCGCAGCGGCGCCGCAGAATATCTGCACGCCGGAGCGGATGAACAGCACGGACACAAAACAGCAGACCGCGGCAAGTCCGAGAAGCGCCGCAAGTATGGCAAAGCGGCGCGGCGTCCTGTCCGATGCGGACTTCTCAAGCTGCATAGCCTTGTCGAGGTCATGCTGCGCACCGGCCGCCGCGCGGCCCGCGAGCGTCTCAGCGTTCGGGAGCGCACCGTGCGCGTGCTGTGCTCTGTCCACGGCGGCGAATATCCGTCGGTCGAGCTTCGAAAGCTCTGCGTCCAGATCCTTGAGGCGCGCGGCGGACGCGCCCCGCTCGGCCGTGACCCGGCCCTCGAGGCTCCGCAGCTCACCCGTGGAGGGACAACCCTCGGGCAGGACGTTTTCTTCTATGTTCCGAAGCTCGCGCTCGATATTTTCAAGCCGCTCGCGCGCGGCGGCAAGCTCCTTCCGCGCGGCGGCGCTCTCGGCGGAGCCCATCCGCTTCAGAAGGTCTTCAAGCTCTTTCTCGCGTGCGGACGTCTCGCGGAGCTCCGACTCAAGCGAATCTATCAGGTCGGCGGTCTCGCGGCACTCTTCCGCCTCGCGGCGCAGGGAGTTTATTTCGTTTTCCAACTCGGGAATCTCTCCGTGCTTGTTATAGCGGAGACGGCGCTGCCACTCGCGCAGGCGCGCTTCCGCCGCGGAGGCGTTCGCGCTCTCGTCCCCGGAGGAGACGGTCGCGAGTATCCGCGCCTCGAGCTCTGAGGAGCCGGAGGGCAGCGGCGGCGAGGAGACGAACGCGCTCCGCTCGAATACCTCGCGGCTCGCGCCGGTCAGCTTTTCGCCGATGTCCTCGGCGGTGAGACGAGCGTCCCCGCCGCCGGAGGTGTAGGCGCGGAGACTGCGGAGCGGCGCGGAGTCTGTGCCGCTCCGTTCAACGGTTATTTCGCGGCCGTCCGCCTCGAGCTCGAGCCTGCCGCTTATCGGCGCGCCCGACCACGGGCGGTAGAGGTTCTTTTCGGCGGGACGCTCCTTCGTGTCGCGCTCCCGCGTGGGTATGCCGTAGAGCATCGCGCGGAGGAACGCGCACCATGTAGACTTTCCGCTCTCGTTTGCGCCCTCGATGATGTTGAGGCCGGGCTCGAGCTCGAGCTTCGACTCGTTGAGCCCCGCAAACGTCGCAAACATCCGTCTTATCTTCACAGCGGCGCCTCCTCTCCGTCGAGCGCGGCGAGGCCGTACCTCGCCGCAAGCTCCGCGAGCGCCTCGGACTCCGTGTTCCCGGAGTCGCCGGACTCGGCACGGACGGCGTCGAGCGCGCGGAGGAACGCCCCCGCAAGGGAGTCCTCGGCGGCAAGCTCGCGCACCCGCTTCGGGAGACGCGTCCTGTCCGTGACTTTCACATAGAACGCTCGCGGCGCGAGCTCACGCGCGAGCGCCTCGGTGTCCACTGGCTCACTCTCGCCGGTGAGAACGAGCTTCACGAGGTCGCGCTCGAGACCGTCCGGGACAGTGCGCTCGCCGCTCTCTATCGTTACGAATTTCCGCGCGCCGAGCGGGACGAACCTTGCGCGGGCGCGATCCTCGATCTCGACGATGTACACGCCCTTCTCGCCGGTCTCGTCAAATCCGCGCCCCATGGGGCATCCCGGGTAGGCAAAGAGCGTGTCGCCCGCGCGGACGGCCTCGCTCCGCACGTGTATGTGTCCGAGCGCGAGGTAGCTGAGTCCGCTCGCGGCGATGTCTCGCGGCGAGACCGCGTGGTAGTACGCGGAGGAGACGTCCGCCTCGCCGTGCAGAACCATCACCGAGGGACGCCCCTGCTCCGCGCGGAAGCCCTGCAGCAGCTCGCGCTCAACCACGGGCGCGGCGAAGCCCGCGCCGTAGACGTCAAACTCGCCGCAGGGTATCTTTTCTATCCGCTCGGAGCGGAAAATACGGACGTTCTCGGGTAGGTCCTGCCTGCGGTAGACCGAGTGAAGCGACATATAGTCGTGGTTTCCCGGTGAGATGAATACCGGCACGCCGGCGCGCCCCAGCAGAGCAAAGGTCCTGTCCGCCACCGAGCGGGAGGGGGACGGCTCGTCAAACAGGTCGCCGGAGATGAGTATGGCGTCCGCGCGTTCGCTTTCCGCGAGCTCGCAAATCTTTGCAAGCGTGGTGAAAAGCTCCTCGCGGAGCTCGGACGCGACCTCCTCCGGTAGACCCGCTATCGGCGAGCCGAGGTGCAGGTCTGCCGTATGTATAAGCTTTATCATAATAGTCGTACTCCGTTGACGGGTATCGGCGGAAGCGTTACAGCCCCAGCGCCTCGTAGGCGAGATCCCGTATCCTGTGATGTATGATGTTGTAGGCGTAGTTGCAGTTCATCACCTGCATGCCGATGTAAATTGAGACCTTGTTTTCGGTGTCCGCCATGCAGTATGCGGCCGCCGCGCCGTTCCAGCCGAACTCTCCCACCGGCGTCGGCGAGAGGGACACGTCCTTATTTATGTGGACGCGCCCGCAGAGCCCCCAGCCGTAGCCGTAGAGCGGGGTCTGCCAGCGGCGGAAGTCGCTGAGCGGTACGTCCTCGAGGAGGTTCTTCCGGCAGAGCGCAAGCGTCTCCTCCTTCAGAACGCGGACGCCGTTTGCACCGACGCCGCCGTTCGCTATCATGTCCATGAAGAGCGAGTAGTCGTGCACGGTGCTGTAAAGACCGCCGCTGCCGAGCTCGACGCCCTGACTGTCAATGGAGCCGTCGCCCTCCAGAGGAGACACCTTGTTGCGCTCGTTGTCGTAGACCCACGCGGCGGCGAGGCGCTTCTGCTGCTCCGCGTCGGGGTGGAAGCCGGTGTCAGTCATCCCGAGCGGCGTGAAGAACACCTCGTCGAGGTACGCGCCGAGGCTCTTGCCGGTTATCTTCTCGATTATCGCGCCGAGGACGTCCTGACTCGTGCCGTACTCGTAGCGCGTGCCGGGGTCAAAGTGGAGCGGGACCTTCGCCATCTGCGCCGCCATAGTGATGTTGTCGTGAACCGTCTCCGGCTCCGGGAACTCACCGAACACGCCGTAGCTCCAGCCGCCCTCCATCAGGAAGCAGTGGCGGACGAGCAGCTCGGTATTTGCGGGACGGACTACGTCGCCGTCGCGCACCGTGAGCGACGCGAACTCGGGCAGGTACTTGGACACCGGGTCGTCTATCGCGAGGCGGCCCTCCTCTACAAGCTTCAGCGCGCCGAGGCAGAGCGACACTTTAGAGCAGGAGAAGATGAGGTAGAGTTCGTTTCCGGTCATGGGAGCCTTCCGCTCCGCGTCCGGATGGCCGACGTACCCGCGGTATACGACCTCGTGACCGCGCCGGACCTCAACGTCCGCCGCAGGAATGTCCGCCGCCTCGAGAGACGCCAGATAGCGGGTGAGTTTGCTGAAATCCATAGCAAAACCTCCTTTGATTTGTCTGATTTGTATAATTTTATGATACCATAATATATCGTTTATTGCAACACCTTATCTGCGGGCGAAGCCGCGACCTTGCGGGGGCAAAAGCAAAAGATTTGACTAATCGTATGCTTTGCGATATACTATATCCGTATAGATTTTTACTGCGGCGAAAGGGAGCGGGAAAACATGGCGGACGTATTTAACGAACAAATTGTAAAGAAAAAACGCGATTTCACCGACATTATTAAAATCATTCTGATAATTCTTGCCGCGTTTGTCGTAGACTCCGTGTTCCTTATAATAGGAGTACTCAGGACGGTGTTCCCGGCGGTGTTTGCGATAAGCGTTTATCTTGCTTACAACTTCATACGGAATATGTCCATCGAGTACGAGTATTCGGTCATGAACGGCGAGCTCGACGTGGACTGCATCGCGGGACGGCACAAGCGTAAAAAGATGCTCTCGGTGTCTGTCCGCCGGTTCTCTATACTCGCGCCGGTGAAGGCGGAGTACCGCGCGGAGTACGAGAGTCAGTCGATACGAAACTTCATCCACGCGAGCATCTCCGACCGCACGGATGGACTGTGGTTTGCGCGCTATGAGGATGACGCCGGGGTCGACACCGTGCTCTTCTTCAACCCCAACGAAAAGCTCCTCGGCGCGATGGCACGGGTGATACCGGGCAAGGCGAAGGAAGTACCTCCCGAACTGCTCCGCAGAGGTGACGAGGCTTGATAGCGGGGGTCGGTATCGACATGCTCGACATCGCGCGGATGGAGCGTCCCATGAAAAACGGACGCTTCATGGAGCGCGTCTACACCGCGGCCGAGCGTGACTACGTCGCACGGAACGGCGCACAGAGCGCCGCCGGCATCTTCTGTGCCAAGGAGGCGTTCGTGAAGGCCGTGGGCGAGGGACTGAAGATCCCGCTCGGGGAGGTCGAGGTGCGCCACGGCGAGCGCGGCGAGCCGCTCATCGTCCTGCACGGCGGGACGGCGGAGCGTTACGCCGGCGCGAACATCCGGGTCTCGATAACTCACACGGCGTCCACGGCGGCGGCCGTGGTCACGGTCGAAAGGGGATAGCGTATGTGGCTCTATTCTAAAGAGAAGATGGCGGCGCTCGAGGCGGAGGAGATCCGCCGGGGCACGCCCGAGCGCGTCCTGATGGAGCGCGCGGCGGAGGCGCTCGCCGCGGAAGCGGCGGCGCTCATGGGCGGCGCGGAAGGTGGGCGCGCCGCCGTGTTCTGCGGCAGAGGAAAAAACGGCGGGGACGGCTACGGAGCCGCCCGCCTGCTCCGCGCCGCCGGCGCGGAGGTGAAGGTCTACGCCGTCGCGGGCGGAGAGCTCGCCGCGCTCACCTCCGTCATGAGAGACGGGTACCTTGCCGACGGCGGCGCGGAGGAGCCGTTCGAGCGCTCCTCGCGCGAGTCGATGGAGTTCTGCTCGGCCGCCGCCGTCATAATTGACGCGGTGTACGGCATCGGCTTTCACGGAAACCTTCGCGGCGCGGCGCTCGAGGCGGCGCGAGTGATGAACATCTCCCGCGCGCCCGTTGTGTCCGCCGATCTGCCCTCCGGCGTCGCGGCGGACGGCGCGGCAAGCGAGCACGCGGTGCGCGCCGACGTGACGGCCGCGTTCGGACGCGCGAAGCCCGCGCACTTCATAGAACCCGGACGCAGTCTCTCCGGGCGCGTCGTGACGGCGGAGATAGGTATCTCCCCGGAAGCGGAGAAGGCGGTGGGGGGAGACGTCCGCCTCGTCGGGGACGACTTCCTTTGTGAGAAGATAGCCCCGCGCCGCCGCGACTCGCACAAGGGCGACTACGGCAGCGTGCTCATCGTCGGCGGAAGCATGGGGTTCACCGGCGCGCCGCAGCTCGCGGCGGAGGGCGCGCTCCGCGCCGGCGCGGGACTTGTGTACATGGCGGCGCCGGAGTGCGTGTATCCGATAATGGCGTCCGGCCTGCGGGAGGCGATATGCTTCCCGGTGCCGTCTGCGGGCGGCGGATACGCCGCGAAGGCCGCGGAGGAGGTGCTTGAACGGGCGAAGCAGGCGGACGTCGTCGTCCTCGGGCCCGGCCTCGGCCGCTCGAAGGAGAGCGACCGCTTCGCGGCGGAGCTCATACTCGGGCTGAAGTGTACCCTCGTGCTCGACGCGGACGGCATAAACCTCGCCGCCTCGAATATAAATATACTGCGCGGGCGCAAAGCGCCTACGATAGTGACGCCGCACGACGTTGAGTTCGCGCGGCTCGGCGGCTCGCTCGAGGCGGGACGTCTCGCCGGAGCGAGAGGCCTCGCGGAGGCGACTCACGCCGTGACGGTGCTGAAGGGCGGCACGACGGTCGTCGCCGTGCCGGACGGGGAGACGTTCGTCGCCGCCTCCGGGAATCCCGGCATGGCTAAGGGCGGCTCGGGCGACGTGCTCGCAGGGGTCATAGCCGGTCTTGCGGCGGGTGGACTTTCCCCCGCAGACGCGGCTGCTGCGGGCGCGTACATCCACGGGCGCGCCGGAAGCCTCGCGGCGGAGGAGCTCGGCGAGTTCGGGATGCTCCCGAGCGACCTGCTCCGAAAGCTCCCGCTCACGCTGAAGGGCATAGTCCCGCGCAAATAGCGGAGGCGCGGCCTCCGTCGGGAGGATCTGCCTTGCGTAAAATATCTGTTTTTCTTGTAGTGTTGACGCTTGTCCTGCTCACCTCCTGCGCCCCGAGCGAGGAGGAGAGCGAGGACATATTGAATCGTCTCGCGGAGCTCGGCGACTTCGATACCGAGATGACGGTGACGGCGGAATATCCCTCGCGCACCGTTTCCTTCCGGCTCGCGGCGTCGGTCGCGGGCGACGAATGCAAAGTTCGTGTCCTCGAACCCGCCGAGCTCGAGGGCATCGACGTCACGATAGGCGCGGGGGAGTGCACGGTGGAGTATGACGGCGCGAGCTTCGAGGCGGGCGACCCGTCCGCGCTCGGTATTGCGCCGGTGACGGCGGCGGCGGAGACAGCGCGGCTGTTCAGAAGCGCCTTGCCGCGCGAGCTTGGCGCGGAGAAGCGCGCGGGCACCGACTGCGTGCTCCTCGTCTACGCGTCCGGCTCGGACGAGACCCGCGTGTGGGTCGCGCTCGACACACTCGCGCCGGTGGCGGCGGAGTTCCTGCGGGACGGCGAAAGGCGCCTCACGTGCGAGTTTGACACGTTTGATACAGGGGGAAGTGAAAGCCTTGCGGACATATCTGGAGATATCTCTTGACAACATAGAGCACAATTTCAGGCTGATACGCGAGCGCGCCGGAAGTGCGGGAGTGATGGCGGTCGTCAAAGCGGACGCCTACGGCCACGGCGCGGAGGAGGTCGCGCGGGTGCTCGAGGATTGCGGCGCGGACCGCTTCGCCGTCGCGACGGCGGACGAAGCGGCGGAGCTCCGCGCGGCGGGGATAACCCGCCCGGTGATGGTGCTCGGCGTGAGCGATCCCTCGCGCGCGCCGGAGCTTGCGGAGATGCGCGTGATACAGACCGTCGGGTCGCTCAAGTACGCGGAGATGCTTGATTCGGCGCTTGCCGACTGTGGACGAAAGCTCCTTATCCACTTCGCGGCGGACACCGGCATGAGCCGCCTAGGCTTTGAGACCGGAGCCGTGACCGCCGTCCGCTCGGCGGACGAAATTGCGCGCGCCGCGCGCCTCGGGCACCTCGAAGCGGAGGGGATATTCACACACTTCGCGACAAGCGAGATACCAGGTGAGCCGTTCCAGCGGGAACAGCTCGAAAGATTTGCGCACCTGCTGGGACTGCTCCGCGAGCGCGGGGTCGAGCTTCACACGGTGCATATATCGAACAGCGGCGCGATATTCAACATCCCGGGCGCAAGGTTCGATATGGTACGCCCCGGGATAGTCCTGTACGGAGTGTCGCCGGACGGCGAGGTGCTCCCATGCGAGGGACTGCGCCCCGCGATGAGCCTGAGGACGCGGATAGTGCAGATTCACGAGTATACGGAGCCGGTGTCGGTGAGTTACGGGCGGCGGTTCCGCTCGGAGGGTCCAATACGCACCGGCACGGTGGCGATAGGCTATGCGGACGGACTGCACCGCGCGCTCTCCGGGAAGATAGACATGCTCGTTTGCGGAAAGCGCGCGCGGCAGATAGGCAATATCTGCATGGATATGTCGATGATAGACCTCACGGGCATCCCGGAGGCGAAGGTGGGCGACGTCGTGACCGTCTTCGGAAGCGACGGAGACGCGTCGATACCTGTAGAGGAGGTCGCGGCCGCCGCGGGGACGATACCCTACGAGATAATGTGCGCGCCCTCCCCGCGCGTGGCGAAGGTGTGGCATTACCGAGGAAAAATATGGGAGAGCAAATAGCGCTTGCCAAAGCCGAGCGCATTTGCTATAATAAGATGTACGTTGTATTTCCACGCTGACCCTCCGGGGCGGCACGGCATAGTATGGAGCGGAGGCCGCGCGGCGAGGTAAATATTGGACCCCGCGCCGGTGTTTAGGGCGCGCGTACTTGGGGCAGAATTATGTTGCGGCCGCTACATAATCGACCCTCGGCGCGGCGGCCGTAATCCGACTCCGGAGCGTGAATACGGTGGAAATCAATGTCAAAAGGGGAGAGATATACTACGCGGACCTGAGTCCGGTGGTAGGCAGTGAGCAGGGCGGCATGCGCCCGGTGCTCATAGTCCAGAACGACGTAGGGAACAAGTTCAGCCCGACCGTTATCGCGGCGGCCATAACCTCGCAGATAAACAAGGCGAGGCTGCCGACGCATATAGAGCTCAGCGCCGGCTCCTTCGGCCTGTCGAAGGACTCGGTGGTTCTGCTCGAGCAGATACGCACGCTCGACAAGAGACGACTGCGCGAGCGGATGGGCCGCATCGACGGTGTGCTCATGCACCAAATAGACGACGCGATAGCCGTGAGCTTCGGCATAGGCGGGCGGGAGAAGGTTTAAGAAAAGGAGTGCATTGAAATGGTCTCGAAAAAGTGGATAACCTGCGCCTGCACGGTGCTGCTCGTGGTGCTTCTGCTTGCCGGCGGCGCGGCTATAGCGGCGGAGCTCGGCGGCGCGGACGACCCTCTCGTTTCGCTGAGCTACATAGAGCAGCTCATCCCGCAGCTCAACAGCAACATCGAGAAGATAATAGGCCAGAAGGTAGACGACTTCGACAAGTCTATCGACGAGAAGATAGCGCAGGTCGATCAGTCGATAAACGACAAGATAAGCCGCTTTGAGGAGCAGTACGCCGCGGGCTTTGCCGATGAGGACTTCATCAACCGCGTGGCGGACGCGATAGCGTCGCGCGGAGTCTCCGGCGGCACGACCGTACCGAGCGGCGGAGAGACGCCGACTGCGCCCTCCACCGGTACGACCGACTCCTTCACCGTCGTGGACGTGAGCGCGGGTCAGAAGCTCATAGGAGCGGTCGGCACCGAGATACTGTGGCGCATAGGCACCGCAAGCTGTGTCGCGCCCGGCTCGCCCGGACTTATCGACATATCCTCCGGTGCGGATCTCGCCGCCGGCGGACAGCTCCAGCAGAACCACGTCTATGTCGTGACCGTCGCGGAGCGCGGCTTCCAGGCCACCTCGAACTGCAAGGTGCTGATAAAGGGAGCGTATACGATACAATAAATTCGCGGAAAATCGCGGGGGCAGACTTCGTCTGCCCCCTTATCAATTTTCCGCGAAGCCGCCGGACAGAGCAGAGCTCTGCCGGCGGCGGGCGCTGCGCTACGCGCCGAGTTTTCCGCCTGCGGCGGAAAATCGACGCACGCTACGCGAGAGGAGTTTTTTCCGACGTACACGCCGTCGGAAAAAACGATTTGACTTTATTCGCCGCCTTCGGCGGTGAACTCTGCGAGGCTGGTGGCGCTTCGCTACGCAATTCCCACGCGGTCAGCGACCGCGTGGGAGCCCTTCCGATTTAAATGCTCGGGGCGAGTGAATCGCCCCTGCGCAAAGTTGCTTGCCATAGGCAAGCAACTTTAACCGCGCGAACCGGCGCGGGCGCCGCCTGCGGCGCTTCAACGCACGCTCCGCGCAAAGAGTTTTTTCCGACCTCCGGTTCATACAAGGCCGGGACGTCGGCGCGAAGCGCCGAGGTCTGATGTGCCCGGTAGAGGGTTGGATGCGGTATTGGTTCGCGGGCGCGTTGCCGTCGGAAAAAACGGATTAAACTTTATTCGCCGCCTTCGGCGGCGAACTCTGCGAGGCTATGAACGGTCGCGAGAAGTTCACTTGGAATTGCGCAGGCGCAATTCCAAGTGAAGCTGTCGGGCAAGGCGTAGCCTTGCCGACAGCAAGCGCTACGCTACGCAATTCCCACGCGGTCGGCGACCGCGTGGGAGCCCTTCCGATTGAAATGCTCGGGGCGAGTGAATCGCCCCTGCGCAAAGTTGCTTGCCATAGGCAAGCAACTTTAACCGCGCGAACCGGCGCGGGCGCCGCCTGCGGCGCTTCAACGCACGCTCCGCGCAAAGAGTTTTTTCCGACCTCCGGTTCATACAAGGCCGGGACGTCGGCGCGAAGCGCCGAGGTCTGATGCGCCCGGTAGAGGGTTGGATGCGGTATTGGTTCGCGGGCGCGTTGCCGTTGGAAAAAACAGATTAAACTTTATTCGCCGCCTTCGGCGGCGAACTCTGCGAGGCGTTTGTCGGGAGGTCGGCCTGAAACGCCGTTTGGGATTCTGATGCGCCCGGTAGAAGGTGCCGATGCGGAATGGGCAGAGGGGCGCATTCTCTGCGAGGCTCACAACAAGCGCGCCGGAAGCAATTCCGGCGCGCGTTTGCTGCTGTAAGATCTTATTTTGACGGAGCTGCTTTCCTGCGCGCTCTCCGCACTACTGCCACGATAGCCTTCGCCGCAAAGAAGCCGCAGACGATGCCCGCAAAGTTCAGAATGAGGTCGTCGACGTCAAAGCTGCGTCCCACGGCGAGCTGGATCGTCTCGACCGCGAGCGGCACGAGCGCCGCTATGATAAAGATATTTCTGCCCGTCACCCTGTCCGTCACGAACGGCAGGAACGCGCCGAGAGGCAGGAACATAAGAAAGTTGCCGACAAGCATCTCCGCAACCCAGCCTCCGAGGTCCGAAAGCTCTCCCGTGAGGAGGCGCACAAGCGTCGGGACAAGGTTTATCCCGCCGGAGAAGGGCGGCGGCGAGCCGTATTCAAATCTGCCGGTGTGCAGGAAGTACAGTATGTCGCCCCAGAGATTCTGCGGCGCGAGGGCGAGCGCCGCAAGCCCTGCGAGGTAGCACACAAAGAGCAGACGCACGACCTCGCGTCCCCACGCGGGCGGACGCTTCCAACGAAGCGCGGCGGCGCGGCAGACCGCATATATAAGTCCCGCAAGAAGCGATACCGGCACGACCTGTAAAAATCTGCCGAACGTGCCGGAGGTCATAAGCTCGTACATATCCATCCCCTCTCCGAGTGCCGTGTGCAGAACAATCATACACGGAGCGGAGAGGGGATGTCAATTACAAGAGTATTAAATCTGCCGGGAACCAAGTCACAGCCCGATAAAGAGCGCGACGGCCGCGAGAATAACGAGGTCGCCGGGCTTGCCGTCCTCGAGAAAGAGCAGAGCGACGATGAGGAGCAGGATGACGTCGCCGAGGTCGAGGCCGCCGAGTATGCCGCTGTCGCCGAACAGCCTGCCGGAGATGCCGCGAAGCGCGGCTAGTATGCCGCCGTCCCGTGCAGGAGACGAGGCGGCGACAGCGTCCGCGTCTCCCGCTTCGCTCCCCGTGAGGGACGCACCCGCGCCGCCGTCGCGCGGCGCTTCGGATGCGTCTCCGCCGCGGGAAAACTCTCCGGCGGCGACGGACGTCTCGCGGGGAAGGCCGCCGTCCCCGAAGCCGCGCGCCTCCGCAAAGTCCGGAAAGTCGGCGTCGCGGACAAGCGCCGTGCCGGAGTAGCCGTCCGGGACGGAAACGAAGTCTCCGCCGGGAGCGTCCTGCCCGCCGCCCTCCGCGTCGAGCGAGCGGAACACGGAGCGCCCCGTGGGGTCATATCTTGAGTACATCGCCTTTGTCACCTCCGGCAAGGGAATTTATCGCCGCGCGTATCGCGGTGCTCACTTTAAGTATTCGGACGGCGCGGTCTACGCGCTCCGCCTTCTCGCGGCGGAGAAGCGGCTTCAGCGCGAGGAGCAGACGCGTGCGGTCGTCGTCCGTGCCGACCGCGCCGAGGACCTGCGCCGCCGCCGCGAGCAGCTTTGGGTCGAGCGCGGGCGGGGAGGACGGCGCTTCGCGGCGACCCCCGCCCGCCGCGCCGAGCAGCGCCGACAGGGGGCCGGAGACATTCGCGTTCTCCCCGGACCTTGCGGGGGACGGCGGCGCGGCTCCGCCGAGAAGTCCCATGAGCGCCGAGAGCGCGTCGGCGGACGGCGCACTGCGGGACGCGTCACCGGAGCCGTCGCCGGGCAGTTCCGCAGGCGCCGATGCGGGGACGCTTTCACCGTCGGACGCGGACGCCGCCGGTATGGAGCCGTCCGGCGCGGCCGTGTCTGGCCCGCCGTCGGACGAGGCGGGCGCGGCCTCCGGCGACGGGGCGCGGGAAAGAAGCTCCCCGGCGAGCTTTGCCGCCGCCGCGAGCAGCTCCGGCGAGGAGAGTATCCCGTCGAGTATGTTGGGATCCATCCCGTGCCTCCCTTCAGCCGAGCAGACCGACGAGCGTCATGGCGAGCTTCGCCCCCTCGGGGGTGCTCATGAGCGTACTGACGAGCTTTGCGGCGCTGTTGCGGTCGCCTCCTGCGGCGGCACGCGCGGCCTCCTTGAGGGCGTCGCCGCCCGCGCCGCCGAGCTGATGGAGGAGCGCCTGACCCTCTGTGCTCGCGGCGAAATTTTTCAGCTTATCCATGTTCCCGGCCACACGTGCGCCCTGAGGCGTGGAAAGAAGCGCGCGTAAGAGATTTTCGGATTTATCCATGCTGCACCTCCGCTTGTTTTTGTTCCGATAGAGTATATGCCGCACGCCGCCGCGCGGTGCATGGCACGGGAAAGCGCGCCGCCGTCCGACGGCTTGTTTTTTTCCAGGGACTGTGCTATAATAGCCGCAAAGCGGCTATTATAATTGATCACAGCCGTTTTGCTCCCGCCCTTCGGGCGGAACCGCAAAACATGGCACATTATAGCATATTGCGGAGCGATATGCTATAATACAGATACTGTACCGGCGGAGGCAAAATGCCGCTGAAGACTGCGGGAGGGGAGAAGAGATGGGCTACACCGCGCTTTCTGCGGTATACGACAGGTTCACGCGCGACGTGGACTATCCGACACTCGCGCGCTACGTCGCGGAGCTTCTGCGGCGGAACGGCGTCACGGACGGGATACTCCTCGACCTCGCCTGCGGAACGGGCACGCTCTCGCTAGAGCTCGCGGGGATGGGCTTTGACGTTATCGGCGCGGACAGCTCGGAGGAGATGCTCTCCGAGGCGTGGAACAAGCTGTGGAGTATGGAAAGTCAGCCTGACCCGCCGCCGCAGTTCATATGTCAGGATATGCGGCGGCTCGACCTCTTCGGAACGGTAAGGGCCTGCGTGTCCACGCAGGATTCTATGAATCACGTGACCGAGCCGGAGGAGCTTTCGGAGGCTTTCCGCCGCGTCAGCCTCTTTACCGAGCCGGGAGGGGTGTTCGTGTTCGATATGAACACGCCCGCGCGCTTTGCCGCCATGGACGGAGAGACCTATGTGGACGAGGACGAAAGCGCGCTCTGCATCTGGAGAGTGGCGGGAGACGGCGGCGGTCTCTACGAGTATACGGTGGACGTCTTCCTGCGGGAAAAGCAGCTATGGCGGCGCGAAAGCGAGGTCTTTTTCGAGCGCGCCTACGAGCCGCGCGAGGTGCTCGATATGCTGAAGGACGCCGGCTTTGCGTCGGCGGAGATGTTCGGGGAGCGGAGCTTCGGTGCGCCCGCGCCGGACGAAAAAAGAATATTTTTTGTGGCGAGGAAATAAGATGGGCAAGACAGTAAGGATGATTTCGTCGGACGGATTTATCTCCGCCTGCGCCGTGGACGCGACCGACATCGTCGCGCGCGCCCACGAGATACACGGCACGAGCGCGACGGCTTCCGCCGCGCTCGGGAGAGTGCTCGCAGTCACGTCGCTCATCGGCGGCGGGATAAAGGTGGACGGCGGCTCGGTGACCGTCCGCTTCAACGGGAACGGCGCGGGCGGAAGGATAATCGCCGTTGCCGAGTGCGACGGCTCGGTGCGCGGATGCGTGGATAACCCGCACGTCGACCTGCCGCGCCGTCCGGACGGCAAGCTCGACGTCGGAGGATTCATAGGTCACGAGGGCTCGCTCACCGTCGTGAAGGATCTGCGCATGCGCGACCCTTACGTCGGCATGGTCGAGCTAGTCGGAGGAGAGGTCGCGGAGGATGTCGCGGCGTACTTTGTCGAGAGCGAGCAGATACCCACCGCCTGCGCGGCGGGCGTACTCGTCGCGGGGGACGGGTCGATAGTCTCCGCCGGAGCGTACCTCGTCCAGATGCTTCCCGGCGCGCCGGAGGAGTTTGCGGAGAAGCTCGAGGGCGCGGTCATGCGCGCGGGGACTGTCACACAGCTCCTCGGCGCGGGCAGCGGTCCGGAGGAGATACTTGAAAAGCTCCTCGAGGGCTTCGAGCCGAGAAAGCTCGAGGAATACGACGCGGTGTACCGCTGTGGGTGCAGTCTCGAACGCGTCGAGCGCGCGCTCATATCGAGCGGGAAGCAAGCGCTCGAGGAGATGATAGCCGAGGGACACGGCGCGGAGGTCTCCTGCCAGTTCTGCGACAGGGTGTACCGCTTCACTACGGAAAACCTCACGGAACTTTTAAAAAAGGCGACGAACTGACGGCTATGGAAACAACTCTGATAAGTCCGCCGAGTCTTCGGCGGACGAATGCGGGAGGTGAGCGGCGTGTCGGAAAAACCGAATAAGCTTGGACTGCGGCGCTTCCCGGACGTTCCGGCGAGCCGCGAGCACACGACCGGCATAGAGCGCCTTGACACGTGGCTCATGGGTCACAGAAGGGCGAGAGAAGTGTTCGGCTTCGTGTTCCGGGTGCTGAGAGACAACCTGATAGGCACCGCCGCGCAGACGGCGTTCTTCCTGTTGCTCGCCATCTTCCCGATACTCATGCTCGTGGCGGGGTGGCTCTCGAGGATGCCGTTCGCGTTCGACACGGGTCTTCTCTCGGCGATATTCCCCGAGTCGGTCGCGTCTACCCTGCAGGAGGTCATGGAGCACGCTCCGAGCTCGACGGGATACACCGTCGTGCAGATAGCGCTGTCGGTCTGGTCGGCGTCGGCGGGAATATGGGCGCTGATGCGAGGTATCTGCATATCCCACACCGGCAGGACGCCGAACTACTTCAAGGGACGGATAATCTCGGTACTGCTGATGGTGGGCTTTGTCGCGATGATAGCGCTGAGCCTTGTCGTCTGGGTGTTCGGCCGCGACATCGTGAGCTACATCGCGGGCGAGAACTGGCAGAGCGGCGACGTTGTGGTCTCGGTGGCGCGGTACGCCTTCACGTTGCCGCTGCTTTTCCTCTTTGTGCTCGTGATGTACGCCGCGACGCCGGGCTTCCGCCTTGAGATGCGGCAGACGGCGATAGGCGCGGCGATAGCCGCCGTGAGCTGGACGCTCGTAAGCAGAGGCTTCGAGGCGTATATGAGTACGTTTTCGCGTTACTCCGCGCTGTACGGCGGCGTCGGCGCGTTCCTCGGACTTGCGGTGTGGCTGCTCGTCGTCTGCTTCGTGATAATGTTCGGCGCGGAAGTCAACGCGTATATCGCCGAGACCGCCGCGCTCCGCGCGGCGCTCACAACGGAACTTCGACCGCCGGACAAGGCGTAGATATTCGCAAGAAATTGGTAAGGGCGCGGATGAAATCCGCGCCCTTACCAATTTCTTGCGAAGCCGCCGGAAAGAGCGGAGCTCTGCCGACAGCATGCGCTCCGCTACGCAATTCCCACGCGGTCGGTGACCGCGTGGGAGCCCTTCCGATTGAAATGCTCGTGCGGAACACGAGGGCGCCAACCAATTCTTCATAGGAACATGTTCGGCCCTCGTGAGCTTTACTCGCTTCGCGAGCAAAGCCAAGCACCATACAGAATTGGCCTGCGCGAAGTTGGCGGATTTGCCGTGGGCTTCAACCGCTGCGAACCGCGAGGGCTCGAACCAATTCCTCATCCTACATTTTACAGCCCTCGCTCGCAATATTCGCTTTGCGAATATTGCCCGACATTGAGCTAATTAAAATGCGGAATGCGCCTGCGGCGCTTCGACGCGCGCTCCGCGCAAAGTATTTTCGTCCTCCGGTTTGTACAATGTCGGGACGTCGGCGCGAAGCGCCGAGGTCTGATGCGCCCGGTAGAGGGTCGAATGCGGTATAGGCTTGAGGGCGCATTGTACACGCCGCCGCCGAAAATGATTTTAACTTATTCGCCGCCTTTGGCGGCGAACTCTGCGAGGCTTTGGAAAAGCGAGGCGGACGGTACTTCTGTACCGTCCGCCTTTTGGTATGATATTCCGTTGTCAGTCGAGGACTTCGGAAACCTCTGTCTCCGTATCCTGCGCGTCCGTATGGCCGTCCTTTCCGTTCTTCTTGGGTTTGTCTATCTTCGGGTCTTCGAGCACGCGCTTCGGGGGACGGTCGAGGTCGTCCGGGCGCTTGAGCGTGCGCTGCATCAGCTTTGCGGCGGAGGCGAAGTAGTACCCGTCGCAGACCCGCTCGTCCATGACGAAGGTGTAGTCGATATAGCGCACGGTGCGGACCGAGCCGTCCCGGTTCAGCTCGTAGCGCTGACGCTTCGCCCCGAAGCTCATGAACAGCGGGACGTTGCCGAAGTCGTAGACGTGGTGGAATATCGGCGGTATGCCGAGCGAGCCCATAGAGGTGATGAAGAAGGATGCGTGGAACGGGCTGAGGTCGGTGAGCACCTTCGGCAGGAGGCCGAAGTAGTCGAGCAGACCGAGGAACCACACCGCAAACTTCAGCAGGAAGCGCGGCATGAAGTTGAGTATCTTTGCCGCCGAGTCGAAGCCGCCGCCGGGGGCGTTGCGGTAGTCGTCTATGGCCTTCGTGACCGTGGCGTATACGTCATCCGCCGTGAAGTCCGGCCGGAAGTGCAGCTTCAGGGCGGTGTCCGGCGAGCTCAAAGTCATCTCGCGCTTGATGACGAGCGAGACCTGTATGTCCTTCCTTGCGTACACGCGATGGCCGACGCAGAAGCGGTTGACCGCCGGCATCGCCGCCACCGCGCGGAGGTAGCAGGTAAGCAGGACGTGCATCAGACCGAAGCCCTTTAGCCCCTCCTCGCGCTTGCGCTTTATGTACTTCTCTATTTCGGTTATTTCGAGGCTGTCGCGGAAGTAGTTCTGCGCGTCCGAGCGTTTCTTCATGATGAACGGCGAGACGCGCTCCATCGGGGACGTGCCGCGCAGAAGCCAGCCGTCCTTCCTGTCACCGGGACGCCAGCGGCGCTTTTTCTTTGTGTCGGGCATCGGTTCCACTCCTTTTTTCTGTATAAAATTGTAAATTCTTATATGTTTGTATCTTTATAAAATAATTTTATCAGATATAAACGGAAAATGCAATGCCCGAAACCTTAAATTTGCGTAAAAAGTCGAAAAAACTGTCCGCGCGGAGACCGTCCAACGCGGACACCGCCCGAAACATTCAGCTTTCGTCCTCGAAGCGGAACGCAAACGTCAGCTCGTGGCGCTTTCCCGTGCCGTCGGGATTTTCGACGAAGGTGAGCTTCACACGGTACCTGTGCCGGGTATCCGGCAGACGCAGAGAGATCTGATCGGTCTCGTATGTGTTTTTGGTGTCATTCCAATCCCCGGTGTTATATCTGCGGTTCGTATCTTCCAAAAGTGCGGGATCCTCGTTGCCCAAGTGCTCTATGGCGTCCTGTCCGTCGGGCGTGTCCGGCACCGGGACCCACTTGCCGTCCTCGAACATCTCTAAAGTGTTGCAGGCGTTGTCGCAATAGAGCGGCGTGCCGTCGTTGGAGCGGACGGCGAGGGTCATCATGCCGCCGTAATATCCGTGGGATGCGCCGTCATCGACCTCCTCGGACAGGTACATGAACCAGCCGATGAGGTCATACGGCTTCTCCGTCGCCTCCGGGACGGTGAACTCGAAGACCGTGTGGTATAGCTCGTCCCCCGTGGTATATTCGTCCTCTTTTGTGCGGTAGTTGAGGGTGACGCGGTACCGTGCGGGCTCGTACAGGCGGAGGCTTGTGCCGATGCTGCCGGGCGCCTCCGTCGGTCCGTCGGTGGAGCGGAAGGGAGGAAGTCCGCCGAGCATCACAATGGCGTACTCCAGCCCCATATCGCCGGCGGGCGTCCACTCTCCGTTCTCCCATCGCTCGACCGTGCCGAAAGGAATGTTCTTTGTTTCTTCGTAGTATTTGCCGCCGTAGTTGACGCCGGTGAGCGCTATCGCGCGGTCTGTCGTAAATATGAGAGCCGGAATGCGCGGCTGCCAGTTCGTCTGACCTATCCCGAGCACGGTGAGCCCGCCGCCGTCCTCGCAGCTATCCACCGGGATACAGCCGTCCTTCAGGACGTACCGCCAACTCTCACGCACGAGCGTGTACTCCTCTTCGACAAATCCGAAGTCGGCGTTCGGACGCGCGCGGAGCACCGCGACCTCCGCAGCGGCGAGCGACGCGACTACGGCAAGCGTGAGCAGGACTGCAAGTATTTTCTTCTTCATGTGAAACGCTCCTTTCAACGCAGTTTCGTGTTTCATCGGTATATGTCCGCACCCGCGCGTTTCGGGACAGCTTTTTCAAAAAATTTTTTGTTTTTTCGGAAGCGGCGTCAACGTAAGAAAAAATATTGAAAAATTGCCTCCGCTGTGCTATATTTAGTAGTGTCCGTGAGCCGGGCGGGAAAGCTTCCCGGCGGCGGAGTATTCGGATATTTATTTCCCGGGGACAATAAGCGTCCCACGGGACGATATATGCGGGAGGATGTATAAATGGACTACAAAGCGCTGAGCGAGCTGCTTTTCCCGGACGTGACGAACA
>CANPWY010000016.1 GCA_947585215.1 uncultured Clostridia bacterium
ACACCGGCTCGCGCGCCGGCGCGGAGATAGTCCAGCTCTACGTCGGGCAGGACGTCTGCCGCAAGGTCACCCGCCCGATAAAGGAGCTCAAGGGCTTCGAGAAGATACGTCTCGAGCCGGGTGAGACAAAGACCGTCACCTTCACGCTCGACCGCCGCGCCTTCGCGTTCTGGGACGTCTCGAAGCACGACTGGACGGTCGAGACCGGGACGTTTACCGTGTCTGTCGCGCCCTGCTCCTGCCCGAAGCGTCAGAAGAGCGTCACCGTGAAGGTAAACTCCACCTCCGAGACGCTTGAGCCGCTCACGCTCGAATCCACCATCGGCGAAATACTCGCCACCCCGCACGCCATGGAGGTCTTCGGGCCGCTCATGCAGGCGGCGCAGTCGATGGCTCCCGCCGCCGGGGACGACGAAGACGACGGAATGTTCTCCGCCGAAAACATGATGGAGATGGCCTCGAGCATCCCGATAGGCGTCGCGCTGTCTTTCATGGGCGGGCAGATCGACCCCGATACCGTCCTCGGTATGCTGGGACAGATAAACAGTCTCAACGGGATAGAATAAATGACACCGAAGAAATTCACGACATTTGACGAATTTACGCGCACCGTCCGGGAGATAGGCTTTCTCCCGGGCGGTTTCCCGTGGTCGGACGGCGGGGTGCTGTCGGTCTCGACGCTTGCCTCGCCCGACGTTATGTGGCACTCCGGCATTTCCGACCTCGACCCGTGGGAGTGGCGCATCCGCGTCCTCACCGACTGCGAGGATATAGCCTACGGCAAGGTCTTTTCCGGCAAGAGCGGATATATCACGCGCGAGTGGTACCCGCGCTTCATCGCGGCGCGGCGCCGCGCGGAAAGCCTCGACGAGGCGTGGGAGGCGGGAAAGATAAGCCGCCCCGCGAAGCGTATCTACGACGTGCTGCGGGACGTCCCCGCCCTCTCGGTCTTCGACCTCCGCGTCTCGGCGGGTCTCTCGAAGGAGAAGCGCTCGGTGTTCGAGCGGGCGATAGTCGAGCTTGAGATGTCGCTCTACATCACCTACTGCGGCGAGGCGCAGAAGATAAGCCGCACGGGCGAGCCCTACGGCTGGCCGGGCGCGGTGCTCTGCACGTCGGAGAGCTTCTTTGCGGGCGTCGAGGACGAGGCGGCGGAGCTCGACCCTGCCCGCGCCGCGCGCGACATAGCGGAGCGCGTCCGCGAGGTCCTGCCGGACGTAAGCGACCGCGACATCCGCACACTCATTCGTGCGGCGAAATAACCGTCTGTTATGCGAAACCCTGTGCGGCAGACCCGCCGCACAGGGTATTTTCATACGGACGTTTCGCTGTGGCAATAAATCGTGGAGTGATATGCCGGAACAGGCACAACCCCGCGTATTTCAACATCAGAAATGACGGAGATCAAAACATGGAACTGAAGAAACTCAACCGAGACTTTACCGTATGCAAGGTAAAGGACTACTCCCTTGTGGACTTAAACACGGAATACTGCTTCATCGGAAAGACTGATGAGGAAAACTCCCTCGTCTGCCCCACCAGTGACGTTCCGGCAAATACCGTACAGCGCGACGACGGCTGGAGAGGGTTCCGCATCCAAGGGCCGCTGGACTTTTCGCTTATCGGTGTCCTGTCCGGCATTTCCGCACTTCTTGCGGACGCCGGCATTTCGATTTTCGCCGTATCGACTTACGACACGGACTACATCTTTATAAAGCAGGAGAACTATCAAAAAGCACTGGAGCTTCTCACGCTGTCGGGTCACACCGTTACGGACTGACGCGACCGTGCGGGAATGGCGAAGCGGAGAACGCTTCGCCATTCCCGCGCAAGCATAGCAAACGCGTTTCGCGCCGAAACTTTCTATTGACACACTACAGTCTCCGGGGTATACTGATAATACCCCCTCCCCCGGGGGATGGGGTTGCAAAGGAGGCACTTCTATGCGAAAGGCACAGTTCGACGTCACCGGCATGACCTGCGCCGCCTGCTCCGCCCGCGTTGAGCGGAGCGTCGCGAAGCTCGAAGCGGTCGAGTCGGTCTCGGTAAATCTTCTCACAAACAGCATGGTCGTGAACTACGACGAGGCGCGGCTTTCCGCGCAGGATATAGTGGCGGCGGTCGTTCACGCGGGCTACGGCGCGCGCGAACGCGGCACAGAGCAGAAGTCCGGCAAGTCCGAGCGGAACAGCGTCGCACGGGAGGAATACCTCTCCCTGCGGAAGCGACTCATCGTCTCGCTCATATTCTGCGTGCCGCTCTTCTATCTGTGCATGGGGCACATGATAGGGCTGCCGATACCGCACTTCTTCCACGGGACGAAGGGCGCGCTTGGGTTTGCGTTCACGCAGTTCCTGCTGCTCATACCCATCGTCGCGGTAAACTTCAAATACTTCCGCGTCGGGTTCAAGACGCTCATACACGGCTCGCCGAACATGGATTCGCTTATTGCGATAGGCTCGGGCGCGTCGCTCGTGTACGGCATATACATCATGTACCGCATGATGTACGCCGCGTCCGCCGGGGACATTCCCGCGCTCGAGAGTGTCATGCACGAGCTCTACTTCGAGTCGGCGGGGACTATTCTCACGCTCATCACCCTCGGAAAGTTCTTCGAGGCGCGCGCAAAGGGGCGCACGTCCGACGCGATAACGAAGCTCATCGACCTCGCGCCGAAGACGGCGCGCGTCCTGCGGGACGGAACGGAGGTCGAGATCCCGGCAGAGCAGGTCATGGTTGGCGACGTCGTTGTCGTCCGCCCCGGCGAGTCGGTCCCGGTCGACGGCGTTATAATCGACGGAAGCGGTACGCTCGACGAGAGCGCCATCACCGGCGAGTCGGTCCCGGTCGAGAAGGCGGAGGGCGCGTCGGTCACCGGAGCCACGATAAACCTCTCCGGATTCTTCCGTATGCGCGCCGTTAAGGTCGGCGATGACACGACGCTTTCGCAGATAGTTCGCCTTGTCGACGAGGCGTCTAGCTCGAAGGCACCGATAGCGAAGCTCGCGGACAGGGTGAGCGGCGTGTTCGTGCCGGCGGTCATAGCTATTGCGGTCGTCGCGGCGGTCGTCTGGATGCTCTGCGGCGCGACGTTCGAGTTTGCACTGTCGGTCGGCATCTCGGTCCTCGTCATATCCTGCCCGTGCGCGCTCGGGCTTGCCACCCCGACGGCGATAATGGTCGGCACCGGCAAGGGCGCGCAGAACGGCATACTGATAAAGTCCGGCGAGGCGCTCGAGACGGCACACGCCGTCGACACCGTAGTCCTCGACAAGACCGGCACCATCACCGAGGGACGTCCCGCCGTCGTCGCCGTGTTCTGCGCAGACGGCGTGGACGAGAAGGAGCTCGTCACACTCGCGGCGTCGGTGGAGGCGCTGAGCGAGCACCCGCTTGCAAGTGCCATAGTGAAGTATTCCGGCGAGACCGGCGCGGAGGCGCGCCCCGCCTCCGACTTCGTGCAGATACCCGGCGGCGGGGTAAGGGCGTCGGTGGACGGGAGCACCGTCGCCGCCGGCAACCTCCGTCTGCTAGAGCGCGAGGGCGTCCCGACGGGCGCCGCTCGCCGTGTGGGTGAGGAAGCCGCCGCGCGCGGCGAGACCGCGCTCCACTTCTCGCGGGACGGAAGATATATCGGCACGATAGCAGTCGCGGACGTGGTGAAGCCCACGAGCCGTCAGGCAATAGCGGAGCTTCACTCGATGGGCGTCGAGGTCGTCATGCTCACCGGCGACAACGCCGGAGTCGCGCGGGCTATAGGAACGGACGTCGGCGTAGACCGCGTCGTGGCGGAGGTCCTGCCGCAGGACAAGGAGCGCGAGGTTCGCGCGCTCGAGGAGGAAGGCCGCACCGTAGCGATGGTGGGCGACGGCATCAACGACGCACCCGCCCTCGCGCGCGCCTCAGTCGGCATAGCGATAGGCGCGGGCACCGACGTCGCGATAGAGTCAGCCGACATCGTCCTCATGCGGAGCGACCTGCTCGACGTCCCGACGGCGATACGCCTCAGCCGCGCCGTGCTCCGCAACATCAAGCAGAACCTCTTCTGGGCGCTCTTCTATAACTCGATAGGCATACCGATAGCGGCGGGCGTGTTCTTCACCGCGTTCGAGCTCAAGCTGAACCCGATGATAGGCGCACTCGCGATGAGTTTCAGTTCGGTGTTCGTCGTGTCGAACGCCCTGCGGCTCAAGTTCTTCAAGCCGATACACTCGGCCGCGCCCGAGCAGCGCACTTCCGCGCCGGTGGTATCGGTCGCGTCGGCGTCGCTCGCGCCGGACGCGCCGCAGACAACACCCGACGCCCCGTTCAACACCACAAAGAAGCTCGTCCGCGTCGAGGGTATGATGTGCGAGCACTGCGTGAAGACCGTCGGCGACGCGCTCCGCGGTGTCGATGGTGTCATCTCGGCGGAGGTCTCGCTCGAGGACGGCACCGCACTCGTCACGCTTGCGAGCCCCGTCCCGGACGACGCGCTCCGCGCCGCCGTCGAGGCGGAGGACTACACCGTAACGGGGATAGAGGAGGTAACGCCGGGCGCACCCTCCGTCGCAAAGAAGCTCGTCCGCATCGAAGGTATGATGTGCGAGCACTGCGTGAAGACCGTGGGCGATGCGCTTCGCGGCGTTCCCGGCGTCCTCGCAGCGGAGGTCTCGCTCGAGGACGGCACCGCGCTCGTCACGCTCGCACACTCCGTCCCGGACGACGCGCTCCGCGCCGCCATTGAGGCGGAGGACTACACCGTAACGGGGATAGAGGAGGTTTCGGCATGAAGGCAAACAGGGAGCAGATAACCCACAAGCTCAAGGTCGCGCGCGGCCAGCTCGATGCTGTCCTTCGGATGGTGGAGGAGGACCGCTACTGCGTGGATATCTCAAACCAGATACTCGCGACTCAGGCGCTTCTGCGCGGCGTCAACCAGCAGATACTCGAGGCGCACATCAGAATGTGTGTCAAGGACGCGCTCGAGAGCGGCGACCCGGACGGCAAGATCGACGAGGCGCTTGCGCTCCTCGAAAAGATGGCGCAGTAGAACAACGTGAAAACACGCCGGCGCACAGCGCCGGCGTGTTCTTTTGCCGTACAATTTTCACTTGGCGGCAAATACCTCCCCACGTCCCGGACGCCCGAACGCGCCTCCCTCACGCCCGTCCTTATGCTTGTATTATTTTCGGAAAAGTGATAAAATGTAAATGTGTGTCAAGCACCGCTGCGTTTGGATAAGAAAAGGGGCGAAAACCTTGCAGATAGCATTGTGCGACGATGAAAAATCATGCCACGAGACAATAAAAGATTTGGTAGGACAGTACGGGCAGGCCAATCCCGACCGCTCCCTTTTGCTGTCCTCCTTCTATTCCGGAAGAGAGCTCTTGAACCACGTGGACGAGCACGGCGGCTTCGACCTTTATATTCTCGACTGCATCATGCCCGAGATGGACGGCATAGAGCTCGGAATGGCGCTCCGCAGGCGCAACGATCAGGGCATGTTTTTCTATCTGACAACGTCTCCCGACTTTGCGCTGGACTCCTACCGGGTGGACGCCCTCGATTACCTCCTAAAGCCGGTTGAAAAGCAACTTTTCTTCCGGAGCCTCGACAAGGCGTTTTCCGCCCTTTCCCGCACCATGCGGGAGATGATCTCCGTCAAGACCGCAGAGAGCGTCCGCGTCCTTCCCGTGGCCGACATTCGCTACGCGGAGCGCACCGGGAAGCGGATCTGCTACTACATGGCGGACGGCAGCGTTATACCCGGCGTTACCTTCAACGGCTCCTTCATTGACGCGGTGTCGGACCTCCTCTCCCATAACGGGATGCTCCTTGTCGGCTCCTCGTTTGTAGTGAACCTCGCCCATGTCACGGAAGTGACTAAAACGGACATGGTCCTGACTGGTAACCTGCGCGTTCCCATCCCGCGCCGCATATACGATTCCGTCAAGAAGGACTGGGCGGCCTTTTGGCTGAACGGAGGAAAATACCGTGCTTTTTGAGGATAACCTTGCTTTTCTGGTCCTGAAAATCCTGATTATTTTTGCGGGTACTATAGCCATGATGGCGTCCACGGTAAATTTCAAGATAATTCAAAGGAAAGCGGCGTGCATGGCGGTTATTCTCGGCTACGCCGTTTTTGTCGTTCTCTCCACTTTTCTTATCATCTATTATTTCAGCTACGAGCATTTCCTGCGGGTGTTCATACTTACCATATCGCTCCCGGCGGTCCTTCTTCTGCGGAAGATCTCCGATGAGCAGTTTGCAAAGCTTGTCTTTACCGGGGCGACGCAGATACTTGTCTCCCTGTACATTTCCGCGACGGTCACTCTGATAAATACCGCCCTGCACGGAAACGAGCTGTCGGACATACTTCTGCGCCTGCTCTGCTACCTGCTCGCGGTGCTGTTGGACTTCCGCTTCGTGAGGCATATCTGGCTGGATTCCGTCAGCATGATAAAGAAGGGCTGGGGCGTCCTCTCCCTTATACCCTGCGCATTCATTATCCTTGCCGTAACGGTCGCCCTCTACCCGGAGCATTATGCGAAGAGGCCATTAAGCGCCGTCACGCTTTACCTGCTTGGCGCCGTCATTGTTGCAGTCTACTTTTCCATCGGGAGCTACCTTTCCATGCAATACCGCAGGGTGCAGTCGGAGCAGAACAGAGAGATCCTTGAGCTTCAGCTTGAAAACATACGGAGAGAAAATGCCGACATCGAGGCGCTTGAGAAACAGACGAAGATCATTCGGCACGATCTGCGCCACATCCTCTCCACGGTCGCCGCACTGGCTGAGAGCGGCGACATGCAGGCTGTCCTCGACTTTGCCGCAAACACCGCGGAGCTGTCCGAGGATATTCCGAAGCCGCGCCGGTATTGCAGCGATCCCATTCTGGACGCCACGCTCTCCGGTTATCTCGCTTCCGCGAGGGAGGCGGACATTGAGCTCGAGACCTCCGTTTCCCTGCCGGACGTCCTGCCGGTGGACTCCTCCGAGCTCTCCGTCTGCTTTGCAAATATGCTGGAAAGCGCCATCCGCGCCTGTATGACTCTCGCCGAAGACGAGAGAAGGATGAGCGTCCGGTGCATCCACAGCCCGAAGCTGATGTTCGAGGTAGCCTGTCCCTATCACGGCAAATTGTCATTCGACAAAAAAGGGCTTCCGAAGCCGCCAGACGGAGGCTTCGGAAGCAGTTTCCGCTCAATAGCGTCATTCTGTGAGAGGCATGACGCCGTTTATTCGTTTGCGGCCGACAATGGACGGCTCTGCATCATGGTCGCCCTGTAGAGCGCCGGAGAGAAAAGAAGCAATGAAATCGGACTTCATATACAGAACAGGCGGGAAAATATGATTTTTGACAACAATACCGCATACCAGACATACAGGATACTCGTCTCCATCTTCGGAACGCTCGGTATGGTCGTTTCCGTCAGCAGGCTGAAGAAAAACAAAAGGCGAAATCTGCTGCTTGTCGGCGGATATGCCGTCTATTCCGTAATATTTTCCGTGCTCTGCATACGTTTTTTCGGCTTCCTGCCCTTTCTGCGGAGCGCCATAGTCACGATCTCCGCACCCGGAGTCATCGTTACCTTCCTTATCGCGGACGAGTCGCTTTCAAGGCATGTTTTCTGCTGTCTGTCCGAGCTTCTTCTGTCCCTTTACCTGATCGTCGGCGTGACACAGCTTACCGCGCTCTTCGGCGGCGGTACGGTGACGGATACTCTCCTGCTTCCCGCCGCCTACCTTGCCGTAATTCTCTTGGAGGTTTTCTTCCTGCGGAATATTTTCCTGAATATTGCGGATACTGTCTCCGGAGGCTGGGGGATACTCGCCATGATCCCCTGCTCCTTTTTCCTGCTTGTCATGGTGCTCGCGCTCTACCCGGCGCACTATACGCAGAATGAGTCCTTTCCCATGCTGTTTGCCCTCTCAGGGGCGGTCCTACTCATCGTCTACTACGCCATCTTCCAATACCTGTGGCTCCAGTACCGATACCGTATGGAGGAGCAGGACCGCGACCTTCTGCGGCTTCAGATAACGAACATCAGAAAGCAGGCCAAGGACGCCGAAAGAAGAGCGGAGGAGGTGCGGAACGCTCGGCGGGACATTCGGCAGGTGCTGTCCGCAGTCGCCGGGTTCGCGGAGGAAGGAGACGCCAACGCTATCCTTGACTACATCAAGGAGGCGTCCGTGCGAAGCGATACCCCCGCGCCTGTCCGCTATTGCGACGACCCCATCCTAAACGCCACGCTTACGGCCTATTTGGGCCGTGCGGAGCGCTCCGGCATTACGGTGGAGCAGAGTCTTTCCTTCCCGGAAACACTGCCCGTCGACTCCGCCGAGCTTGCCATCTGCTTTTCCAACGCCTTGGAGAACGCCATAAACGCCTGTGAAATGCTTCCGGAGGGTCAGCGGAAGATAGTCATCCGGTGCATCCACAAACCGCAGTTCATGTTTGAGGTAGAAAACACCTGCCGCGGACGGGTCTCCTTCGGCCGGAACGGTCTCCCGCAGTCGCACAGAGCCGGCCACGGGATAGGCACGCGCTCCATTACGGCCTTCTGTGAAAAGTACAACGCCTTCTGCTCGTTTAGCGCGGAGGACGGCTTGTTCAAGCTTGTTATAGCCTTATGAGAGAGCGCGCTTTTTCGCGCGTCCCAGGCGGACCATATACAGCAGGAACACAACAAGCAGAGCGGCTGCTGCCGCCGCGCCTATCGGATAGGATATTGTCGACGAAAGCCTGAATCCCTCGCTTGCCATGAGTATGTAAGTGACCGAAACCGCGCTCATAAACGCCGCGGGTATCGCCGATATCAGGGAATACCATTCCTTTTTCGCACTTTGGGCCAGATAAACGGCCATCGCCCACAGCACTATCATCGCAAGCGTCTGATTCGACCAGGAGAAGTACCGCCAGATGATGTCAAAATCTATCTGCGTCAGAACAGCGGCCGCTCCTATAAGCGGGATCGCCAAAACGAGCCTCTTCCAAAGGCTGGACTGATCCAGCTTCAGCCAGTCCGCAAGCGTGAGCCGCGCGCTTCGGAACGCCGTGTCCCCCGTGGAGATCGGACAGGCTACCACGCCGATGACGGCCAGCGCCCCGCCTATCTTTCCGAGCACTCCCACCGAAATGTCGTAGACCACGCCAGACGAACCGAGCGACGTCAGAGCTCCCGACAGAGCCTGCGTGCTTCCGTAAAATCCGAGGCCCGCCGTCGCCCACACGAGAGCTATCACGGCCTCCGCAAGCATCGCGCCGTAGAAGATCGGGCGACCCTGCTTCTCGCTCTCAATGCACCTCGCCATCATGGGCGACTGCGTGGAGTGGAAGCCCGACACCGCGCCGCAGGCCACCGTGACAAACATATACGCCCAGACCGGCTTCCCGTCCGGGTGCAGGTTTGCCATCGTCTCGGCGGTGAGCTCGGGAAGCGTATACCCTCCGAAGACAAGACCGCCGATTATCCCGACCGCCATAAACATAAGCACGACGCCGAACACGGGGTAGAGCTTTCCTATCACCTTGTCAATGGGCAGCAGCGTCGCAAGCACATAATACAGCATTATGGCCACTGTCCAGAACGTGGTGTTCATGAAGTCCGGCGTGAGCCTCGCAAGGAGTCCCGCCGGGCTTGTTGTAAACACCGCCCCCACGCACACAAGCAGGACAACGGAGAAAATGCGCATGACCTGCTTTGCTGCGGTGCCAAGGTACTTTCCGACGATCTCCGAGATGGACGCGCCGTCGTTTCGCACCGACGCCATGCCGGACAGATAGTCATGCACGGCTCCGCCGAGTATTGAGCCGAGAACTATCCACAGGAACACCACCGGTCCGAAGACCGCGCCCATCAGCGGCCCGAAGATGGGTCCCGTTCCCGCTATGTTGAGAAGCTGGATAAGAAACACCCGCCACTTCTTCATGGGCGTAAAGTCCACTCCGTCCGGGTGCGCTATCGCCGGCGTGGGCGCGTCGCTCGGAGCAACTACCCTCTCAACCACGCGCCCGTAAATCTGATACCCCGCGAACAAAATAACCAGAGCTATGACAAATGTAACCATATTCTTCGCCTTCTTTTGCTTTATTTTACTTCTATGCGTCCCTGCGGCTGAGCGTACTCATCCCCGACCGTTCCGTTGAGGCCGTCCGTAAGATAGGTAATAAGTATCTCATAGTCCTTCATTCCTTCATTGATTATCAGCTCATTGTCCTTGAACATATTCAGTCCGTCCCCGCCTTCCTTGATAAGGTAGTTGTGGGACGCTACCGTATATACCTTGTCCGGCAGAAGCTCCGTATAGCTGCCGTCCTTCCCGAGAACCATGACGTCCTTTATTCTCCGATTAGCCCCGCAGGAGATGAAGTTTCCCTGCTCGTCCGTCTCTACCGTGGGTTCCACGGAGGTGTCGATAGTATATTTCAGCCCCGACACCTGCAGGAATCCTCCGTTTTCGCCAACCGCGCTTTCCCCGTCGTCCGCATCGTGCAGGCAGGAGCGGCTCGCCATCTCCAGCGCGTCCAGTATCTCCTGCCCCGTGGCTTTTGCCACGCAGAGCGTATTACCGTAGGGGTGTACGCTTATGATGTCCCCATAGGTGATCTCCCCGGCGGCAATATCCGCCCGGATGCCGCCGCCGTTCACAAGCGCGATGTCCGCGCCGGATACGGTGCGGTACGCGTCCGCACAGAAGTCGCCAATATTGGTCTCCCTGTTCCGCACGAGGCGAATGCCGGAGTCGGACACCGTTGTGAGTGCCACCTCCGATACGGCGATGCTTCTCGCCATCTCGGCTTCAAACTTTTCCTGCATGTTCTCTATGCAGTCGGTCATTTCGCTGTCTCTATCCGGGTAATTCTCGACAAGTCCCGTCTGGATATGCCCTTTCGCGGAGATGGTGAGGCATCCGATATTGCAGAGCCCCGTGCCGGTGGAGGACAGGAGCACGTTCTCACCGTTCTCATTCTTTACAACGTCGCAGGAGATCTCACTGTGGGAGTGGCCGTCCAGCACGACGTCTATGCCACTTGTATTTTCGATAAGCTCGGTGGACGTAAACGGCCAGGACGCTTCGTCCGTCCCGAGGTGCGCGAGGACCACGACATAGTCCGCGCCGTCCTTCACGCAGGCGTCCACGTTCTCCTGCACGCAGCTGTACAGCTCCTCGCCGTTTGCGCCGCAGAAATCGTATACGTAATTCCCGTTCTCGTCGCAGAAGTAGGCAGGAACGGATTTTACGATGCTCTCCGGCGTGGACACGCCGATAAATCCGACCTTCACCCTGCCGTAGGAGACGACCTTGTACGGCAGGAGCCGGGAGATAAACGTCGTATCGTCCTCCCCTGTATATCGGATATTACAGCCGAGGTACTGTGCGCCGCATATCTCCATGAGCCGGTCGAGCTGTTCCATGCCGTATTCAAACTCATGGTTGCCGAGCACAGCGAAGTCATATCCCGCGCGGTTCATGAGCTCCGCCGGGTATTCCCCCTTAGAAACCGTTCCGATAACGTCACCCTGAACGGAATCCCCGCAGTCCACCAGCGCGACGTAGGGGGTGCTCTGCTCGCACTGCTGTTTGTAGGCCACAAGCCCGGCGTAGCCGATGTCGTTATCTACGGCGCAGTGGACGTCGTTGGTGTAGATAATTACGATGTCATTCTTGTTTGTTGGCTTGTTCTTTGCCGAGCTGCACCCGCAAAAGAGCAGTACGATTGCAAGCACAACAGCCACAAAGCGCAGCCGACTCTTCTTCATACTCCTAAAACCCATTCTTCTTTCCCCTCCCAGGGAATAGTTTTGAAATACCGGCGTCCCGCCGGTTCCGACGGTCGGACAGCGTCTCTCAGTGCGTCACGAAGAACATGACGGCAAAGAGCGCCGCTATGACCCACGTTCCCACCTTCACCTGCCTCGCCTTTCCGGTGAATATGCTGATAAGCACATGAGATATAACGCCGAAGGCGATACCGTAGGAGATATTGTAGGTCATGGGCATCATCGCAAGCGTGAGGAACGCCGGAACAGCATCCTCCGTTTTCAGCCAGTCGATGCTCCTCGCGCAGTTCATCATCATGATGCCCACGTAGATGAGTGCCGCCGCTGTCGCGCACCCCGGCACCATCATCGCTATCGGACTGAGGAACATGCTGACAAAGAACAGCGCTCCCGTCACCATAGCGGCAAGGCCCGTCTTTCCGCCCTCCGCAATGCCGGTGGAAGCCTCCACGTAGGAACTCACCGTGGAGGTGCCGCAGACCGCGCCGGCCGTGGTGGCAATAGCGTCCGCGAGCATCGCCTTGTCCAGATTGGGAACCTCACCCTCCTTGGTGAGAAGGTTTCCTCTGGCGCAGGCTCCGTACAGGGTGCCGATGGTGTCGAACATATCCACGAGGCAGAACGCAAGCGCAGTCGTCGCAATCAGCACCACAAGCTCCATCGTGCTGTGGTCGGCGAGGTAGTGCGAGAAGTCAAATCCCTCGGTAAAGACCTTGCCGAACGCCTGCGTTCCGAAGTCCGCGAACGCCGCAAACGGGTTCAGATTCAGCTCGCTGATCACCCCCCCACTGTAAAAATTTGGAATCGTGAGGCCTAGCAGATAATACAGCGCCGTTCCGCCGAGTATTCCCCAGAGCACGGCGCCCTTGACCTTTTTGCAGGTCAGGACCGCTATCGCCACCACGGCGGCAATCGTGACAAGCAGCGGCATGATGTCCTGCCACGCCACCTTTCCGGAGAGGAGGTTGAAGGAGGCAAGCCCGACGAATGTGGAGGGATCCGCCACAACTATTCCGGCGTCCTTCAGGCCGATGAAGGCGATGAACAGTCCGACGCCCGCGGGTATGGCGACCCTCACCGCCGTCGGTATCGCCTCGAATATCTTCCTGCGGAGCCCCGTCACGGTGAGCAGTATGAAGAGAATACCGTCGAGCAGGACGAGCAGCAGAGCGTTGGCGTAGCTCAGTCCGAACCCGAAGCACACCGTGTAGACGAAGAATGCGTTCGAGCCCATGGCGGACGCCTGCGCGAGCGGCAGGTTCGCCATCAGTCCGATAAGCACCGTACCGATACAGGCAGAGATTGCGGTCGCGATATATATCGCGTTGTACGACACGCCCGGAAGCTCCGCGAACATTCCGGAGTTGACCATGAGGATATACGCCATGGTCATAAAGGTCGTAACGCCCGCAAGAGCCTCCGTTCTCACCGTGGAGCCCGATTCCTTTACGCGAAAATACTTCAACATAATTTCCTGCACCCCTCTTTCTTATTTTCAGAAGTTTCCTTCTTAAAATACTATTGTCACCGTGTTGACGCCGTCGGCATATTCGTGCTGACTGCTCTTTGTCCGGCTGAGGGCCAGAGCCGCGCTCAGCTCGTCGCCCTGAGTCAGCGGGTCGAACTCCTCGCCGTTCCAGCGGATGACAGCCTCGCACTCGTTGCCGTCCTCGCTGCAGAATGCGTCAAAGCTCAGACTGCACTCGTCGTCCGACAGGGTCGGCAGGACGACGGTCACACACAGCTCCTCAAATATCTGCTGATACTTGAGCGCCTGCCGCACGCCGAGCAGCTGCTTATGGACAAAGCGGTCGATGTCTGCCGCCGCCTCGATGAAGTCGAACTTCTTGGAGGCAATGTCGATATGGAGCGACTTCATGCGGTGGACAAACGCCCAACAGCGCTCGGTCTTCGGGCTGTCAAATATCTGCTCCGGCGTACCCTCCTCGTAGATGATGCCCTCGTCCATGTAGAACACGCGCGTGGAAACGTCCCGGGCAAACTTCATCTCGTGCGTGACGATGAGCATGGTGAGTCCCTGCTCGGCAAGACTGCGGATGACGGCGAGGACTTCTCCCACCATCGTCGGGTCGAGCGCGCTTGTCGGCTCGTCGAATAGTACGATCTCCGGCTGCATCCCGAGAGTTCTGGCGATGGCGACGCGCTGTTTCTGACCGCCGGAGAGCTCGTCCGGATAGTTGAGCGCCTTTTCCGCGAGTCCGACGCTCTCGAGGAGGTGCATTCCGCGTTCGTACGCCTGCTGACGCGAGCATCCGAGCAGTTCCACCGGGCCGAGCATGATATTCTCGATGACCGTCAGGTGGGCGAACAGGTTGAAGCTCTGGAACACCATTCCCATGCGGCGGCGCACGGCGCCGAGCTGCGCCGGCTTCACGCCGGTCACAGGCTCGCCGAATACCTCGATACTGCCCTCCGTCGGCGTTTCCAGACGGTTGATACAGCGCAGGAGCGTACTCTTGCCCGTGCCGGAGGGTCCGATGAGCGAGATGACGTCCCCCCGGTTGATGACGGCATTCACGTCCACGAGCGGGGTCACGTTGGGGAATACCTTCTTCAGATGGGAGATGGTTATCACCGGTTCCCCGTTCTGCGCGGTCTTCGGTTCCTCGGCGGTCTCGGGCAGGGAGAGCTTTGTGTCGACGCCCTTCAGCTCGCGGTGACGGCGGCGTGGGTCTATCTTCCTTTCCACCAGTCCGAGCAGGAGCGTCAGGCACCACGCGAGCAGGAAGTACAGCACCGCCGTCAGGATAAGTGGGAAAAACGCCTCAAAGGTGCGGCTGCGGATGAGGTCGGTTGCCTTTGTAAGGTCCTGCACCGCTATGTAGCCCACCACGGACGTCATTTTCACCATCGAGATAAATTCGCCCTTGTACACCGGCAGGATGTGCCGCGCCGCCTGCGGGGCGATTATCTTCGTAAAGGTCTTGACCCGTCCGAAGCCTATGGCGGACGCCGCTTCCCATTGTCCGACGTCCACGGCGTTGATGCCGGTGCGGATCATTTCGGAGACGTAGACGCCGAAGTTTATCGTAAATCCGATTATCGACACGACGATTCCGCTCAGCCTCGCGCCGGCGAATATCACGTAGAACAGCACCATCAGCAGCACGAGTACGGGGATGCCCTGAACGAGCCTTATAAAGGCCGCCGTGACGCCGGAGGCTATCCTGTTTCGGCTGCGGCGCAGGAGGCACAGCCCGAATCCCAGCACCGTCCCGAAAAGCGCCGAAAAGACGGATATGACAAACGTGACGCCGAGACCCGAGAGGATCATCTCCCACCGATTCTCCTGAACGAAATTCTTGTAGAAGCTGTTTTTCAGCCCTGTCCAGAAGCCCGTTTTCTCCGCCGCCGCGTACTTACCGACGTCCTCGCCCCGAACAACGAGCGTCATACCGCCCACATAGTGAGTGACGGGGAAATCTATGCTCTCCTTACGCTCGTCGGTGATGCTCATCGCGCCGGAGACGATGTCCGCCCTGCCGCTCGTGAGCATAGGTATCAGCGCATTGAAGGCGGTCTGGGTGATCTCCAGCTTCATCCCCAGCTCCTTTGCGATGAGCGTGACAAGCTCGACCTCGTAGCCGAGGGACTGCCCGTTTCCGCCGACATAGCTCATCGGCTCGAGCGTGGAGTCGTGGGCATAGCGCAGGGTGCCGTTCGGCGCATCATATTCGCCGACGTCGATGGTCTTTATGCTATCGTCTGCGCCGAGCCACTTTTCCCGAAGGGCGTCAAGCGTGCCGTCCTCGTCATATCTCTCGATGATGGCGCTTATCTTGTCCGTGAGCGGACTGTCCTTCTGGAGGCCGAGACCGTAGGTGTCCGGCGTCACCGTTTCGGGGAACAGCGCAAGATCGGGGTGGCGCGAGACCGCCAACTGAGCGACAGGCATATCGTGCGCCGCGGCGTCGAGCTCGCCCGACTGAAGCGCAAGGAACGAAGTGGTAGCGTCGTCGTAATACTTGAATTCGCAGCCGCTGACTACGGCGCTCACAAGCTGGTCCGTAATGCTGCCCGACAAAACGCCTATCGTCGTGCCCGCAAAGTCTTGGAGCGTTTTAAAGCGGACGTCAAACTGTCCGCGGTTTGCCACGACCGCGACAACGCCGCCGGTGTAATCCGGTTCGGCGAAATTCACGCTTTCCGACCGTTCTTCCGTCACAGTCATGCCGCTGGCCGTTGCGTCGTATGTACTTGTTGCAAGCCCCGCGAAAATAGACGATATTTCCGCGCTGATGACCTCAAGCCCGTAGCCGCGAGACTTGCAGAAGCGCGCCATAATATCTATGTCGTACCCGACGATCTGACCGTCCTTGATATAGCAGAAAGGCTCGACGTCGGTTTTGACCGCCATTCGGATAACGCCGTTTTCTGCGGAGAAGGTCGTCCAATCCTCGACCGTCTTTTTGCTCTCGTCCGTGCCTATCCAGATGCTGTCGATTTCCTCCAACGTGCCGTCCGCCTTTATCTGCGCGAGGAACTCGTTATACTCGTCCCTCAGCTCAGCGCCACGCTCGGTCTTTGAAAAGGCGGCGGCATAGCTCTCCTCCACCAGCACCTCGGGGATGTAGGTCAAGGCGTCGTTCTGCATACAGAGCAGACGGGCGATGGGCTCGTCCATCAGGAAGCCGGCTATCTTTCCCTGTTCCACCGCCAAAGCCAAATCCGGGACGCGGTCGTAATACTGCTTTTCCGCGTCCTTGATGAGGTTGTCGGTGTGGACGTCGAAGCTGGAGCCGGTCATAACGCCGATGGCCTGCCCGTCCAACTGACGGACGTCGGTTATCGGCTCGTCCTTCCCGCCGCCGTCCCCGCAGCCGCCGAGAAACAGGCTGATAAGCATGACCGGCAGGAGCAGGAAAAGACATATTTTCCTGTTCAACCGTATCACCTTCCCCGTTCTGAAAATTTGTTTTTTACCCTTCATTATATCGCTCCTTTTCGGACTTTGCTTGCGTACTTTTCCGCCGACGCTCTATCCTTACCAGCTCTTTTTCAGCGTCAGACGGTTCATTCCCCCCGAATACTCGTATGTCACATCGTCCATTGATTTCTTGACCATAAAGAAGCCGAGTCCGCCGATCTCCCGCTCGTCCGCCGAGAGGGTCGTGTCCGGGTCTTCCCTGTCAAGCGGGTTGTAAGGAGTGCCGTTGTCCGCGAACGTCAGCGCGAGCCGGTTCCCGCAGACCGTACACTCTATGTCGGTTTTCGTCGCGCCGCTGTAGCTCCGGATGTTGGAATAAATTTCATCCACAGCGATGTTCATCTTGAGGGCGATTTTCGCGGGCACCTCGGCCGCCGCCAGCGTCTCCTCCACGAAGGAGGTCACTTCCCGCATGTTGTCCTCCCTCGGGTCTACCGTGATGCCGTGCTTCTGCGTGAGACGGAGGCAGAGCATCGTCATATCGTCAAACTGCGGCGTCTCGCCCACGAAAGCGTCCACATCCCGCTTCACGCCGAGGCATATCTCCTTTGCGCCGGCACCCGCAAGCCTGTCCAGAACGGCTTTCAGCCGGTCGTCGCCGTAGAGGACGTTTTCGGCGTTCGCCGCCTCGGTCACGCCGTCCGTGTAAAGGAATATCTCGTCGCCGGGCAGGAGCTCCAATTCTCCGCTCCTGTACTTCACGCCCTCCATGCCCGCAAGGACGAAGCCGGGTCGGCTCTTAAAATATTCAAACGTTCCGTCCTTATGTCTCACGAGCGGCGGATTGTGTCCCGCGTTTGCAAAGGACACCGTGTGTGTCTTGAAGTTCAAAATACCCATCCAGCATGTCACGAACATCTCCGCATCGTTGTTCTCGCAGAGCTCCGCGTTCGCCCGCGTCAAAATCTTTGCGACGTCGCTCTCCCTGTCAGCACAGCTCTTGATGAGCGTCTTTGCCTTCATCATGAACATCGCCGCGGATATTCCCTTGCCGGACACGTCCGCTATGAGGAACGCGAGGCGGTTCTCGTCGAGCAGATAGAAGTCGTAGAAATCTCCGCCGACCTCCTTTGCCGTGTCCATTGTAGCGTGGATGTCGAAGTCCATCCTGTCCGGGTACGGCGGGAATACTCCCGGGAGCGTTGAGACCTGAATGGTCTTGGCAAATTCCAGCTCCTTGTCTATTCTCGCGGCCGCCTCCGCGATGTATCCCTTCAGGGTATGCACCGTAGAGTTGATGTCGTCGGAGAGGGACACGAACTCCTCGTTGCTCCGCACATCCACGGTCACGTTCAGGTTGCCGCCGGTTATCTCCTCAAGCGAGCTGTTTATCTTCTGGATGTTCTCGACCACCAGCTTCTTTACAAGGAAGTAGATGAGCACGAACAGCGCCGCAAACACCATGATTTCGATAAACACCGTGGTGTACAGCTGCATATTGCGGCTGAAAACGACCTCCGACTGCGGCAGTACCCCGATAATGTAGTATCCTTCCGTGACGCCGTACATCACGTAACACTTTTCCCCGAAGACCGACTCCGTGAGCATCTGCCACTCCCTGCCGAATCTGTCGGAGGAGGCGTCGTAGCCGTCGTCGTCCGTCGCGAGACGGAGCCCCGTCACGTCGAGGGACATACCCTCGTGCCCGCTCGGGTCGCTCACGAGGCGGAAGTCCTCGTTCGCGATGAGCATAAAGCCTTCCTCGCCGACGTGACGGTTCCGCGTGAGGCCCACCACCTGTCCGTCGATGTCCGCCTGGAAGCGCGCCGAATTGTAGCCCACCTGCACAAAGCCGCCGTCCTTCAAAACGGCTCCCGCATATTTCATCGAAACGCCGTTGTTGCGGGAGATGAGCTGATAGCGCTGAACAAGCTCCGTCTCTCCGTGGAGAAGCGCCATAAACTCGTTTGACTGCGCGCCGCCCGTCATGTCGAAGCCGATGTAGTCGGGCGTCGTGCTCGCGACAATGAAGCCGTTCTCGTCGATGATATTGATCTCCGATACGTCGTTTGCTCCGAGCAGGTAGGAGAGGACCGATTCGTCGTAGTCCTCGCGCCCGTCCAGATAGTCCCGGACAGTCCTTGTCAGTTCCAGAAGGTTTTCGTCCGAGGCGTCGTTGATGTCCTCACGGACGTCCTCGATATAGAGAGAAAGCATATTCTCCGCGTCGTTTGTCGCGAGCCTTGTCTGCAAGACGTAGATAAACAGGCTCGACACCAAAAACGCCAGCACGACGCACAGCAGGAGCCACCGCGAAAAGGTCTGGGCGAGCTGGTACCTGCTTTTCCCCCGGCCGCCTTTCAGCTCGCCCGCAAGGGCGGACACCACAAGCATCGCGAGCGTCACCGCTCCCGCGTTCAGAACGACCATCGGCAGTGTGCATTTCTCCACCAGTTGAAACGCTCCGTGTACATCCTCCATGTTTATGAGGAACACCATGAGCATGTTTACGACTTCGACCACGAACCCCGCGGCGAGGCCGTAGTACCAGAAGGGACGCTTGTTGTCAAACATCCACTTCCTCAGCGCCGCGCCGAGCAGTCCCGCAAGGAGCGTGGTGAGGCTCGCTCCTACGCCGGTGTACACCCCTTCGCCCCATATCGCCGTGACAAGTCTCCACGCGCCGCCGATGACGCCGGCGAGAATGCCCGCCGGCGCACCGAATACCAGTCCGGCGCACAGCGGCGCGGCGTCCCGTGCGCTTATTACGGCGCCGTCCACCTGCGAGCCGAACTCCGTACTCAGGACGGCGAGCAATCCGAATATAAGGCCGTACACGGTCTGCTTCGTCCTTCCGGCGAGCTTTGAAAAGCCTGTTCTCCTATTGCACCAATAGAACACGGCAGACACTATTGCGGGACACAGGGCGGCGAGCCCGAGTTGTATGTATATCATAGACGGACGTTTCCCTCCAAAAAGAGCTTACTCGATAGTCAGAATATCGGCAAAGCCGGTTATCTCAAACACTTCCATGACCGTTTCGTTCACGTTCTTAATGTGCATCTCGCCCTGCTTCGCCATTATCTTCTGCATGGAAAGAAGCACGCGCAGGCCGGCGGACGAGATGTATTCCAGCTTCTCAAAGTCGAGGACGAGGCAGGTCACTCCGCCAACACTGCCCTTGAGCTCCTCCTCCAGCTTCGGGGAGGTCGTGGTATCCAATCTTCCCTCCAGCTTGACGGTCAGGGTCGTTCCGTTCACTGTCTTTTGAATGTTCATGATTTTACCTCCAAAACATAATATTTTACAGTCTTATTATTTCTTATAATAGTCATCTATGTCAAGCGGTTTTTCGCTCTTTGCAGCGTGTGACAGCGTCCGCGATGGGCGACTTTCCCCCTCCGCCGGATCATTCTTCTCCGGGTAGCAGCCCGCAAGGCAGGCTGCCGTCAGCGCGATCGCTGTAAACATGTTCTTCTCATACTAGTCACTTTCATTGTTCTTTAAGTATTCCACGAACTCGTCTGTGGTCAAGGTAAACGCGATCTCCGTCCGCGACGGCTCGCGCACTAAGAATTCCGTCAGACCGTATTCCTGAGTCCCGCCCCAGTCGTAGGTGTAGCCCAGTCGCGTCCAGGGATAGTCGCTTTCAAAATACGAAAACAGGATGTTGGCATCGAACCATTCCTTCCACTCCCCGGTGACAAGGCTGTAGTCGTTTGTCATCTGCTTTGTCACATCGGTGACAAACGCCGGACGCACAACATCCCGCGGCGACACCCAGAATGCGGTAAACCTTGTGTATCCCTCATCCTCGTGCACGCCGAGAAGCTGTGAAAAACGAAGCTCCCAATCCGTTACATCTTCTCCGTTTTCCGCAAACCAGCTCTCCATTTCGCCGAGCGAGGTCGCCCAAATATCGCCGTATTCCCCGACAGCCGTTCCGGGCGAACACTCGCTCGGATAGTCGTGCCACGTGAGGAGCAGTACCCTTTCCCCGGCGTCGTCCCATATCACCCGACTGTCATCCTCCGTCAGTGTGACGAGCGGACGAACTTCCCCGTCCTCCGCAAACACCGCGTCGCTCATGGCCGCTTGCCATCGGGAAACAGCCTCGGTGTCCGCTTTCTGCCCGCAGGAGGACAAAAGCATCACGAGCAGCAGCGCGGCCGCCCAAAGTCTACATTGTTTCTTCATCGTTACCCGCTTTCTGCCTCAACAGCATCTGATCCGTCTTATGCCGCAGAAGAAGCAGCATATCCAGCTGATCCGAGTCAATGACAAGACCGTTTTCCCTGAATAACGACAGGAGCTTCCTTCGGTATTCCTTTTCGCTCAGGTTTGGGTATTGCTTTGCAAGCTCGTCCAGCTTTTTTCGTAACTCGGCATTCATATCCAATTCCCAGTTGAATTTCGCGGCGTCGCTAAAGGAAAGTGTTCTCTTTTTCCACGGCCATTTCATATCAGAGTTCCTTTCTGCATTTCCCGATTTACCGGTCCTCCTCCGATGCCAAATTTCGCTCGTATCAGAGAACTTCACGCATAATAAATCGTATCCGCATGATCATCCGCAACTCGCTGATCTTCCCCTCCGGCAGGTATCCCCACACTTTTCAGCGTCCGAAAAGAGCCTCGGTCGTACCGGTGCTCGGCGCAAACGGACGTGCGTCCGCGCACCGCCTTCCGGGAGCTCCTTATCACTTTATGAGGCCCTTATCTCGCGCCAGGTTCTCAATGCTCCTGTCGTAGGTCGCCTCCGCTTCCTTTGAAAAGAAGCATCCCGGAACGCCCTCGTTGTTGTCACGGTGGTGCGCCACGCAGGCACAGCATTTCCCGTGGCGCGGACAGTCATAGGTGCAAGGGCAGGGTCTCTTGTTGTCGCAGGCGTTCATAAATCATTCCTCCCGTTTGTCATCGAAAAAGCTCGTAATTTGACAGCTATCATTCTATCAGCGATTTTCTTCAGAGAGGTTCCCGTTGCAAATTTGGTATCGTTTTTTGCGGAAATGGTCAAACTGTAAACTATTGGAACCGGATAACTGCTGGCCTCAACGCCGGCCAATAGTGTGAGAACGGCAAAGGGGCAGACCGTGTCTGCCCCTTTGCCGTTCTCCATAGTACGTATTGTTTACGCAAGCTGAAAGTGCCTCGCGAGCGCCGCAAGCGTCTCCTCGCGGGTGTCGTGCTCGAAGTCGGAGCGCGTGAGCGTGAAGAACCCGCTCCAGTCCTCCTCTATCGGCGGCTTGTAGTCAAGCCACGAGTCGAAGTTTCTCCGCGCCGCCTCCGGGTCGGGACACAGCGCTATCTGCTCGAGCATGAACTTCTTATCCGGGTCGTCGCGGTCGAAGAACCGCGTCCGCGCCGCGTCCGGCGGGTCGCAGAGCATTATCGCGACGTGGCGGTAATCGGAAACTTCGCGAAGCACGTCCGGCGGTATGTTGGTGTCGACTATGACGCGCCGCCCGGACGCCGCGAGCCGCGTGAGCTCCATCACCTCTATCTCGACGCACTCGCGCGAGACCGCCTGCGTCCAGCGCCGGTGCTCCTCCGCCGTCATCGAAAGCCACTCCTGCCACCCGCTCATCGTATCGAAGTAGCAGAGGCCGGGCTGCTGCCAGCGGTCGAGCTCCGCGCTCGGGAACGCGTCGTGGTAGTTCTCCCCGCAGTGTATCATATCGTACCGCTCGGCGAGCATCCGCACCATCGTGGACTTGCCCGCGCAGCTGTGACCGTTGATGAAGTAGACGTTTTTCAGGTAGTGTCTGATTATGTTTGAGCTTATCCCTATTTTCAAGGTTTTTACCTCCCTTTATATGTGAACTATTCGTTCCCGGTGACGGTGAAGTCCGTCCAATCGACGCGGTCGAGCTTCATCACGTCCGGGTCGCGGCGGAACCC
>CANPWY010000017.1 GCA_947585215.1 uncultured Clostridia bacterium
GAGGCGGGTCACGCCGTCGTGATGAAGTGCCTCGTCCACCACGACCCGGTCCACCAGATCTCGATAATCCCGCGCGGGCAGGCCGGAGGCATGACTATCTCCCTGCCGGACGAGGACAAGAGCTTCATGAGCCGGAGCGAGATGTTCGAGCAGATAGTGAGCCTGCTCGGCGGTCGCGTTGCGGAAAAGCTCGTCCTTGACGACATATCCACCGGCGCCTCGAACGACATCGAGCGCGCCACAGACATCGCCCGCAAGATGGTCACGCGCTACGGCATGAGCGAGGCGCTCGGTCCGATAGCCTATGGCTCGGATCACGACGAGGTGTTCCTCGGCCGCGAGATAGGCCACATGCAGACCTACTCCGAGGCGGTCGCAGCGCGCATAGACGTCGAGATAAAGAAGATAGTCGATGAGGCATACGCCCGCTGTGAGCAGATACTCACAAGCGAGCTCATGCGGCTCCACGGCGTTGCGGGGTACCTTCTCGAGTATGAGACGATGGACTCCGAGACCTTCGACCACTACTTCGAGACCGGCGAGCTTCTCGCGCCGGACGGCGCGGCGGAGGATCCCGGCCTGCCCGTGGAGGACGTTCCGCTAGCGTTTGAGTTTCCCGAGATGCACGACCTCGCGGAGGCCGAGCGGGACGCGGAACGGCTGGTAGACGAGCTCCTGAGTAGTCACGGAGGCAAGGAGAAGCCGGACGGCGATCAACAGAGCCTCTGGAAGGATTGATATAAGCAGAAAAAATCGGGAACGCCTAAGGCGTTCCCGATTTTCCGCTGTGTGGGAAAGTTTGCCGCGAGGGCGACTAGCGTCCGATCCGGCGCGAGATATCGTCGAGCTTCGCGTTTGTGTCGGCAGTGCTCGAGGCGATGTTCTTGACGTTCTTCGCGAGATCGAGGAATATCATCGTTTCCGCTATCAGAAGAAACGCCATGAAGGTTCCGACAATGATGGTGAGTATCCCCGAGATCACCATTCCGCCATCGTAATAGTACCGGCTCGACGCGGCTATTATCTGCACCACGCCGCCTATCACCACCGCGAGCTCGATTATCACGAACAGTATCCACGTTATGACGCGCATGAAGGCTATCCAGCCGCCGCCCTTGCCGTGTCTCGAGGTGTCCTCGGGTATGTACTGCGGGTACTGTACCGGCGCGGCGTACTGCGGCTGCGGGCGGTATCCGTACTGCGGCTGCGACTGATACGCCGGCTGCTGCGGCTGAGGCTGGTACTGCGGCTGATATGTCTGCCGGGGCTGTCTGTACTGCTGCGGCTCGGTCTGCGGCTGATACTGCTGCGGCTCGGCCTGGGGCTGAGTCTCGGTCTGCTGTTCCGCGACTTCGTTCCTGTTTTCATCCATAAACTCTTCTCCCTTCCATGCGGGCGACATCGCCCGACCTTGCATAAAGTATACTTCTTTCGGGCAAACATGTCAATAAATTTTGCAAATCGGCGCTGTGCGGGCGGTTTTCCGCCCGCACAGCGCTATAGCTGACGGGAGGCGGACCCATAGTGGTTTTCGGCGGCGGCCCCGGCCGGTGCGGCACCGGAGCCCTTGCGAATACGGCAGTATTGCCGGCGGGCTTTTTCCGCTAGCCGGAAACTGCCTGCACTCCACGCGGAGCGGTTTTCGGATGATTTTCTGCGCGGAGGAGCCGGCGACGGCAAACAGAAAAGCGCCGAAAAGAGCCCGCGCGGAGCACCGTGGGTTCGCCTCCCGTCAGCTATATTATTCAGGAGGGATAAAGTATGACAAAAAGACGCGCAAACGGTGAGGGCTCCATCTATCGCCGCCGGGACGGGCTGTGGACGGCGCAGTTCACCGCGCCGGACGGCCGGCGGCGGTATCTCTACGCTCACACCCGGACGGAGGCGGCGGCGCTGCTGCGGAGCGCGGCGGCGTCCCTGCCGCCGGCGGACACGCGGACGCTCGGCGAGTGGCTTTCGGAGTGGCTCGAGGTGTACGTCCGGCCGACGGTGCGTCCGCGCACCTACGCCGCGTATCATGCGGAGCTGTACGGCCACATCGTCCCGGCGCTCGGCGAGACGCCGCTGTACCTCCTCCGGGAGGAGGCGCTTCAGCGCTTCCTCGCGCGAGAGCTCGGCCGATTCGCGCGCTCGACCGTCTCGCATCTGCGGACGCGCCTCCAGACCTCACTGCAAAAGGCGGCGGACCTCGGCTACATCGAGAAGAACCCGGCGGCGCGGCTCGTCCTGCCTCCGGCGGACAAACCCGAGCGGCTGGTCTTCTCGCCGGAGGAACAGCGGCGGTTCGAGCTCGCGGCGATGAGCCGGTTCGGGCGTCAGTGGCTCGCCGCCGTGCCGGTGCTTCTGCTCCGCACCGGCCTGCGGATAGGGGAGGCGCTGGGACTGCGGCTCGAGGACGTCGACCTCGAGCGGAAGGAGCTGCACGTGCGGCGGACGGTCGGGCGCGTCCGCGCGCCGGGGACGGGGCATGCGCCGATATGCGAGGGCGAGCCGAAGACGCGGCAGAGCCGCCGCACCGTCCCGATAGACACGTTCACGGCGGAGCTGCTACGCGCGGCGATTCTCCGCCGCGCCGAGATGATACGGCGGTCGGCGGAGCGGTGGCGCGCGTCGCCACGTTGGGACGGCACGTGGCTCGAGCGCGGCTATCTCTTCCTCACGAGCACCGGCGCGCTGTCGGACGGGACAGACATCCGCCGCCTGCTCCGCTCGGTCGAGGACGAGGCAGGCCTGCCGCCGGTCACTCTGCACGGCCTCCGCCACACGTTCGCGACGCGCTGGGTGGAGAGCGGGCTGGACATCAAGAGTTTGAGCGAGCTTCTCGGCCACTCGGACACGCAGATGACGCTCAACATCTACACGCACTCGCTGCCGGGGCAGAAGCGCGCGTGCGTCGACCGGCTCGCGGAGTTGCTGTACGGCGGGGCGACGGCGTCGCTGTAAAGTCGCTGTATTCGCCGGGGCGCGAAACCCGCGCGGCGGCGGCATTTCGGCGGTTTTGCGGCGAGGACGCGCGGCGGGCGGCTGTAAAACCGTCCCCCGGGCGCGGCGGGCGGCGCGCGAAACCGGCGGAAAGTCCCTCCCGAAGGATTTTTTGCAGGACACGGCAGGAGTGTCATGCCAAAAAATCTTACAGGAGGAAAAGAACACATGAAGAACCTGAAGAAAGTTCTGTCCCTGGCTCTTGCGTTTGCGATGGTGCTGGGTCTGTGCGTCGGGGCTATGGCCGCCGATACGCCGGACGTCACCAAGCTCGCTGACTGGGCAGACGTAACCAACAAGGACGCGGCTCAGCTTCTGAACGCGTTCGGAATCATGGCGGGCGACGACAAGGGTAATTTCAACCCCGCTAACAACGTCACCCGTGCAGAGGCTGTCAAGATGATTGACACTGCTCTCTGGGGCGGCAAGGATGAGTCCGCTCGTTATGCGGGCAGCGGCCTCAGCACCTTCGCCGACATTGCCGGCAACGAATGGTATGCCGGTTACATCGTGTACGCTACCACCATCGGCATAGTTGGCGGCCGTAACGCCACCACCTTCGACCCGAAGGGCAACGTCACCGGCTACGAGCTGCTGAAGATGGCGCTCACCGCTCTCGGCTACGATCAGAATACCGAGGGTCTTGTCGGCGGCGCTTGGAAGGTCAACACCATGGCTCTGGCTATGGGCAGCAACGGCCTCGCCGACCTGACCAAGGACGTCAATGTCACGAACTGGGACGCCCCGATCAGCCGTGACAACACCGCGAAGGTTGTCGCGAACATGATTTACCGCACCACTGTCAAGTATGACCGTGACGGCTATCTTGTTTACAACACCAACGGCAAAGACTCGAACGGCAACGATATTGATAAGCTCTTTGGCGTTCAGTACCTCGGCCTTACTGAAAAGACAGGTGTTATCGTTGCTAATACCTACGGCTCGTTAACAACGACAACCAGCAGGTATACGGTTACTGACGCCACCAAGGCGAATACCGTATTCCTCGATGAAGATGACAAACCGTTCTATGCAATGACTGATACCGGAGTGTACGAGCTTGGCTCCGTTGCCACCGTTTACTTCAAGGGCTCCACCCCGATTTCGACAGTCGTTACTCCCTCTGTTGAGCTGACTTCGCCCACCGCGCAGGGCGAAACTACCGCTACCGACATAATCACCTTTGAGGTCGGCAACAAGGACGCCACCACGAAGTTGGATGTTGAGACGAAGAGGTTCGACACTGACGATAACGGCAAATATGATGTTGTTATCAATGTGTACTTCACCGAAAAGGCTACCGTCAGGGCCGTCACCGAGACCGAAAAGCACGGTACGATATATCAGACCGGCAGCACCGCATGGCGTAGCTCCTATGAGACCGCAGCCAGCTTCCCGAGCACTCTTATCAACGTTCAGTTCGTTGACAAGAAGGCTGCCGAGGCGGGCGATCATATCATCTATGCGCTTGCCGATACTGCTACATCTGGTAACAATAAAGTAAAAGTTGGCGCGGCTCTCGAGACTGTCGAGGGTACTGTTACCCGTGTTGTTAACACCGCCACTACTCAGACCTGCACTATTAACGGCGTTGATTACAGCATGGTAAACAAAGCGGCGACCTACGGGCAGACTGGTACATTCTACGTCTATCCGGGTTCGACCAAGCTGGTGGACATAGATGCTGTTGCAACTAAGGCCAACGTTGCGCTCCTCTATGACGCAGGTTACACTCCGTCGGCCTCCAGCACCACTATCGGCGGCGCTTCTACCGGTGCTGTTCTGACAGTTGCGGCTATTCTCCCGGACGGCACTACGGGCACCTATAATGTTACCTATTGCGGCGGCACTGAGACCCAGAATAAGGTAAATACCGATGCCAAGATAGCCGAACTCTTTAAGACCGATGGATACCTGGCCGGACTTAACGAGCATGTGTGGGGTAAAATCAAGGACACTACCGAAACCGTTGGTAAGGGCAACGACACAAACTACCTTGTCAACTATTATCTTGACGACGATGGTAACATGATAATCACCGGCAAGACGGTTAACACCACGGCTAACGGCGCAACGGTTTATACGGCCGACACTATCGCTTTTGGTGCCACGGTGAAAACTGACAGCACTACCGTTAAGGTTGGCACTGGCAACAAGCTGATCACTCCCGAGACCGTAACCTTCATGCAGACTACGACCACTATGGATGAGTATGGTGTGGCTGAGAGTTGGACCGTTGTTACCGGCAGAAGTGCTGCGTACACCACCGTCGCCGAGACGAATTCGGTTGATGTCCTTCTCGGCAGCTATAACGGAAGCACCAATGCTGCAGTTGCTTACGCTGTTGCTCAGTATAATGACATCACCCATGACACCGCAAGCTCTTCGTTCTACTACATCATCTCCTACGCTGGACAGACCGGCAACACCGAGCATGAGTATGTAGTATTCGACGCTGACAAGGGCGAGGTCGTCACTCTCAAGACCAGTGACGCCGACAGCACTACCGTTGGCGGGTTCTACAAGAACTATGCGAACAAGGCGTTTACGGCTCCGATTGAAGAAAAGGATATGCACAAGGGCTATATCACCAGCTTCAAGGACGGCATAATCATTCTCTCGGCGCTTAAGACATCGGCTGAGACTGATGGCAGCTATGCGTTCGCAACCAGCACTCCTTACACCACTAATGACAAGACCAAGTACTATGTCCTCGGCGACGACAAGACCAGCATGACCGTTACCGCAGAGGACATCGGCACTCAGGAGCCGAGCAGCGATCCGAAGAACGACGTTGCTCCTTATCAGGCGATAGTGCTGGCCAACACTGATGGTGTTGCGACTCACGTAATCGTATTCGAAAAGGAGATTGCGGCCGAGTAAGCCCCCACAGAACACACACGTTAAAACGCTTTGGCATGGCGTGAAAACCTGCAAAAAAGCCGCCTCGGGCATTTCGCCCGAGGCGGCTTTTGCGCGCGGCGCGTAGAGAGTGCGCGGGCGTTGCGGGGCGCGGATACCGCGCAATTCCCAAACGGCACTTTGCGCCGTTTGGGAGCCCTTCCGATTGAAATGCTCGGGGCGAGTGAATCGCCCCTGCGCAAAGTTGGCGGCAGAGCCGTGGGCTTCCACCGCGCGAACCGGCGCGGAAGCGCTGTGACCCGCCGCTCCCGCGCGCGGCCGAACCGGCGCGGAGCGCCGCCCCCGCGCGAACGAAGGCGCCCCCGAGCCGAAAGGCTCGGGGGCGCTCCTCATTTGCAGGTTTTCACGCCATGCCAAAGCGTTTTAACGTGTGTGTTGATTCAGTGAGGGTTGGGGTTAGGCTTACTCGGTGACGAGCCTGCCGTCCTTGGTGGTGTAGGTCTGCGATGCGGTCTGATCCTTCGCAAAGACTATAACCTTGGTCGCAACGGTGTTGTCCTTGCCGGTGATGACGACAGCGCCGTAGGTGATGGTGACGACGGTGTACTTGTGATCGTCCTTAGTATCATCCTTGTACGCTATCTTCGGATTAACGTAACCCTGAACGCTGACAGCATCAGCCTTGATCTCCTCGCTCTTGTCGCCGTCAATGAGGTAGAACTTGGTGTCCTTAGTGACAGCGTAGGAGCCCGTAGGAGCGTTGGTGTAGAAGCCGCTGGTCGGGAGGCTCGTGTCAGTCGGGTTCTGGTTCTCGGGAATATTTGCAGTGACGAAGCCGAAGCCGGTCAGACCGATGATGTTGCTGGCATAGCCGGTGATGTAGCCGGGCTTGTAGGTAGTAGCGGTCGTATCGAAGAAGTCGATCGCCGTCGTTGCATCAATGACGCCTTCAGAGCTCATCGTGGTATAGAACTTGCCGGCCTTTATATTCGCAGCTTCAGTACCCGCCATCTGAGCGGTGACGACCTTATTGGCGTCAGCGTCGAAGTAGACGACCTCGTAAACCGGAGTCGTGCCGTTCTTAACTGCAACCTGACCGTTGTTCGCAACGACATAGAAGAAGGTCGAAGTGGTGGTGGTATCTTCCTTCGAACCCGCCGTAACTATAGCGTAAGCGACATACTTGGTGCCGGTCCCCTTGTAATCCTTGGTAACAGCGCTTACCTCACTCTTTGTCTTGTAAGAAGCGGTGCTGCCGGTGTAGACAGCCCAAGCCTCAGAGGACTTGCCCGCCTCATACTTCGAAGTCTGGATGAAGGTGACGGTCTCCGGAGCAATCAGGGCAACAGCGTTGCCAGTGCCGACCTTAACGGTAGGATTACCGGCCTTAACGTCCTCGTTCGCAGGTATAGTAGTAACCTCAACGCCCGTTGTTGTATCTTGAGCCGCGTTGCTGTGACCGGGGTTCTCGATCTTGGTGATGGTCATCTCGCCCTTGTCGTTGAGCGTGTACTCGACAACATAGTTGTTATCAGCGTCTGTCGCGGTGGTAGTGTTCAGCTTATTCAGATAACTAGCTGTACCTTGGGTCGTGATACCGAGAGTATTCTTAATGATTGTTTCGCTATTAAGAGTTACGTCGCTGCTAGGAACAGCTTCATTATCCTGAGTATTAGGATTATCCGCCTTCACAGCGCCCTTCGCAATCTTGGTGACGGTGTAGGTGCCCTTGGTGCCGTCCGAGAGGATAGCCGCAACGCTCATTGTCGTGGCAATGGTGCTGCCCATCTCGGTGGTAGTAGGTGCAATGTAGCCGGCATCATAGAGGAGCGCAACCTTCTTCTCGGCAACAGGAGCGTCCGACTTGAAGTAGCCGATGGTGTCGTCAGAGTTGCAGTAGAAGGTGCCGCTGACGCCGAATCCAACGCCCGTGGTGCCGGTAGCATCGGTTGCATCGCCACGGTTGCAGAGGCCGGTAGTGCCATCGACATAGTAAACTTTGCCTACGCCGGTAACATCCGCGACGCGGGTGACCTTGCCAGTAACCGGGGTCAGGACAACGCCCACGTTGACAGTAGCGCCGACAGCGTTGGTGCTGCTGGTGTAGGCGATGACGTCGTCCTTGGCGGCGGTGATGTTGCTGACCTTGGTGAAGCCGCGGCTGGTAAGGTCGCTAAGCGTGAAGGTCTTGACATCGTAGTTGTCACGCCACGCGGCGGTGGGGCTGGTCTGATAGACGGTGCCGAGATTCTTAGTCTCAATAACGCCGTAGACCGGGGTGGTGTTGCTGTAATAGACGGTGTGGACAAAGTCTATCTTGCCGTCCGCATTGGTGTCGAAATACTTGCTGTCACTGAACTTGTTGGTAGTGCTGCCGGTAGTGACATACGTCGGCTCATCCACTATATTGCTGTAGTCCGCAGCCAGTTCCACCTCGGGCAGGCCGCTGAGCGCAACCGAAACGACGTCCTTAGCGGCAATCTTGCCATCAGTCCCAACCTTGCCGTTGGAATAAATGGTCACAGGCAGACCGAGGTCAAACAGCTTGCTGTTGGTGTTGACCTCAATAACAGCCGTGTCCGAACTGGTCGGGTTAGGTTTAGAAGTAGTCGGCTTTACAACATACTTAACAACAGAGTTGTACTTAGCAGCGTTTGCCGTAGCAACACCGTCAGTCCCGGTCTTGCCATAGGCGTTGGCAACAAGAGTACCGGTGGTCTTGACGAGGCCGAGGTACAGCTCGCCAAAGTTCTTTTCGCTGTCGCTGATGTAGCCGTCCTTGTCATACTTGACAGTGGGGGCCAGTATCATGTTGGCGATGACCTGCGCGGTGTCCTCACGATTGATCGGCTTGCTCCAGTCGGTGATCTTGACACCGGCGGTCAGATCCTTATCCATAGCAAGGATCATCGCCTTGGTCTGCCAACCGGCGCCGATGAGGCCTTCATCAGCCTGCCTGTAGCCGAGAGCGGTAAGGGCCATCTTGAGCAGCTCATAGCCGGTGACGTTGCCCTTCGGGTCGAAGGTGGTGGCGTTACGGCCGCCAATGATTTCGGCAGTCGCCGCATACTTCACGTAGCCGGCAAACCAGTCGTTGCTGCTGACGTCGGTGAAGGTGGTGGCGCTGTCCTTGAAGAGGTCCTTGAGATCATCGCCGTGCCAAAGCGCGACGGAGATCATCTTGACGGCCTCTGCACGGGTGACGTTATCGGCGGGGCGGAAGCCCTTGTCGTCGCCGCCCATGATGTTGAACGCGTTCAGAAGCTGAGCCGCGTCCTTGTGAGTGACGTCTGCCCAGTCCTTGAGCGTGGTGACGTCCGGCGTGGCGGCCATAGCCCCGACGCACAGACCCAGCACCATCGCAAACGCAAGAGCCAGGGACAGAACTTTCTTCAGGTTCTTCATGTGTTCTTTTCCTCCTGTAAGATTTTTTGGCATGACACTCCTGCCACAATTCGGATAATACACCACTTCCCCCCTTATTGCAAGGGGGGAAGCCGATTTGTAACATAAGTGTAATAGAAGCGATTTTTTGCAACTTTGGTGAAATATTGGGTTAGCGCATTGAAAAAGTTCTGTTTTGGTCTATATCAAGGACGCTATGAGCCACGAAGCGACCTGCGCGGGGGTGACATTTGCTTTAAGCATGTCCTCCGCGCGGGACGCAAGGTCGGCTCCTCGAAGGGCGCGGGACGCGAGCTGCGGACTTGCCGCCGCCGCAGTGGCCAGCGTGCTCCGCGCCTCTTCGAGTCTCCGAACGGCTCCGTCTCCTTTCAGCTTTGTAAACGGTGCGAACGCCTCCGCGAGCGCGCTCTTAGAGCGGACTCCGCGCACCAGCGCACGGGCGAGCGCACGGTCGTCCCCCTCGGGGGAAGCGGGCGCGGCCTCGTCCTCATCCTCCGCGCGGACAAGGCCGCAGCGCGAGCGGACGGTGCCGAGCAGAGCGCGCGCGTTTTCGCACACAAATATGAAAATACAGGGCGTGGGCGGCTCCTCGACCGTCGCGAGCAGAGCGTTCTGCGCCGCCGCGTTCATCCCGTCCGCGCCGTGGACGAGGAAGACCTGGCGCGCCGCCTCGTTCGGCTTGACCTGCGCCGCCTCACGCATCGCGCGCGCGGACTCAATCTTTATCGCGCCGCGCTCGTCCGGCGAGACCTCGTGCAGGTCGGGGTGCGCGCGGCCGAGCGACTTGCGGCAGTCCTCACAGACGCCGCAGGGCGCGTCCGGCGCGGAACACAGCGCCTCACGCGCGAGGCGGAACGCAAGAGCTTCACGCGAAGTGTCGCTCCCGCCGGTCACGATATAAGCGTGAAGTCCGCCCAAAATGCCCACTTTGTCGGTTTACCTCAACTTTTCCGATGAATCACATCTTCTCGAAGCGGTCGACGGAGAGCACGAACACCGTCGCGCCGCCGACCGTCACCTCCACCGGCACGGACGGGTGGTAGCCCGCCATCGCCGTGGACGTGTCCGGCCGCATCGGGATGGTCTGGCGGCGGCTGCGGCTCGACTTATGTATGACCGCGAGCGCCTCGTCGACCTTGCTGTCTTCAACGCCGCAGATTATCGTGGCGTTGCCGGCCATGAGAAAGCCGCCGGTCGTCGCGAGCTTGGTGACCTGAAAGCCCTCATGCGTCAGCTCGCGTATGACCCGCTGCGAGTCGTCATGGCTAACGATTGCGAATATCAGCTTCATGTCTGTTCCTCCCTTGTCTCTGTTTCGGGCGCGCTCGAGAGGACGCGCACCTCCGTGCTTACATTATAACCTATTCCGCTGAGAAATGCGATAGTTTTTTGTGAAATTTTCTCGCCGGGCAGAACGACGGGGATCCCGGGCGGGTAGGGCGCTATCGCGTCCGCCGCGACGCGCCCCGCCGCCGCCGCGAGCGGGACGCGCTCGGACGGCGCGAACATCGCGCGGCGCACGCCGCACACGCGCTCCGGGCGCGGCATGGCGGGGAGTGGCGCGGACGCCGCCGACGCGCCGCGGCGTTCTGTCGAACCGGGCGCGTCGGCAGATGCAGCGGGAACGTCGGACTTTGCCGCGTGAGCGCCGAACGCCACGGCGCATGCGCGGAGCGCGGCGAGGAGACGCGCGAAGGTCTCCTCCGTGTCCGACGCCGTCATGATGAACACGACGCTGCGCGCGTCCGCCATCTCCGCCGCGACTCCGCGCTCGCGCTCGAGCCATGCGGCGGCGGCGTGACCGTCCGCGCCGTCGAACGAGCAGACGAAGCGGCAAGGATCGAGCATGGCGCCCACATTATATATAGTATGCGGCGCGCCGAGGACGCGCAAGCCCGGCGTCTCCGCCGCCTCCGCGCGGAGACGCCGGACGCGCTCCGCCGTGCGCTCGAGCGAGGCGCGGCCGGCGGCGGACGCCGCCTCGGCAAGCGCGAGGTCAAGGCTCGCGAGCATCGCGTAGGACGGGCTCGACGAGCCGAAGAGACGCATCGACTCGAGCATCGCGCGCTTCACCTCCGGCACGCGTCCGCGCGGGACGTTCCCGAGCGCGAACGCGCCGCCTCCGAGGCTCGAGAGCGTCTTGTGCGCCGAGAGCGCGAAGATCGCCTCACAGCGGCGGTCGAGGTCGAACAGACGGCCGTCCCAGACGAGGTGCGCACCGTGCGCCGCGTCGACGAGCAGGGGGACGCCCGCGTCCGCGCACGCCGCGCTTATGGCGGGGATGTCGCTCATCGCACCGTAGTAGGTCGGCGAGGTGATGTAGACCGCGTCATACTCCCGCGCGGCAAGCGCGCGTAAAAGCGCGTCCGCCGAAATACCGACGGATATATTCCAAGCGTTGTTGTACTCGGGGTATATATAGTCCGCCTCGCCGCCGAGCATCCCGAGCGCCGCGAAGAAGGCGCGGTGCGCATCCCGCGCGGCGAGGACGCGGAGCGTGTGGCCCGCCTCCGCCGCACGGCGCGCGGCCGTGCCGAGCATGCCCTGTATCACGAGCGTCGAGCCGCCGGCGGAGTAGACGCAGAAGTCCGCGCCGGCGGCGGACGCCGCCTCGTCCTCCGCCTCGCGGATGACGTTCGGCTCCGGGTCATAGAGGTCGCCGGTGTCCGAGAGCTCGGTGAAGTCTATCGTCTCGGCCGGGACTCCGAGGCGCGGCACGCCCTTGTGACCGGGCATGTGGCCGCGAAGCGTGTCCCGCGCGGCACGGGTGAGAAGTCTTTCATAGAGTTTCGGCATAGCGTCACCTCATATTATAAAGTAGGGGGTGAGGAGCATCATCAGGGGTATCGTCACGATGCTGAGGAGCGTCGTCACGCTCACGATGGCGGAGCCGTACTGCTCGCCATCGCGAAGTCCGAGCAGGTTTGAAAACATGCTGACGAGCGCCGCCGACGGCGCGCAGGTCATGATGTAGCTCGCCGTCGCCGCGTCGTGCGGAGCCTTAAGAAGTATGTAGAAGGGTATGGCGAGCGCCGGGACGACGAGCAGGCGCAGAGCCGCGACCTTCCACACGCCGGGGCTCGCGAGAGCCGACTTTATGTCCGCGCGCGCGACGAAGCCGCCTATGACTATCATAGCGAGCGGCGTATTGAGGTTTGCGACGTGGCCGACGGCGCTCGCGAGCGGGCGCGGAAGCGTCACCGGCAGGCAGAACAGGAGTATTCCGAGAAGCGAGCCTATCACGCCGGGGTTGAGGACGGCTTTCCGCGCCGTCTCGCGCGCGGAGCCGCCTCCGCCCGCGAGGATCATCCGCCCGAAGGTCCACGCGCCAATGTTGAACGCCATGACGCCGCAGCTTGCAAACACCACCGCGTCGTCCCCGAGGACGGCCTGTATCAGCGGTATGCCCATAAATCCGCAGTTTGAGAACACCACCGCGAACCGCTCAACGCGGCTGCGCTCGCTACCCCCGCGTATCAGCAGGAAGGCGCAGGCGAGCGCCAGCGCCATGCCGAGCACGAAGAGCAGCGTCCCCATGCCGAGCGCGCGCAGAAGCTCCCACTCGAACTCGCGGTTGAAGCTGTTCATAAGCACCGCCGGCGTGACGAAGTTCAGCAGTATCTTGTTCATCTGCGCGCTCCCCTCCGAGGTGAGCATCTTCGTCTTCACCGCGATAAAACCCACCGACATCAGCAGGAACATCACGAGTACCTGCGTCGCCGTGACCTGTGCCGTTTCGTTCATCGTTTGCCCTCCGTAAGCAGTTTTACCCAAACATTTTACACCATGCGGCACGGACGGTCAACCTTTTCGCTTGACCGGGCGCGCATAACGTGGTAGGATTGAGGAAAAGACTGAAGCAGGGAGGCGGCGGCAGATGGTGGTGCTGTGCATAGGCGACGTTGTGGGCGAGCCCGGGCTTCGCTGTGCGGAGCGGCTCCTCGGCGGGCTGAGAAGGTTTTACGGCGCGGACTTCGTTGTCGCGAACGGAGAGAACGCCGAGGGCACCGGCATAACCGGCCGCGACGCGGAGCGGCTGTACGTCGCGGGCGCGGACGTCGTGACGCTCGGCAACCACGCCTTCGCGCGCCGCGAGATAGCGGCGCGGCTCGAGGACGACCCGTACCTCCTGCGCCCCGCGAACTTCACCTCCCGCGCGCCCGGCAGGGGGTGGGGAGTGTTCGACGCGAACGGTGGACGTCGCGTCGCCGTAGTGAACCTCATGGGGCGGCTCTTTATGGACTCGAACCTCGACAACCCGTTCTTCCTCGCGGACAGGATACTCGCGGAGGCCGGTACGCCGTTCGTCGTCGTGGACTTCCACGCCGAGGCGACGAGCGAAAAGGCCGCGTTCGCGTACTATGTGGACGGGCGCGTGTCCGCAGTGTTCGGCACGCACACGCACGTCCCGACGGCGGACGCGCACGTACTGCCGGGCGGCACCGGCTTCATCACCGACGTCGGCATGACCGGCGCGGAGCAGTCTGTGCTCGGGATAGCGCCGGAGGCCTCGATAGCGCGTTTCGTGGGCGAGTTGTACGGCGGCGCGCGTCAGGCAAAGGGCGGCACGGTGTTGATGGGCGCGCGCTTCGAGCTTGACGACAAGACCGGGAAGTGCGTCTCCGTGGAAAGAATAGAAGCGCGGTAGCGCCGTATAACAACAAAAAAACCTCCTGCCCGTTACCACGGGCAGGAGGTTTTATTTTTCAACGGCCTCGCAGAGTTTCGCCAAATCCCCAAACGGCGCTCTGCGCCGTTTGGGGACCCCTCCCATTAAAATGCTCGGCGGAAATGAATTCCGCCTGCGCAAATTCGGCGCTCCGCACCGAATTTAACCGCGCGAACAGGCGCGGACGGCGCAGAGCGCCGTTTGGGGACCCCTTTAATTTAAATGCTCGCTCCCGAACACGAGGGCGCCCGCCAATTCCTCATTGGCACATGTTCAGCCCTCGTGAGCATTGCCCGCTTCGCGGGCAATGCCAACACTATACAGAATTATGCTCCGCAAAGTTGTTTGCCTGCGGCAAACAACTTTAACCGCTGCGAACCGCGAGGGCGCGAACCCATTCTTCATCCGACATTTTACAGCCCTCGCTTGCAATATTTGCTTTGCAAATATTGCCCGACTTTGAGCACGTTATGGGCGGACGGCGCAGAGCGCCGTTTGGGGACCCCTTTAATTTAAATGCTCGCTCCCGAACACGAGGGCGCCCGCCAATTCCTCATTGGCACATGTTCAGCCCTCGTGAGCATTGCCCGCTTCGCGGGCAATGCCAACACTATACAGAATTATGCTCCGCAAAGTTGTTTGCCTGCGGCAAACAACTTTAACCGCTGCGAACCGCGAGAGCGCGAACCCATTCTTCATCCGACATTTTACAGCCCTCGCTTGCAATATTTGCTTTGCAAATATTGCCCAACTTTGAGCACGTTATGGGCAGACGGCGCAAAGCGCCGATGTCTCGACAACAGCCTCGCAGAGTTTCGCCGCCTGTCTACGACAGGCGGCGAAATAAAGTCCAATTCGTAAATTTCGGCGGCGTGTACGGCGAAATTTACACCTCTCGCGGAGCATGCGTCGATTTTTCGCCGAAGGCGGAAAACTCGGCGCGTAGCGTAGCGCATAGCACCGGCAGAGCTCCGCTCTGTCCGGTGCTTTCGCAGGAAATAGGTTCGCGGGCAAAGCCCGCGAACCTATTTCCCGCGAAAATCATCTTCCCGCCGCGAGGCTCATCCTGATGAGCGGCGCTTCGAGCGGCGACGTGCTGTTTTCGCCGTCGCGGCCGAGCTGGCCGCCCGAGTTCGAGCCCCAGAGGTAGATGTTCATGTTCTTCGTCATTGCCATGACGTGCGCGCGCCCGGCGGAGAGGCTTATGACCTCCTTCAGTCCCTCGACCGCGCCGGGCGTCCAGTCGGGCGCGCCGCCGGTGTCGCGGCCGAGCTGACCCTCGTCGTTTGCGCCGAAGGTGCGGACGTTCCCGTCGCCGTCGGCCACGACAAAGAACCCGTCCCCTCCGACAAGCGAGTACGAATCAGGAAGCGAGCTCATCACGGCCGGTGCGTCCTCGAAGCCGGTTTTTACGCCGACATCCGGCGTCCAAAGCCAAACCTTTGCGTCGGCGTCGAGCACAGCCATCGCGCCGCTGCCGCAGACGACCTGTATCGCGTGCTCTATCGGCAGCATCACCGCGCCGCCGACGGAGGTCTCCGGCGCGTCCACGCAGTCGCCCCAGACCCAGACGTGTCCGTCCATGTCGAGCGCGGCGCAGAGACCGTCCCGTCCTGCGGCTATCTGACTTATGCCCTCCAGCTCGCCCACGCGGACGGGGACGTTCGTGAAGCGCAGTGTCTCCGGGTCTGAGCCGAGCTGACCCGCGGCGTTGTCGCCCCAGCCGTAGACGCGCCCGTCCAGCATGCGGACAAGGACGTACTTCGCGCCGGCGGCTATCTGCTGCGCCTGCGAGAGGTCCGTCGGGACTATGCGCACCTCGACGTCCGGGTCGGCGGCGTTCTCGTCGTAAGCAAACCGGACTATCCCGCCGGTGGAAACGGTGGAAGCGTCTCCGAACGGCAGGTCGGCTATCGTGCCCGCGCCGTAGAGCCCGTTCGCCGTGAGCAGTATCGCCGTCGTGTCGGTGAGCGCCACGTCAAGCACCAGCTCCGGCGTCTCGAGCTTTGCGGGGGAGGACGACGCCTCCGCAAAGAGAGACGAGTCGCCGTAGAAGTAGAACTCGTCGTCGCTTGTGAACTCCATGGAGAGGTCGCCCTCGGCCTCAAAGGAATATATCGCCGCGGAAACGCATCCGCCGCTCATCAGCAGAGCGGCGGCAAGCGACAGCGCCAGCGCTCCGCGTATCAACCGTTTAAGCATAGCTCCTCCGTATCAGTTTTCGGTGTGCAGTGCAAGGCGCTTTGCCGCGTACTCGTACGCCGCGCGGTAATCGCTCCGCTCGCGGCTCGCCTGCTCGAGCGCCGCATAGATATCGTCGAGCAGCATAAGGCCGCCGTCGTTTGCCGCCGCACTCTCCGCGACGCGCAGTTCCTCCGCCGCCGCGTCCGCACTGCCCTCGGCGAGCAGGGAGCGTCCCCTGAGGTAGTGGCGCATGGCTTGCGCCCACGCGTCGCTGTGCTCGGCCGGCTGTTCCGACTCGATGTGCTCGAACCGCTCCGCAAGCCAGAACTGCTCGATTATGCCGGTGCGCTCGGCGAGTCCGCCGCGCTTCTCCTCCTCGCGCAGGAGGCGCGCCGCCTCGCGTCCGTCCGCCACTATCGACGGATTCTTCGAGCGGACGGCGCAGAGCATGATTATCTGGTAACATTCCACCGCGACGTCACCCATATAGTAGAGACTGCTCTCATTGTGCTTGAGCGCCTCGCGAGCGTATGCGCGGGCGCGGTTCATGTCGCCGCGCCTGTACTCGCCGCGGGCGAGGCCGACAAGCGCGAGCGCGCGGAGCGCCGCTATCTCGTCCGAGCGCTCGGCCTCCGCTCCCTCGGACTGTTCGAGCAGTGCGAGAGCCTGCGTGAAGTCGCCGCGGCGGTACGCCTCGCGCGCGCCTTCGACGCCCCGCCTCTCGCCGCCGCCGGACTCACTGCTCCCGCTGAGGAAGTAGCTCGACGGCAGTCCGAGGCGCTCCGCTATATAGTTGAGCGTCTTTATCGAGGGTGTGGCGGAGCCGTTTTCTATCTTGGAAAGCATATTGCGGGTTATGCGGTCGCCCGCGACCTGCCGCTGGGTCATACCCTTCGACTGGCGCACGTGGCGGATCTTATCACCCATCGTCATACGGAAAACCTCCCATTCATATGCGCGTCCGCGCGGACGGCGCGAGCGCCGGTTCCTCACGGACTGAACGACCGTTGCGGCCGGTTGAATTTCCTTTACTACGGTATTGTACCACATTTCGCCCGGCGTGACAACCCCGAAAAAGATAACTTTGCTTACTTTACACCGAACCGCCGGTATGATAACATATATGTTATAACTGACGGAGGGAAAATATGAAAAAGGTCACGGTCTACACCGACGGTTCCTGCTCCGGCAATCCCGGCCCCGGGGGCTGGGGCGCGGTGCTGATGTACGGAAAACATAAGCTCGAGCTCTCCGGCGGAGAGCCGTCTACGACAAACAACCGCATGGAACTCACCGCGGCGGTCGAGGCGCTCTCGCGGCTCAACGAGCCGTGCGAGGTCGAGCTGTACAGCGACAGCCGCTACCTCGTGGACGGTCTCGAAAAGGGCTGGGCGGCGAGCTGGAAGAAACGCGGCTGGCGCCGCAAGGACGGCGCGCCCGCGCTGAATCCCGAGCTCTGGGACAGGCTGCTCGAGCTCACGGGCGTCCACCGGGTCACTCTGCACTGGGTCAAGGGTCACGCCGAGAACGAGTGGAACAACCGCTGTGACGAGCTCGCGGTCGCCGAGACAAAAAAATTCTCATAGTCAAACTATCAGGGGCGATGCAAAAAGCACCGCCCCTGATGCTTCCTCTTTCGGCGGCCTTCGCGCCGCCGGACAAGCCGGACGCGCGCCCGGCGCGTACAGCGGAGCGGTTCAGCATCCGCGTCCTTCCCCGAAACAAATCGCGGACGCATGTGCGTCCGCGATTTCTTCAAAGTCCTTAGTTCGGCCTCGGGAGCTCGCCGCCCTCGTCGAGAATGGTGAACGCTTCGGAGATCTTTGTCAGGACGTCTCTGTGAACCGCAAAGCCGGTCTCCTCTCCGTCGAGGAAGGCCGCGTAGCGGCGCGAGTTTAGCTCGTAAAGCTCGAGCGTGACCGTCTCTCCGTCGGTTTTCGTGACGATGAAGCGGTACGCAGGTCTCGCCGGAAGCGTGACCTCGTCGGGGTCGTACGCCTCGTAGACCTGAACGGCTATGACGTGGGCAAAGAGGCGGCTCGCGTTCTGGGAGCTAATCGCCTTGCCGTCGACCGAGCCGGAGACCGTGCCGGTCTTGTTCTCCTCGGTCGGCTCTTCATAGCTGAGCTCGAGGGTATGCTCGCCCTCCGGCGTGAAGAACTCGACCTTCGCGACGTCGCGCACGTTCTCGGTGACAAGGAGCTTGAAGAGCAGGTCGACGTAGTTCACGCTGAACAGCGCGTCCGAGACATTCTCGGCGGTGAGTATCGTGTCAAGCCCCTCGACCATGACGTAGGCGTTCGAGCCGACGGTCTTGCCGATGTAGTAATGCACCTCGTCGCCGCCCGTGTTCTTCAGCCAGACCTCGCGCGGCGCGTCAAAGCCGTACTCGGAGAGCTGTTCGTCGGTCGGGTCGTCGATGAAGATGCCGTTTACCGTTATCGCGACCGCGACGTTTATCAGCTTGTTCTCGACCGCATCGTCGGTGCAGAGACCCTCGAACGGCTCCTCCATGAAGAAGCCGGAGGAGAGCTCGCCGCGCTCCTCCTCGGTGGCGGCACGGACGAGCATTTCATAGTCCGTAGCGGGGTCGACGGCGCGGACGTAGGTTATCTCTCCGTTCGTCTCGTAGGTCATCTGGTCGGTGTCGAAGTAGTCCGGGAAGAACTCGTAGGTGCGGTAGTCCATCTCGCGGCGGGTGAGCTGACTTATCGAATACGCGCCGACGGCATAGACGTTCCCGTCGCCCACGGAGCAGTAGTAACTGTTGTTGAGAGCGGTGGGGGAGCCTACCTTGAGGGTGTAGTCCCTGTCCTCGCCGAAGCGCACCTCTATGCGCCACACCGGCGCGTCAAGGCCGTACTGCGATAGGTCGTCCGGGTTTTCCGCCACGGTGGAAAGGCTCGAGAGCGTTGCCGCATTTATGGCGGAGGCTCGGACGGCGTCCGGATCGTAGTTCCAGCCCTCGCGCTTCGGCTCCACGGTGTAGTCGCCGTTTCCGTCGGGAAGGACGGTGTTTATCAGCGTACCGTCCGCATCGTACACGCGGATATAGCTGAGGTCGCTGAACTTCTCGTTTATGAGGTACTTCGTCTGTACCGGCGCGGTGCTCGCGTCCGGCGAGGCGGAAACGTCCGTATTCGCTTCACTGTCCGGCAGCAGGAACACGAGAGCGGTGATGCCCGCGAGCAGCGCTATGACTATCGCCGCGATTATCAGCTTCTTTTTCATCAGCGGTTGCGCCTCCTGAACCAGACGACGACGCCGGCGCCGAGTACCGCGACGGGCACCGCGACGCACAGCGACCAGAAGATGAACCGCGCGTCGGCCCCGGTTATCGAGAGGGCGGAGGAGGTGGCGTAGCGCGCCTCGACTATCAGCGCGTCGGCATCCTCATTCATAAAGTTCACGGCGTGTATGAGGAGGTTGCGGTTGAGGAAGACGTCCTGATCTATCAGCGTATCTCCCGCGACGCCGCTCGAGAGGAACAGTATGTTCGAGCGGTTGCCGGTGTTGTCGTTCGACTCCTCTGCGAGGACGCCGATGTAGAACGGACCGTCCACGTCGCCCGCGGCCTTCTGGTAGCTTTGGATGTTCTCGCCCGTCTCGGTGCTCTTGGCGTAGCTCGTGGCGGTCGAGGTCATTATAGCGGTGGTGCGGCGGAAGCCGGTCACCACGCCGTCGCCCCAGATGAGCTCCCACGGACGGCTGTCAACGCTCACGACGTACTCGCCGGTGCTGCTGCGGACGTCCGAGGTCATGGTGTGGGTGCTGTTGAGCTGCGGGATGACCGCGCGCGGGGAGGTGTAGTTCCACTCGCTGTCGCAGACGATGTAGTCCATCGGACGGACGCCCCAGTCCTCCATGAACAGCTCGAAGTTCGGCAGATCCGGGCAGGTGTAGTCGTAGAAGATGATAATGTTGCCCGAGTTGTTGAGGTAGTCCTCAAGAACCGCTATCTCGTCGTCGGTGAAATCCTTCTGCGGGTTGGTGATTATCAGCAGAGCCGTCCTCTCGGGCAGTTCGCCCACGGCGAGGTTGACCGTGTCGAGAGTGTAGTTCGCGGTGGTGAGAAGCGTGTTGAGGCTCGAAAGCTCGCTCTCGCCGTGGCCGCGCGTGCGCACCGCCACCGGCAGCTCGTCCGCGAGGCAGTACATGATGGCGCTCGAGAACTTCTGCTCCGCCTGGAGTCCCTGCTGCTGTGTGCCCTCGCTGTAATCTATGCGGATGTCATAGAGGTCGCTCGGGACTATCGAGGTGTAGCGCTTCGAGCTCGCGATGATTATGTCCGCCTCGTTCGGCGTGGAGAGCTCGCTGTACTGCGCGACTATGTCCGGGTTGGCATACGGGTCGACGTAGCGGACGTGCAGTTTCCCGCCGGAGAGCTGTTCGTAGCGCATGAGCACCTCGCGGATGGGACGGTACGAGGATGTGTTCTGGTAGTTGTACTCGGTGGTGAGAACGGTGACCTCGATGTCCTCCTCGAGGTTCTCGAGGAGCTCGACCGTCGTGTCGCTTATGGTGTAGAGGCGGTTGTCGGTGATGTCCGCGCGGAGGCCGAGCTTCTGCGTGAGCAGTACGGCGAGGAGGTTTATCACTATCGCCCCGACGAGCACGAGCGCTATAAGTATCACCGTATATGTTCCGTACTTGGTCCTCTGCTTTGAGAAGACCGATTTCTTGTTTCCCTTGTTATCCAATTTCAAGCGCCCCCTTCCTCAGCTCCAGCGCTTCTTCTCGATGACGCGGGTGGTGGCAAAGAGGAACACCGCCGCGACCGAGATATAGAAGACAATGTCGGAAAGCGTGAGAACTCCGTTCGATATCGTCGTATAGCGGACAAAGAGCGATATCGAATAGATGATGTTGTTGAGTATCGCGTTATCCGCGCCGAAGCCGCTCGTGTCGACAAGGTAGAGCACGAGGAACACCGCGAGCGTGAGCACGGCGCTCACGAGCTGGTTCTCGGTGAGCGACGATATGAACACGCCTATCGAGATGAACGCGGAGGCGACGCAGAACATGGCGAGGTAGTTTGCAAGCAGCTCGCGGATGTTGGGCTGTCCGTGCGCCGCGATGATGACGACGTACACGAGAGTCACCGCGAGCGCTATCGCGAAGATGGCGAGCGCCGCGAGGAACTTGCCCACGACTATGCCGCTTATCCTGACCGGGCTTGTGAGAAGGAGCTGGTCGGTCTTCTGCTTGAACTCCTCGCTGAAGAGGCGCATCGTCAGCAGCGGCGTGACGAAGATGAGTATGTAGACCATGAAGTTGAACACAGTCGAAAGCGACGACTGCGCCGGGTATACGTTGTACAGATAGAAGAACACGTTCATGACCGCGAGGAACGCCGCGATAAAGACGTAGCCGAGCGGGCTTGTGAAGTAGCTCTTCAAATCGCGCTTAAATATAGCGATCAAAGCCGTTTACCTCCTTACCTCTGCCGGTGTGCTGTCCTCGGTCAGAGTCATGAATATCTCCTCAAGCGAGAGATCCTGCGGCCGGAGCTGGAGTATCGGGTATCCCGCCTGCGCAAGCGCCCGGAAGAGCGGCTT
>CANPWY010000018.1 GCA_947585215.1 uncultured Clostridia bacterium
CTTTACTTCGGTTTTCAACGCCGGTTTCAGGCGGTTTCCCGCCGCAATTTTCCCAAATTTCCGAATGCTTCCGTTTTGCTCCCGATTTGTAGTTTATGCTCGCGTTTGCTCAAAAATGCTCGCGTTTCTTTCCAGCTTCAACTTATCAATCTCCGCCCATGCTCCTGCGGGCGCGAAGAACCTCTGCCGCACGTCCGAGAGGCGCACGGTACCGGCCTCGGCGGGTATCATCTCGCCGTCCGCATTTATCACGCCGCGCCTTCCGCAGAAGTCGAACCGCACCTCCCGCGCCGCGCGGCGTACCGCGAGGCCGCCGAGCTCCGCGTACCGTCCCGCCTTGTACTTTGCGAGCAGTACCGGCACCCGGACGCGGCTCACCTGCCCGACGAGCAGTACATCGAGGACGCCGTCGGTGGGATTCGCGTCCGCCATCGGCATGTAGCCGCCGCCGTAGTAGCGCCCGTTTGCGACGCATATCAGAGCGTATGTACCGTCGAGCGTCTCTTCGTCCACCGTCACCTTATACTCGTTGCACAGCCCCTTGAAGAGGTTGTAGATGGCGGATATCGTGAACGCTCCGAAGCTCGTCACAAGCGGCAGCTTCGAGAACTTGTGGACGTCCCGCGCGACCCGCGCGTCAAACCCGACCGAGCAGATATCTATCGCATACCGCCCACCTGTCTCCATGAGGTCGAGGGTGCGCTCCTCGCCGTCCGCGAGCGCCGCGATGTTGCGGAAGTCTGCGTCGCCGAATATCTTCACGAAGTCGTTGCCGGTGCCGCAGGGCACGACGGTGAGGGCGGCGTTCGGATGCCCCGCGACGCCGTTCAGCACCTCGGTGAGCGTTCCGTCCCCTCCGCAGGCGTAGACGCGGAGCTCGCCGGGCTTCTCCGCCTCTCGGCGGGCGGCGGCCTCGCCGTCCCCCGGCGCGGTCGTGACGCAGACGGAGTATTCCCGCCCCGCCATCGCCGCGTCTATGCAGCGGCGCAGTCCGTCCGGGTCAGGCTTCTTGCCCGCCTTCGGGTTGATTATAAACAGGTGACGCATGTTTTCTACCTCCCCCGCATACCGCTTTCTACTTCCCGCAGAAGCACATCGAAAAGGTGCACTTCAGCATGCCGTTGTAGACTCTCCTTCTCTTTGTCGCGCGGCGGCCTATCCACTGCTCGAGCTCCGGGTCGGCGGAGAGGATACCCATGTCGCACCTCTCCGCGGACGCCATTCTCGCGCCGAACGACTTCATCAGTTCCGCCGCGCCGAATCCGTCCCCGAGGCGGACGCCGTAGGGCGGGTTCAGCAGGACGCACGCGCGCCCCTCCGGAGGGACGAACTCCCGCGCGTCCGCGCGGCGGAACCGCACCGTTCCCGCGACCCCGGCGCGGCGCGCGTTCTCGCGCGCGACCTCTATCGCCTCCGGGTCGATGTCGCTCCCCTCGATGTCGTATTCCTTATCGTACTCGCGCGAGCGCGCCGCGTCCTTTGCCGCGCGGACAAGCTCTGCGCCGCCCTCCCAGTCCTCGAGCGAGAAGCGGCGCAGGAGCCCCGGCGCGCGGTTCATCGCTATCAGCGCCGCCTCTATCGGTATCGTCCCGGAGCCGCACATCGGGTCGCGGAACACGTCTCTGCCGCGATAGCGCATGAGAAGAACCATCCCGGCGGCAAGCGTCTCGCGGAGGGGAGCCTCCATCGCGTGCGGACGGTAGCCCCGCTTGTGGAGCGGCTCGCCCGTGAGGTCAACGTGCAGGAGCACGCTGTCGCGGAGCACCGTGAAGCGTATCTGACGGACGCCGCCGCTCTCGTCGAGGCGATCCGCGTGATATACGCTCCCGAGGCGCACCGCTATCGCCTTGCGGATTATCGACACGCAGTCGTTCGCGCTCATCAGCCGCGAATCGACGCAGTGTCCGCGCACCGGGAAGGCGCACCCGCGCGGTATGTACCTCTCCCACTCGACAGTGCGCGTCCCCTCGAACAGCTCGTCAAACGTCCTCGCCTCGAACCGCGCGGCGAGTATCTGCACCCTCTCCGCCGCGCGGAGGTTCACGAGCGCCGTCGCGGCGTCCTCAAGCGTCCCGCGAAAGAGCACCCTGCCCTCCTCGCCCGCGACGTCCCCCATTCCGAGATGCTTCAGCTCGTCGCGCACGACGCCCTCGAGCCCGAATATCGTCGGCGCACAGAATATGTGTTTCTCCATCGTTCCCTCCGAAATGCCGTACTGTTAAAACAAGTATATCATTTGCGCGCGGTGCGCGTCAAGGCGCTTGTCCCCGCACCGGAAATATGCTATAATTATATTACGATTTCTACGATTGGAGGTGCCTTATGCAGACTTGGGAAATGCTGAAGGAAGAATGTCTCGCCTGCCGCGAGTGCGGGCTTGCCGAGGGGCGCACGCACGTCGTCTTCGGCGACGGGGACGAGCACGCCGAGGTCATGTTCATCGGCGAAGGCCCCGGCGCGGACGAGGACGCGCAGGGGCTCCCGTTCGTCGGACGGTCGGGGCAGCTCCTAAACGACCTCCTCGCCATGATAGGTCTCGGGCGGGAGAAGGTGTACATCGCAAATATAGTGAAGTGCCGCCCTCCGCAGAACCGCGACCCGCTCGGCAACGAGCAGGACATCTGCATCAAGTGGCTGCGCCGCCAGACGGCGCTGTTAAAGCCGAAGATAATCGTCTGCCTCGGGCGCATCGCTGCCATGCGGATAATCCGCCCGGACTTCAAGATCTCGCAGGAGCACGGGCAGTGGTTCGAGCGGAGCGGGTACTACATGATGGCGGCGTTCCATCCCGCGGCGGTACTCCGCGACCCGCGCCGCCGCCCGGACGCGTTCGAGGACTTCGAGTCGCTCCGGAAGAAGATCCTCGAGGTCTGCGAGCGTACCGCGCTGGAGTGAACGAGTCACGGCGAAGTGCGCTCCGTGCAAAGCATTTTCGGCGGCATACATGCCCGCCGAAAATGCCATTGAAACCCGTTTTGCCCAAAAGACGTGAAGGTCTGCCGCAAAAGTCCGCCGGGACTTTTGCGGCAGACAGCATAAAGGGCGGTGCAGATGCACCGCCCTTTATGCTGTCTTACCTGCCGTCGCGCTATCGGCTTGACCGTCCGAGCTGTTCCTCCCAGAACTTAACGGCATCCTCGAACCATCCGTCGCACGCGAGGCCGCGTCCGAGCCCCGTCCCGTGACCGACGCCCGGGTATGTGTTGAACCTGTACGGCACGCCGTTCCGCTCGAGCTCCGCCGCAAGCCATTCGCTGTTGCAGGGCGGCACGACGTCGTCCGCGAGGCCGCACCACACGAACGTCGGCGGGTAGTCCGGCGTGATGTGCCGCTCGACGCTCGCAAATTCTATTGCCTCCTCCGACGCGTCCGCGCCGAGAAGGTTTATGCGGCTGCCCTCGTGCGTCATCTCGCCCATCGTTATCACCGGGTAGACGAGCACAAGCGTCCCCGGCCTCGGGAGGCCGTAGTTCACGCATCCCATGTTGTCTGTCGCGAAGCTCGCCGCGAGGTGTCCTCCGGCGGACGAGCCCCAGAGTGACCAGCCCTCGCGCTCCACGCCGAGCTCGTCCGCGCGGGAGAGGATGTCACTCAGCGCCCGCGCGACGTCCTCCTGCGGCGCGGGATAGCGCGTCTTTATCCTGTAATACAGCACGAACGCGGAGTATCCCAGCCTGTTCAGCTCCACGGCAAACGGGTGACCCTCCACGAAGTTCGCGACGATCTCATACCCGCCGCCGGGGATTATCAGCGCGAACGGGTGCTTCTTCCCGTCGCGGATGACGTACTCCCTAAGCTCGTACACATTCTCGCGCGTGACGTCCGCCTCGGCCATGCGCTGCATTTCTTCCGGCATATCCATTTTATGTTCCTCCCTCGACCGTCGCGCGGCAGAGCCGGCGGCTGATTTTATTTCTCCTCGATGATGCAGACCGCGTGCGCCGCTATGCCCTCGCCGCGCCCTGTAAAGCCCATATGCTCCTCGGTCGTTGCCTTGACGCTGACGCGCGAGACGTCGCACCCGAGCGCCGCCGCGAGGTTTTTCCGCATCTCCTCGACATGCGGCGCAAGCTTCGGCGCCTGCGCTATTATCGTCGCGTCGATGTTGCCTATTCTCCAGCCCGCGTCCGAGAGCAGAGCCGCCGTGCGGCGGCAGAGCTCCATGCTCGAGATGCCCCTGAGGCTCTCGTCGGACGGCGGGAAGTGACGCCCGATGTCCCCGAGCGCCGCCGCGCCGAGGAGCGCGTCCATCACAGCGTGCGCCGCTACGTCTGCGTCCGAGTGGCCGTCAAGGCCGCGCCCATACGGTATCTCCACGCCGCCGAGGACGAGCTTCCGTCCCTCCGTAAGGCAGTGCGCGTCGTATCCGTGTCCTATCCTCATACTCCTGCCTCCGCTCCGTCCCGCTCCGCAAAAAGCAGCGCCTCCGCTATGTATATGTCGGCGGGGCGGGTTATCTTGATGTTTTTCGCGTCGCCCTCCGCGACGTAGACGCTCATTCCCATCGCCTCGACGGCGGACGCGTCGTCGGTGAACTCCCCGCCGGAGGCCGCCGCCTTGCGGAGCGCGCCGCGAAGCAGGTCCGCGTCGAATATCTGCGGCGTCTGGACAGCGACGAGCTCGTCACGTGGCGGCATTCCCTTCGCCGTGAGCTTCTTTTCCACGCGCTTGACGGTGTCGGTCACTGGAACACCGGGGATAGCCGCCGAGTGCGCCTGCGCCGCCGCGTACACGCGCTCGATAAGCTCCGGCGTGACGAGCGGACGCGCGCCGTCGTGGACCGATATATAGCCGCAGTCCCCCGCCGCGTCCGCGCCGATGAGTCCGCTCTCGAGCCGTGTCGCGCCGCCCTTCACAATTTCCGTGACCTTGCGTATCCCGTACTCGCGGCAGAGATCCTGCACCGCGATAACGCGTTCCGAGCGCGTGATGACCACCACCCGCTCGACCGACGGCGCGGCCTCGAACGCAAGGAGCGTCCGCGCGAGGACCGGCACTCCGTCTATCGGCAGGAACTGCTTATCCGCGCCGCCCATCCTCTCGGACGAACCGGCGGCAAGCACCACGGCGACGAGCGGCTTTCCGCTCTCCGCCGGCTTTTTCTTTCTGAAGAAGGAGAAGAGTCCCATTCGGCACCTCCGTCGGTTCGATATTACCATACTACTGCCCGTCCGCGCGCGATATTCCGCCCGGACGGTCGAATATTCCGACTGAATTGTAGCACATCCGAAGAAAAACCGCAAGACGGCGCGGGAGGCTTATCCTCCAAACGGCGCAAAAGCGCCGTTTGGGGACCCCTTTGATTGAAATGCTCGCCGGAAATGAATTCCGGCTGCGCGATGTTGCCTGCGGCAACATCAACCGCTGCGAACCGCGAAAGCGCGAACCAATTCTTCATCCGACACTCTACCGCTTTCGCTCGCAATATTCGCTCCGCGAATATTGCCCAACATTGAGCTCTTTATAGAGCAGAAAGGCGCAAAAGCGCCGTTTGGGGACCCCTTTGATTGAAATGCTCGGGGCGAACACGAGGGCACCCACCAATTCTTCATCGGCACATATTCAGCCCTCGTGAGCTTTACCCGCTTCGCGGGCAAAGCCGGACATTGATATAATTTGCCTGCGCGAAGTTAGCGGCTCCGCCGCTAACTTCAACCGCTGCGAACAGTGAGGGCGCGCACCAATTCTTCCTTCGACCTTTTACAGCCCTCGCCTGCAATATTCGCTCCGCGAATATTGCCCGACATTGAGCACGTTATAGAGCGGAACGGCGCAAAAGCGCCGTTTGGGGGCGTTTTCCCATGCCTCCCTCGCGGCGGTCAGCCCAGCCCGAAGAGCGCCGCAGTCTCGCTTGCCGTCTGCTCGGGCGTCACTTCGTCGTCCCAGTCGATGTGCGGCACGCCGAGCCGCGCCGTCCACTCGGGCAGGATCTGCTCCGCGCCGGACACCGCGCGGTAGGCGTTTGCCACTATCGCCTCTATCTCCTCCGGGGTAAGATCCGTCCTTGCGCGTATCCCCTCCAGCCCGCTGTGGTCGGGGCGGTCAAACCAGTCAAACTTCGTTCCGAGGTTTCGGAGCCATACGGCGCGGGTCGCAACCCGCGCGGCAGTCTCATAATCCAAGTCTCCCTCGCATATCACGAGCGCGTTCTGCTACGCGAGCGGCAGCAGCTCCGCCATCACGAACGGCGTAAGCTCCCGGAGAACGTGCTGCTCGCGGTCGGCTATCACCTCCGCCGGAAGCTCCCAGAAGCTGAGGACGCCGTACTCCTCATTGTAGTCGCGGCAGAGATACGGCTGCTCGGACGGGTCCGCTGTCTCATAAAAACGGTCGCGCGCGTCGTCGGTGGAGTAGACGGCGGCGCCGTACCTCTCGCGGAGAATGTTTGCTATTGTGGTCTTTCCCCTGCCCCAGAGGAAGCAGACGTTTGCGAGCTTCCGTTTGAGTATCCCGTCGGGAATGTACACCAAATCACCGCTTTCCCATAATCTCTCCGCGCCGAAACTTGATGTGTTCATTTTCGGCGGCGCTTTATTGTCTCAATTATAGCACATCAGTTCGATTGCCGCAAGTCACGGTACCGGTGTTGTATACTCCCCTATCTTGAGGGATGCACCGCACACAAAAGCTCCCGTCCGGAGATACCGGACGGGAGCTTTGCGATGTTCATTATTCGTTTGTCTTTGCCTTGGCTTCCTCGGCGTTCTTGTCGGCAAGCTTGCTCTGGACGGTGATGCCCTTGTCCTGCCACTTTCCGAACTTGAAGTAGAGGAAGGAGAGCAGCGCGCCGAGGACCATCGAGGCCGCCATCGACACGAACAGCATCCGGTAGATGCTCCCGTCCATATTCGCTACCGCGACGCCCGCCGCCTGCGTGGCCTCCTCGAGGCTGTCATACATCGGCGTACCGTCCTCATTGAGCTTTGTGATGTACTGTGAGGCGCGCCCGAGTATTCTCGGGTCGAGCGGCACCGCGCTCATCAGCTTCTCGACCGCCGCGTTCAGCGGACGGACGGCGAGGAAGTAGGTGAGCGGTATACGCGCGAGGTTGGAGGCTATGGCCGTTATCATCGGCGGCACCGCCGCGCCCGCTCCGCGGAGCGCGCCGGCTATCGCGCCGTCAATGCCCATGAAGCAGTAGAAGAACGCGAGTATGCGGACGCCATTGACGCCCATCGTCATTATGTCGTTGCCAGGCTCTATGCCGAAGAGCTCCATTATGAGCCCGCCGCAGAACCAGAGCGCGATGCCGACGGCGAGGCCGATCACCGTCACCGCGAGTATGCCGGCGTGGACGCCCTTCTTTGCGCGCTCCTTCTGACCCGCGCCGATGTTCTGACCGACGAAGGTCGTCACCGCCGCGCCCATAGCGAACATCGGCATGACGGCAAATCCGTCCGCCTTCATGATGACGGTGTTCGCAGCGATAAGGTCCGCGCCGAAGCCGTTCGAGAAGGTCTGGATGACCATGCTGCCGAGGCTCATCGCCATCTGCTGGAGGCCGGTCGGCAGGCCGAGGCGCATGATGTTCTTCACAGAGACCCTGTCCGGCCGGATGAGCTTGCGGAACTGCACCTTGACCGGGTACGCGCCCGAGTTTATGCGGACGGCGAGCACCATGCCGGAGGCGAAGTGCGAAATGGTAGTCGCGAGCGCGACGCCGAAGACGCCCCATTTGAAGACTATGACGAAAACAAGGTCGAGCACGACGTTCGTCACCGACGAGACTATCATCGCGTAGAGCGGCCACTTACTGTCGCCCATGCCGCGCAGAGCGCCGGAGCCGAGGTTGAAGTAGACGTTTCCGAGCATTCCGAGGAAGACGACGACGAGGTAGACCGTCGCGTCATTGATAAGCTCCTTCGGGGTGTTCAGCATACGGAGCAGCGGCCCCGCGAGCGGCGTGCCGACGATCGTGATGAAGAGACCCATCGCGAACGCCAGCGACATCGACGTATTGAGTCCCTTCTGAAGCGACTCATAGTCCTTTGCACCGTACATCTGCGATATGACTATCTGCGAGCCCATCGCTATGCCCATAAAGAGGGCGTTGAACAGCGTCATCACCGGGAAGCTGACTCCGACCGCCGCGAGCGCGTGCGCGCCGTTGGCGGCGAAGTTGCCGACGATTATCGAGTCGGCAATGTTGTAAAGCTGCATTATCAGGTTCGACGCCACGACCGGCAGTGCGAACAGGAGCAGCTTTTTCATAATTGGGCCTTGCGTAAGGTCGTTCTTGTCCATAACGGCCTCGGGGTTCTTGCTCATGTCACCCATCCTTCCTTTCAAAGATAGACTTATACAGTAATTATATAGGATTACACCCGATATGTCAATCGTTACAGACGCCAAAAAGCGCGGTGAAAACGGCAGATTTTCTCACGGCGCGGACAGGCGCGGCAAAGCGGCGAGGGAGTGGTGCGGAGCGTGACGTTTTCTGCCGAAATAAGCGGAAGTTAGTAAACATTTTACCCACCGACTTGACGGACGGTGGATTTCTTCACATTTGGGTGGTATAATGATAAATGTCGGATGGGTGACTGTTCGACAAATCGGTACTTGAAAAGGAGAGAACAAATGGAGTATATCCGCATCACGAGTGACAATATGTCCGAACTCAAAGCGCTTCATATAAGTTACAAGCAGGAGATCGGAGAAGAAGCACCTACGAATGAGGACCTTGACAGTCTCTCCGAGGCTGTTGAAAACGGGCAAATCATCTTTTACGGGTGCGCCGACGAGGGCAGATTGATCGCCTGCTGTTCCGTCACGCCAACCTATTCCACATTTAACTACCAAACAGGCGGTGTGTTTGAGGATTTCTACATTGTCCCGGAATACCGTCACAAAGGGATCGCAAGACAGTTGGTTCGATTCGCTTATCGGGAAAGCGGTGTGGGTTCTCTCACGGTCGGGTGTGCGGATTGCGACATCAAAATGTATCAGTCGTTGGGCTTTACCGTCCCGCTCGGAAATCTGCTCGCGTTTGAGGGTTAAAGGCTCATTTGCCCGTACGCGGCAAGAACTTGGGGAGCTCAAGCGGACTTTCATACATAGTTTCCCGGCCATTCGTGTGCTCGGAAAGCTTTCTGACAGCGGGAAGCCGCCGGTCTCGCACCCCGCAGTTTTAGCCCGGCAAATTTGAAACGGAAAGTAAAAGGAGAAAAGAAAATGACAGTCCGAGAGTTGACTGCTATTGACCTTGATGTGCTTCTCGACCTGTATAACAGCGTTGGCTGGACAAATTATACAGAGAAGCCCGAAATGCTGAAGAAAGCGTATGAAAACTCATTACTTATCTTGGGCGCATACGAAAACGATAAATTAGTCGGAGTTATTCGTGTCGTCGGCGACGGATTTTCCGTTGTCTTTATTCAGGATATTCTGGTTTTCCCGGAATATCAGCGCAGAGGAATAGGAACACGGCTCCTTCGGGAAGTCATGGAGCGCTATTCCTCAGTTTATCAAATGGAGCTGATGACGGATAACACACCCAAGACCGTCTCCTTTTATCAATCGGTCGGATTTGTCAAGGCCGATGACATGGGATGCTGTGCTTTTATGAAAATGTAAATTCACGTTTGACCCGTACGCGGCAAACGGCTCGAGGCGCAAGGTGCGCACTTCGTAAAAAAGGGGGGAAGGACGTTCAGTCCTTCCCTTCGTCTTTGCCGATGTTTGTTTTTTCCGGTGCGGCGCCGCCCGGCTCCGCGTTCTCCGGAGCGCCGCCCCCGTCCGGCGGAGCGTTCTTCGCGCGGCGCTTCTCCGCCCGCGTCTTCCCGGAGGACTTCTTCTCCTTTGCGGACGTCTCCTCCTCGAGCGGAGGCGGGTCGCGGTAGAGGGTGATCGTTCCCTCTCTGTGGAGCGAGCAGGCTATCTGCACCGCTATCGGCATTATTATCATGCCAAAGACGCCGAACCACACAAATCCGAGGTAGATGGCGATTATCGAGACGACCGGGTCGAGCCCGAGCTGGTCGCCCACCACCTTCGGCTCCACGAAGTTGCGAACCACCGTGATTATGCCGTACATCACGAGCAGGCCCACCGCCTGGAAGGTGTTGCCGACGATGAAGTCTATGACTATCCAGGGTATGACGATTCCGCCCGTACCGAACACCGGCAGAACGTCGAATATCGCTATTCCGAAGGCTATGCCCACCGCGTTGTCAACGCCGATTATCAGCAGTCCCACCGCGAGCTCGACAAAGGTCAGCGCCATCAGCTTGAAGTACGCGCGGAAGTACGCGAATACCGTGTCCTTTAGTGCCGTCTTGACCGCGCGGACTATCTCCTGCATACGGTCGTTCAGCTGCGCCATGAGGAAGTTCTTCGTGCGGTCGTAGTTCATCGTGATGAAGAAGCTCGCGAGTATCGTGAACACCAGTGCTATCATAAATCCCGGCAGAGCGCTGATGAATCCCGTGAGGAAGTTGACGCCGCTCGAGGATATACCCGCAACGAAGTCGGCCACGGCGGAGGTGATGCTCCCGCTGAAGGTCTGTATCGTCGACACCCAGTCGGGCGGGAGGTTGTCGTAGAACCCCTCGAAGAATACGCCTACCTGGTTTATCGTCGGCAGGATGTTGTCGCGGAAGAAGTCAGGCAGTCCCCGGAAGAACTCGCTGAGGAGCGTGACTATCTCGATCGTGCCGAACACGACGCCGGTTATGAGTATCAGGTACCCGAGCAGGACTATGACGCACGCGACCGCCTTGCGCGGGGCGTGAAGCTTCTTTGCCGTCCAGCGTATCAGCGGGTGGAATATCATCGCCACGGCAAAGCCTATTATGAACGGCATGAGCCACGGCACCGCGTAGCGGAGCACCAGCAGGACTATCCCGACGACCGCAGCAAAGTACAGCAGATTTATAAGAAACGCGCTTCGCTTCGTTATCTTCTCCGTCGCTGCTCACTCCCTTCGGGCGGAAACGTCCGCCGGACTTCTGTAAGTTTCTTCTATTATGATACAACTTATGCGGGCGGATTGCAACGCTTTTTTAGCCGTCCCGCTTCACGAATTTCATCACGAGGCGCATGCTCGCCCCGCCCGCCGCGAGGCAGAGCGCGGCGTTCGTCGCGGCGTGCGCGAGGTCGAAGGTGAAGCTCGACACGCAGGACGTGAGGAAGCTCACCGCGTTAAGAGGTATGAAGCCCGCGAGCGGGTACCAGAGATTCATCCCCCATCCGAAGATAAAGCCCCACGCGAAGCCGTATACCGTCCGCACCGCCGCGCCGGCGTTCATCGGGCGCGGCGACATGAGTCCCATCACGCCCCAGAAGAACATCTGCCACACGGTATACGGTCCGACCGAGCCGATAAGCAGGTTCGAGAGCACCGCCGTGAGCATCCCGCAGTAGAGCCCCGCTCCTCCGCCGAGCGTCGCGCCGCAGAGCATTATTATGAAGCTCGCGGGCTGGACGGAGGGTATCCCCGCAAACAGCGCGCGTCCGAGGCTCGCGAGCGCCGTAAGTATCGCCGCCGCGCACATCCCGCGCACGCCCTGCCGCGCAAACTCCCGCGACTTCCATGCCGAGAGCGCGGCGAGCACTACGAGTATCGCTATCTCCGCCATAAGTCCATCCCTTCGCCGCGCGCGACGGGCGCGCCGCCGGTCACCACTCGTCGTCCTCCGCCGTCCTGTGCGGGGACCACGGGCGCAGAGTCTCCGGCGTCTTCCTCCGCTCGTAGGCGGCGGTGAGGAAGCGGTAGTACGCCTTCAGCTTCGGGAAGTCCCGTTTGAGCGCGCGGACGAGCTTGTCGCCGAACGCTATTGAGACGTCGCTTTCGGTGTGCGAGACGTATATAGACTTCCGGTCAAGCCACATGCGTATGTCCTGCGGCTCGGACGGGTACTTCGTCCGCTTGAACATATCGTCGGTGTCGAGGCGGAAGCGCTTCTGTCCCTCGAGCGACTCCTTTGCCGCGAGGAACAGCGGGTCGCGTGAAAGTATCATCTCGCGGTAGCTGTCAAACATGGCGCCGTCCGCGAAGTACAGCCCACAGCCCCACCAGACGTATCCCGGCGTCACCTCAAAGAAGAAGCGCGGGAAGTTGTCGTACTCGCGCTTGTCCCGGCCGAGCCAGCACCAGACGTTCGCGCGGTAGAGCGACTTGTCGTTTGTGAACCGCGTGTCCCGGCGTATCCGCGAGATCTGACGCTTCGGCGCAAGGATTATCTCCGGGTCGAGCTTTTGCAGGACCGGCACGACCTCCTCGATAATTTCAAACATCGGCTCGCGGACGAGCCGTTCTATCTCCTGCTTATGCTCCTCGTAGAACTGCTTCGAGTCGTTCAGACGGTTCTCGACGAGCAAATCGAGCGCCGCCTGCGAAAGATATTCCATCGTAGTCTCTCCTATCTTTTCGCCTTCTGTATCCTCTTCAGCTCTTTCAGGGTGTAAACGGCCTCCCAGTCGGGCAGGACGCCGCAACCGTCCGGCGAGTGCGGCTCGAGGCCGTAGATGTCGTGGCCCGGATAGTGGTTCCCCTCCACGAAGGTCGGCCCCTCCGGAGTTATCGCAACGTCCCAGCCGACGTACTTCACCTCCGGCACCTCCACGGCGGCGCGGAGGACGAACTCGCGGCATTCCTCCCACATCGGGAGCTGAGTTCCCGCAAAATGCTTGCCGGTGACGGGATGCTCCTCGTACACCACCCCCGCCTTCGCGACGGCGGGGTAGAGTATCACGCCGGTCTCGCGGTCGACGACGGTCACCATGCCGCCGCCGTTGAAGTTGTCCACCGGCCGCTTACCGCCTCCCACGCGGAGATATGTCGCGACAATGTGCGGCGTACCGTCCTTCACGAGCGTCACGAACCGTACGGTGTTGACCGAGCCGGGACAGATGGCGTTCACGTCGTCGTGCTGGCGCACGACCTCCTCGCAGAGCGTGGAGCCGCTCTCCGTGAGGCGGGCGTGGAGCGCCGTCCAGTCGTCCACGGCGGAGGCGGATATTTTCTCCACGCCGTCTCCGTGGCTCGCGTCCGGCGGCTTCGCTATAAACTCACCGAGCCGCGTCCCGAACCGCTCGAGCTCGTGCGCGCCGGCGTGGCGGATGTCCAGCCACCCGCGCGGGCAGTAGTCCCGGAACCGCTCGAGGAAGAGCGGCTTGTCCTCAAAGAGCTTCCAGCAGTCCCGGTCATTCAGGACTTTGACGTACTCGTTGTTGCGTCCGCGCGTGAGGTAGGTGGCGCGCTGACGACCGCTCTTCTCCCAGAAGCGAAAGAGCTCGTAGTCCATATACCCCGCGCCGTAGCGGAACCCGCACCACGCCATGTCTGCGAGGACAAGGAGCGCGGGACGGTGCGCCTCCCCTGCGATACGCTTCGCGGCGAGACGCATGTTTTTCGTATTCATCGAGCGTATACGCCCGAAAAGATAACCGAGCGACGGCATTTCAGCCACCTCCGCAAAATGTCCGATAGTGACAGGATAATTGTAACACACACGCGCGGATTTTTCCACTGATTTTTCCGCCGCGTCTCGCCGCAAGTTGACAAACGTCCGCCGCGTGTGGTAAAGTATAATAGCGCCGACAGAGCGGGACTTTGCCGCGCGTCGCGCCCGCGCCGGGGACTTTCGGCGGAGGGCGAAAAAGCAAATATGCCGGAGTGGCGTAATTGGTAGACGCATCGGACTTAAAATCCGCTGTCCGCAAGGACGTGCCGGTTCGACCCCGGTCTCCGGTACCAGAACAAAAAGCAGCCTTTCGGCTGCTTTTTGTTCTGGGGGGCAAACGGTCTGAAAGACCGTTTGCCCCCCGATTAAAATGCTCGCCCCGAATGAATCGGGGCTCCGCAATGTTGCCTGCGGCAACATCAACCGCGCGAACCGGCGCGGAAAAGCGCCTGTTCATGCTTTACTCGAAACGTGTTGGAATGCCGAACTTGATTATTTGTAGTGCGTGCGGCACTGGGCGATTTCAAGAGCGCCGTCCTTTACGCGGTAGACAAGGCGGTGTTCGCCGTTGATACGGCGGCTCCACCATCCGGAAAGATCGCCCTTAAGCGGTTCCGGCTTGCCGAGACCTCGGAAGGGGTCGCGCTCCGTATCGCGGATGAGCTCGTTGACACGGCGGAGCATCTTCGAGTCGGCATCCTGCCACTCAAGGTAGTCCGCCCACGCGGAGTCGGACCAGATTTTAGTCATCGCCGCCGTCCTCCGCAAGCTCGTGAGGAGTGCCGCGCCCGGCGTCCAGCTCGGCAATGGAGCGGCGAAGTGCGGCCATGTTCGCAGAACCGTAGAACGGGTCTGCGGTGATCTCGAACGGTATACGCTGCTCTCGAACGACGGCACGGGCAAAAAGATTGATGGCGACCGAGGCGTTCATGCCGACCTCGGCGCAGAACTCATCGAACCGACGCTTGACGTCCTCGTCCATGCGGACGTTTACGTTGACCTGAGCCATAGAAATACCTCCTTTCGGTACGCCTATTGTAACACAATATCATTACACTGTCAATACAAAGTAATAACAAAGAGGAAACGATACGGCTTGCCGGTGTCGGGACCTCGGCGTAAAGCGCCGCTGTTACTTCCCGATTGTCATACCCAATCTGTCACAAAAAGCCACCCGTCGCCATTTCGGCGACGGGCGGCTGTCTCTTTGGAGCGTATTACCCGAAAAACGCGTTGTATATCTCCTCGGGGTCGACCTTCGCGAAGGCGTCGGTCTTCTCGACCGGCAGGGTCTCGCACACCGCGTCAAGGTACACGCGGAACTGCGTGAGGCCGTACTCCTCCGACACCGCGTCGAAGTTTTCGTCGAGATACCCCTCGTCCAGCTCCTCGCGGAGTATTATGACATACGCGCCGCCGATGTCAACGGTGCCGCTCGTCTCGCCGGGCGCGAGCGCCTCCGCCGCCGCGACGTACTCGTCCGGCATGGTGGAGAGCTCGAAGGTTATCGTCTCGCCCAGAAGCTCGTCGTCATCGCTCTCGGCGGCGGCGAGCGACGCGAAGTCCTCGCCCGAGGCGGCGCGCTCCGCAAGCGCTTCCGCCTCCGCGCGCACCTTTTCCGCGTCCGCTTCTGGCAGCGGGTCTCCGTTGTCGTCGAGGGCAACCTTGAGTATGTGACGCGTCGTCATATAGTTCTGCTCGAAGTAGCTGTGCACCGTCTCGTCAGTTATCTCCTGCTCGCCGCCCTCGCCGTATATCGCGTCGTACATCTTGTAGTAGAGGCGCGGCACCTCGACAAGGTACTCGTAGAGGCTCGGCGTCATGCCGGCGTACTCGAGCTGTTCATTGAAGGCTTCCTGTCCGCCGCACTGCTCAATATACTCGTTTATCTCGGCATATATGTCGTCGTACTCCTGCTCGGTGAACGCATAGCCGTTCTCCGCGGCGTAGCGCTCCACCGCGCGGAAGAGGATGCAGGTGTTCACAGCCTCGTCTATAAAGAAGTCGCCCGCAGGCTTGCCCTCAAGCTCCGCCGAGAAGTCCACGTTCCCCTCTCCGAAGAACTCGTAGGCGCTCATGAGCGAAGCGGCCTGATAGCGCACCTCCGCCATCGTGACGCCGTCTCCGTCTATCGTCATCACCGTCTCGCCAAGCTCCTCCGCCGGCATCGGCGGCTCAGCGAGCGTCGCGGCAGAGCCTGCCGTGGGCGACGGAGACGCGCTGACCACGCGCCCCTCCTCGAGCGAGCAGGATGCAAGTGCGCCGACGAGCGCAAACAGCAGTATCGCAGAAATTATCCTCTTCAAGTCGGTTCCCTCCGGGAAAAGTTTTCTACCGCCTATTGTAGCACAAAACTTCTCCGCACGGAAGACGAATTTGCGCCTCCGCACAAAAAGTCCGCCCGGGAATGTCTCGACGGAGGTCTCAACGCTTCTTTCTGCGTCCGACGGCCGCAAACAGCACGGCGATGAGCGCCCACAGCGCGGCGTATACCCCGAGGACCGCCTCGGTGTGCTCCCGGAGCTCTATCTGGCTCGGGAACACCGCAAGCGACGCCGCCGCCGCGACCGCCGCCGTCACAAACGGCGTCCACTTCTTTGCCGTGCCGCTCTTTGCAAGCTCTGAAAAGAAGGTCAGCTCCGCCACGACGCGCAGAAATACTAGCATCACGGCGGGGAGCATCAGCAGTGCCTCCATCCGCTCGAGGACGCCGTCCACGCCGCTCACGCGGAGCGCGTGGTAGGTTGGGAAGTTGAAGAGCTCAATAGTGCTGCTGCCGAGCAGTGCCACGTTCATCAGCATAACGACGGCGAGCACCGCGCCTCCGAGCGCCGCTCCCACGACGAGCGGAAGCACCGGGCGCTTCTCGTCCGACGCGAACGGGAACACCGCCGCGGAGCAGACCAGCACCGACCCGAAGCTCTCCGCGAATATCCCGACCGCGCCGGGAAGGATCGCCCCCGCGCCCTCACGCAGACCGTCCTCCACGGCGTCCGCGCCGAAGTCGCGCGCCGCGAGCGCGAATGCGAACGCGAGCAGAAGGAGCATCGGCAGGGCGACGAGCTCCGCCCACCTGCCGACGACGCTTCTTCCCGCCGCCGCGCACCACGCCGCCGTGAGTGTGAAGCTCAGCGCTATCAGCATCTCCGGCGTCCCCGGCATCATATTGGCCCCGACAAACTTTGTAAGCACGGCGGCGTCCCGCAGAAGCAGACCCGCCGTCATCGCGGCAAGGAGTATTTTCACCGTGGCGGACGCAACTCGTCCGAGCCGGAGGTCAAGCGCCTCCGCAAAGCCGCTCCCCGGCGCGGAGCGGCCAAGCCGCGCCACAGACCACGCCGCCGCCATTCCCGCGAGCGCCGCGACTGCGGCGCTCGCCCATCCGACCCCCTCCGCGCCGGCGGGCGCGCCGGTGAGCAGTCCGCCGCCCACTACAAAGCACGCGACTAGCACCGCTCTTCCGCGCGGACTAATATGCCTCATCCGTTCCGCCTCCCCATGCCGTCCGCTCCCGGCGCGGGGAAGCGGGAAATGAGTCCGGTGTCGGTTATCTCCAGCTCTACCGACACCTCGACCTCCGCCGTGAGCGCGGCGTCCGCCGCCGCGTCCTCGTAGCCCTTCTCAAACTGCTCGGCAAAGCCTGCGATGTCCGCGCCGAGCGCGCGCGACGCTTCTATCGCGCGCTCTATCCTCCGTGCGAGCGCCGCGCTCGCGGCGTCCGTCAGTTCGCGCGCACGCTCCTCGTCGAGCTGTTCCGCGCCACCCTCCAGATACTCCGTCACGCACCCGCCGCTCACGCTCACGCGTAGCATCGGCGCGCCGTCCTCCGTTACGGACGCCGACGCCGAGGAGCTTATGTCCTCTATCTTTATGCCCGCCGCGCCGCCGTCGAAGCGCACGAGCTCGCGCGTCTCTTCAGCGCCGAGGAGCAGGAGCATATCGCGCGCCTCGTCCTCGTCGAGGAACCCCGCAAGCCCGCTTCCCGCGAGCACCGCCCCGCCGTCGAGGACGGCGTAGCTCCTGTCCTCCTGCTCCGCCGGACGGACGGCGGGCAGAAGCGCGGCGCCGTTGTCAAGCAGCGCCTCGAGCGCTCTGTGGGTGCTCGCCCCCGCGGAGCGCTCGGAGAAGCCCCCGTCCCGCGCCGCGCCCGCGATGGCGCTTGCCACCGAGTAGGAGCCGGAGGGGTCGCTCGAAAATATCTCCTTCGCGCCGTCCGCCCGGCTCACGGCGAGCACCAGCGTGAGGCGCAGGTCGCCCGAGCGCATGACCCAGTCTAATATAGGCGGAAGCGCCTCGCGCGCCGCCGCCTCGCTCAGAACGAGCGCCTGTGCGTGACCCCAGTAGAGCCGCGAGCCGGTGAGCCGCTCCAGCTCGGCCTCCGCGAGGTCGAGGCTCCGTCCCGCCGCCGTGAAGGTCTGCGTCTCGATGGGCTCGTCGAGCGACGAGCCCTCCACCTTTATCGACTCTATCGTGAGCTCGTACATCCCGTCCGCGAGGTCTATCGCCGCGCCGGTGATTATCGCCATGCGGTCGGGGTCGGTACTGCCGCATCCGGAGGCGAGGAGCGTCCCAGCGGCAAGCAGAGCGAGCGCCGCGCGCCTAATCGCTTTCACTCGGTTCACCTCCGCGCTTCGGGGAAAACGGCCTTACCGCCATCCTGCGCCACGGCGCGCGCACCACGCTGTCGCGCAGCTCCCGGAAGGAGTACGGCACCGCAAAGTCGGTATACGGCACGCCGAAGGAGCGCATCGACGCGAGCAGTACGCCGAGCGCGCACATCCCGAGCGAGTAGCCGTAGAGTCCCAGCGCGCCGGAGAGCGCAAGCAGTACGAAGGTCATGACGATTATCGGGCTCCGCAGGTTCGGGAGCATCATATTCGTCACAGCCCAGAGCGCGACGACTATCACCACCGGCGCGCTGACTATCCGCGCGTCCACCGCCGCCTGTCCGAGTATCAGTCCGCCGACTATCGAGAGCGATTGACCGATAGCCGGCGGGGCGCGCAGTCCCGCCTCCTGCAATATCTCAAGGGCGAGGAGCATGAAGGTCATCTCCGCCACCGTGGGTATCAGCACCCCCTGCCGCGCCCGCGCCACGCTTATCAGCAGTGTCGTCGGCAGCAGCTCGGGGTGGAAGCCGAGTATCGCGGTATAGAGCGCGGGCGCAGATACCGACACGAAAAAACCGATATATCTCAGAACACGCGAGAGTGACGCGCCCCAGAAGCTGCGGTAGTAGTCGTTCTGGCTCTGGAAGTACTCCACGAGCAGGTGCGGCACGGTGAGCACCGTCGGACTGCCGTCTACGATTATTGCGGCGCGCCCCTCGAGGAGCCTCGCCGCGACGATGTCCGGACGCTCGGTCGAACCCGTCGTGCGGAACGGCGAGCCGGGGCTGTCGCAGATAAGCTCGGAGACGTAGTTGGAGTCGAGTATGCCGTTTATCTCTATTTTATCAAGGCGCGCCTCTATCTCCTCGACAAGCCCCTTTTCGCAGACCCCGTCGATATAGCAGAGCACGACGTTCGTGCGGGTGACGCGGCCAATCTTGCGGAAGGCGAACTTCAGCGCTGGGTTGCGGAGCTTCCGCCGTATCAAAGCGAGGTTCGGCATGAACGCCTCGCTGAACGCCTCCTGCGGTCCTTTTATGCCCTTCTCGTTCTCGCTTGAGCCGATGCTCCTCCGCTCGAAGCCCTTGCTCGAAAGTATCAGCGCCTCGCTTGAGCCGTCCGCGAGGAGCACCGTGTCGCCGTAGAGCAGGCTGTCGAAGATGTCTGTCATCTTTGCGGTGCGCTTCGCCTCCGCTATCGACACCATCTCCCGCTCGATGCGCTCGAGGCCGGGCGCGGGGTCGCCCGGCTTCACCGCTATTTCGAGCCGCCGGACTATGTTGTCGTTTACCGTCTCGTCGTTTATCATGCCATCCACGAGCATTATGAGAAACATCCCCTCCGGCCCGAACCGGCGGAAGATCATCGTGTCGTCTCCGCGGAACACCTCGCGGAACATCCGCTCGTTTTCCTCGACGCGGCTCGCGAGCGCGAGCGAGGAGTACCGCTCCTCGACGCTCTCCGGCCTCACCGCATGAGTGCGCTTTGCCCGCCTGAAAAACATCCTGCCGCCTCCTTCCCGTATATATTCCTAGTCTGTGCGGAAAGGCGGAGAAATATAATGCCCGAACGGTCAAGACCGTTCGGGCATTGAAAAGCGCGGACAAATCCAACCCGCCGCTCCTATTGTGCTTCTTCTGTTTTGGCGGAGGGTTCTCCGTCCTCTCCGTCGGACGGCTCCGAGTGCTCCTCGCACGCGGAACCGGTGAGAGCCGCGATTGCGGCCGCGTTCCACACGGCGGACGCCGCAAGTATCACCGCCACCTGCATGTCCCCGCCGCTCATAATTTCTCCCAGAGCTACGCACACCGAGAGAAAGAGCGCCGCGCATGACACTGCAAGCGTCCTCCTCGGCCGGCGCTCGCCGAACGCCAGTCCCGAGACGTAGTACGCCGCCGCCGTCTCCAGGACGCCCGCGGCCACGACGTATCCGTAATTTTCGAGCACCGCGTCGTTCGAGTGGAACACATACAGCGCCACAAGCAGGAACCCGAAGAAGAACACCGGGAACACCGCATATATCGAGCTGCCGCCCTTTTCGCCGCTGTCCGAGCCGTCTCCCGCCACGGAGAAGACCATCGTCGCGCCGCAGAACACCGCAAAGAGCGACAGCACGAGGCGCAGGACGTTCCCCGCCCCGTATGTGACGAGCCCCGCCAGCGCCGACGCGGCGAACAGGAATCCCGCCGCCACCGACGCGGTCTTCGGCGCCTGACGGCGGTAGAGCGCGGCGTATCCGCCGGCGGCGGGCTTTATCGCAAGCGAGACGCCCCCCGCGAGCAGTGCGCCTACTACAGCCGCCGCGCGCATGGCAGGGATGAGCGGGCTTCCGCCCGCGAGCCCGTGTTCAAGCCCCTTCGTGAGCTCAAAGTATCTCAGCACTCCGGCGGCGGCGCCGAGCGCCGTTATCACCGCCGCGAGCAGCAGACCGGTTCCGTG